>JAFUJP010000106.1 GCA_017473745.1 Oscillospiraceae bacterium
GCGCTTTACCCCCTTTGATAAGGGGGATTTTTGCGGGAGCAAAAATGGGGGATAGAAACGTGTTTCTTTGCGGTCTTACCGCGTTTCTTTGCACGAGCAAAGAAATGGGGTAAGTATTACATTTGCCGATATTCACAAGTTGGACGGGGTTGGAATCCCCCAGTCTTTTCATTCGCAAGCGAATGAAAATCCAGCCCCCTTTGACAAGGGGGCTAAACGCTTCGCGAAACGGAACGGTCAAGACCGTTCCTTAAACTAAAACGGGCGAACACGCAGGTTCGCCCCTACATTCTGATTTATGGATTTTGGGATACAAAATCCGATGCCCGCAAAATCTATGGACAAAAACAGCGGCGCTTCCTTACGAAGTGCCGCTGTTAGGACGTCTTAATTTTATTTATCGGTATTGAGCATTTTGCGAAGCTTCAGCTCGTTTGCTTCTTCATCCATATAGGATATGCCAAGGATCATTCCATTCTCATCAAAAACGGCAATATTTCCTTCTATGCCGCTCCAGCCGCGCTTTTGCAGCTCCAGCGGCACCCCGCTCCGGTAAAGTCTTTTATCGAAATCACCGAGAACAAGCCTTGGAAGGCCCTCGAAAAGCCTCTCGACAGGCATCAGGTGTTCTTCGAAAGTGCCGGACTGCATCATAGCTTCTATATCTTCGATGGTATAGCATTCCGAAATATCAAATCCCGCCGCCATGGTGCGTTCAAGGGCGCTCATGCAGGCGCCGCAGCCCAGTTTTTCACCCATATCATTGATAAGGGTGCGGATAAAAGTGCCTTTTCCGCAGAAAACTTCGATGCGTGCAGTTTGAGCATGCTCATCAAAACCGAGAATTTTTATATCATAGACTTCTATCTCTTTTTGAGCACGCTCGACGGTTTTGCCTTCTCTTGCAAGGTCATAAAGCGGTCTTCCGTTCACTTTAACGGCGGAATACATCGGCGGGAGCTGGAGCTGTTTTCCGATGAATCCGGCGGCAACTGCCGCAAATTCCTCTTCGGTAACGTGGCTTTCTGTTTCTTTGAGCACGCGCCCGGTCGTATCCTGGGTATCGGTGACTATGCCGAATTTTATATCCGCCACATAGCGTTTATCTCCATTCGGAAGAATATCGCAGCATTTGGTCGCACCGCCGAAGAAAAGCGGCAAAACGCCCGTCGCCATTGGGTCAAGGGTTCCGGAATGGCCTATTTTGCGCGTTTTTGTAACGCCCCTAAGCTTTCCGATAACGTCAAAAGATGTGAAGCCCGCGGGCTTTTTCACCGGAAGGATACCCGTCATAAGGCTCACTCCTTTTCCCCAATGCTTTCGCCGACAACGCCGAGAATGGTTCTTTTCGCGGTTTCAAGATCACCCTCGACAAAACATCCGGAAGCGCATCTGTGGCCGCCGCCGCCGAGCTTCGCACAAACTATGCTCGCGTCAACCTCTTCGCCGGTACGCATGGAAATTTTATATCCGTTGTCACGCTGGCGAAGGGTTATGCCGACTTCGACCCCTTCGATCTGGCGGGGCATTGCGGCAACTCCTTCAAGTTCCGCTTCGATTGCGCCGGTTCTTTCCATCATCTCTTTGGTGATATAGACAAGGGCGCATTTTTTGTCGAAATGGTATTCAACAGTGTTGAGCACCTCTTTTTCGATGGCGATTCGGGAAAGGGATTTCAGCTCGAACATAACTCTGTTTATCATAACAAAGTCACATCCGGCTTTGAACATTCTTCCTGCAACGGCGTGGGTGTGGCCGGTGGTGTTGGAATAGCGGAAGCACCCCGTATCGGTGGAAACTCCGGTATAGATGCAATCCGCAATGAGCTTCGTAAGCTCTGCCTCCTCAAATCCGTAGCAAATATCTTCGATTATCTCGCAGTTTGCGGCGGCGGTATCACGCACCAGCCAGTTTTTCGCATAATGCTTGTTGGAACCGTGGTGGTCGATGCAAAGATCGACCTTTCCGCGGTATTTATCAAGGTTTTCGCCGAAAAGCTGTTCATCGGCAATATCCACCGCCACAA
Organism: Oscillospiraceae bacterium; assembly: GCA_017473745.1. Taxonomy (GTDB): domain Bacteria; phylum Bacillota; class Clostridia; order Oscillospirales; family Ruminococcaceae; genus UMGS1668. The sequence goes on from JAFUJP010000106.1 coordinate 2,027, forward strand.
CAGCCTTCGGCTCGAATTCCTCTTTTTTATAGTCAAGGAGCATATATGAATACTGCGCCGGAATTTCATCGTGACATTCTATGCGGCTTCTTTTACCGAGCTGTGCAAGGATATAGTGAAGCGCAAAAGCCGAACCGAGGGTATCGCCGTCGGGATTCCGATGGCAAAGGATGACTATATCATTCATTTCACGAAGAAGTTCACAGCATTTCTGAACGTTAACTTCCATATTCATTTTCTCCTTTCTTGAAAATTATTCTTCCCCGATTTCGCGGAGAATTTTCTGGATGCCTGCGCTGTATTCGATGGAATCATCCGGAATAAAGTGGAATTCCGGAACTTTGCGAAGTTCAAGACGCATCATCATTTCATGGCGGATAAATCCGCCGGCTTTGGTAAGAACTTTAACGGCCTCTTTTGCCTTTTCCATGCCCTCGAGGGAGCTGATATATACCTTGCAGTGAGAAAGGTCGTTGGTAAGCTCGATGCGCACAACGCTTATCATTCCGCCGGAAATGCGCGGATCTTTCATGCTGCGAAGGATATCCATAAGCTCGCGGCGGATATCCTCGCTGGTTCTGTTAAGTTTAAATCCTGCCATATTTCCTCCGGTTTAGTTATCGTCGCGATATTCTTCAACGATGTAAGCTTCGAAAACGTCGCCTTCCTTGATGTCGTTGAATTTGGTAAGAGCCATACCGCATTCATAGCCGGATGCAACCTCTTTGACGTCGTCTTTGAAACGTTTAAGGCTGTCGAGTTTATCATCGGCGATGATAATACCGTCGCGAACAACGCGGATATTTGCGTTTCTGGTGATTTTGCCTTCAAGAACATAACAACCCGCAACGGTGCCGACGTTGGATATTTTGTAAACCTGGCGGATTTCCGCACGGCCGAGGTCAACGTCGCGGAATTTCGGGGCAAGCATACCTTTCATAGCGGACTGAATCTCTTCTATGGCGTCATAGATGATTCTGTAAAGGCGGATATCAACGCCTTCGCGTTCGGCGGTATCTCTTGCGGTGGTATCGGGGCGAACGTTGAAGCCGACTATGATTGCGTTGGAAACCTGTGCAAGCATAACGTCGGATTCGCTTACCGCGCCGACCGCGCCGTGGATAACTTTTACGCGGACTTCCTCGTTGGAAAGTTTTTCGAGGGACTGGCGAACCGCCTCAACGGAGCCCTGTACGTCGGCCTTGACGATGATGGGGAGTTCCTTGATCTCGCCTTCGGCGATCTGGTTGAAGAGGTTATCAAGAGTAACCTTCTGGTATGCCTTGAACTGTTCCTGTTTGGCTTCGTATTCACGCTGTTCAACAAGCTCGCGTGCAAGTTTTTCGTCAGAAACTGCGTTGAACTGGTCGCCGCCGGTAGGAACGGAATCAAGACCGGTGATTTCAACAGGGATGGAAGGACCCGCTTCGGTGATGCGGTTGCCCTTATCATCGATCATAACGCGGACTTTACCGACGGAAGTACCCGCAATAACAACGTCGCCGGTATGAAGAGTACCGTTCTGAACAAGCATGGTCGCAACGGGGCCGCGGCCTTTGTCAAGACGGGATTCGATAACGGTACCTTTTGCCATTCTGTCGGGGTTGGCTTTAAGCTCGCGAACTTCCGCAACAAGGGTGATCATTTCGAGAAGAGTGTCGATATTTTCACCGGTTTTTGCAGAAACGGGAACGCAGATAACGTCGCCGCCCCATTCTTCGGGAACAAGACCGTATTCGGTAAGCCCCTGCATAACTTTATCGGGGTTTGCGGTGGGTTTATCAATTTTGTTGATTGCAACGATGATGGAAACCTCCGCCGCTTTCGCGTGGTTGATAGCTTCAACGGTCTGGGGCATAATGCCGTCGTCCGCCGCAACAACAAGGATTGCAATATCGGTGCAGAGTGCGCCGCGGGCACGCATTGCGGTGAATGCTTCGTGGCCGGGGGTATCGAGGAAGGTGATAGAATCGCCGCTTTCGGTGGTAACTCTGTATGCACCGAGGTGCTGGGTGATACCGCCCGCTTCGCCGGAAGCAACGTGGGCGCTTCTGATATAGTCGAGGATAGAGGTCTTACCATGGTCAACGTGGCCCATTACGCAGACAACAGGATCGCGGGTGATGAGATTTGCTGCATCGTCCTCGCTGTCATCGATAAGTCTGTCTTCGATGGTAACAACAACTTCGTGCTCAACTTTTGCGCCGATATCCATTGCGATAAGAGCTGCGGTGTCATAGTCGATAACCTCGTTTACGGAAACCATCATGCCCTGAAGCATAAGGCGCTTGATGATTTCGGAAGAGGCGATTTTGAGTTTAAGAGCAAGGTCGCCGACGGTGATCTCATCCGGAAGGGTGATTTCAAGCTTCTGACGGCGCTGGCGCTCCATTTCGAGCTTTTTGAGTTTTTCCTGTTCCTGCTCATGTTTGCTCTTTTTGGGTTTGCCCTGCTGTTTGCTCTTCTGGTTGAGTTTCTGTTTGTTGGTATAGCTGTCGCTCATGGAAGAAGCGGGAGCAATCTGTTCGTATTTGTCGTTGTATTTATCGAGGTCAACGGAAACCGCGCTCATATCAACATGGGCAACGCCTGCGGCAAGTTTTTCTGCCGGGGGCTGGTTTGCGGGGCGGGGTTTGCGCTCAACGGGCTTTTTGGGCTCGTGGCGGCGGCTGTTATCCTCTTTATCTTTATCAAAGCTGTTTCCGCCAAAACGGTCGTTCTTCTGGAAGTTCGGTTTATCGCCGAATTTGCGGTCACCGTTCTGTTGAGGGCGGTTGTTGTCAAATTTGCGCTCGCCGTTCTGCTGGGGACGGCTGTTATCAAACTTACGCTCGCCGTTCTGGGGGCGGTTATTGTCATTTCTGCGTTCGCCCTGCTGGCCGCGGTTGTTATCAAACTTGCGCTCGCCGTTCTGATTACGGTTACCGTCGTTTTTGCGTTCGCCGTTCTGATTGCGGTTATTATCGTTTCTGCGTTCGCCCTGCTGATGATTATCGGCGGGTTTGCGTTCGCTGTTTTTCTGTTCGGGTTTCTGTGCCGGTTTTTCTTCCGCTTTGGGGGCGGGTTTTGCTTCCGGTTTCTTTTCTTCCGCTTTAGGGGCGGGTTTCTGTTCCGCTTTGGGTGCGGGGGCAGGTTTTTCTTCTGCCTTTACTTCTTTCTGTGCCGGTTTTTCGGCGGGTTTGGCTTCTGCTTTGGGTGCTTCGGCCTTGGGTTCCTCTTTTTTCTTTTCTGGTTTGGGCTGGCCGGCCATAGCAAAATAAGAGGCAAAGCTCGAAACTTCGTTTTTCCTGGTATAATGCTCGAAAACGAAGTTGAGTTCCTCTTCTGTAAGGGTGGCCTGGGCCTTTTTCGGCGGGAATTTTTCGCCCAAAACATCAATAACGTCCTTTACAGGCTGTTTAAGATCTTTTGCGACGTCCGCCACTTTATATTTAATGTTGTCTATCATCTAATTCCTCCCATAGTTCATGCTTCGTGCCTGCCGCTTTCAAGCAGCTCTTTTATTTTTTTTGAAAAGCCGCTGTCGCAAACGGAAAGCACTCCCGCACGTTTTGCAACGGCATAACTGATTTCATCCATTGTAAGGGGCAATATATAAATTTCTGTTCCGGTTTCTGCGGCGATGCGTTTTATGTTCCTTGCCGTTCTTTCGGAACAATCGCTTGAAAGAAGAACTGATTCTGCGGTTCCTTTCTGCATGGATTCGACTGTCATATCAAAGCCGAAAACAAGCTTGCCGGCTTTTCGGCAAAGCCCGAGGAACCCCGAAAGTCTGTTATTCTGCATCCTTTGCCAGCTCCTTTTCAAGCGCTTCATAAACTTCTTCCGGAATCGAGGTTTCGAAAACCCGCTCGATGCGTTTTGTTTTCCGTGCCTTTTTAAGGCATTCGATATCCGGGCAGACATAGGCGCCTCTTCCGGGCGAGCGCCCGGTTTTATCGAGGGAAATAACGCCCTCGGGGCTTTTGACGACCCTTATAAGTTCGCGTTTCGGCTTCATTTCGCCGCAGCCTGTGCACATTCTCATAGGTATTTTTTTCATAAAAAGGCTTCCTCCTTTCGGAAAAGTTTCTGCGTTTTTAATTATTCTTCTTCGCCCCAAAAACCGCTTTCGGGCTTGATGTCGATCTTCCAGCCGGTAAGTCTTGCGGCAAGGCGGGCATTCTGGCCCTTGTTGCCGATGGCAAGAGAAAGCTGTTCATCCGGAACTTTTACCTTGCAGGCTTTTGCTCCTTCGGGGTCGATCTCGACAGAAACGACCTTTGCGGGAGAAAGCGCCGCGGCGATGAATTCAGCCGGGTCTTCGGAATACTGAACAACGTCGATTTTTTCGCCGCCGAGTTCATCAACGATTTTTGCAACGCGGGCGCCGCGGCTGCCGATGCAGGCGCCAACTGCGTCAACGTCCGGTTCCTTGCTCCATACAGCAAGCTTGGTTCTGGAACCTGCTTCGCGCGATACAGCTTTGATTTCAACTGTGCCTTCGTAAATTTCGGGAACTTCGATCTCGAAAAGGCGTTTTACAAGGCCGGGGTGAGTTCTGGAAATCATTACCTTGGGGCCGCGTTCGGAAGCGGCAACTTCAACAACATAAACTTTGATCTTTTCGCCGTCGCTGAAATATTCGCCGGGGATCTGTTCGGATTTGAGAAGGAATGCTTCGTTGTGGTCGATTTCAAGGGTAACGCTTCCGCGAACGGGGTCGGTGCTGATAACGGTTGCGGTGATGATTTCATGCTCGCGGCTCTGGAACTCTTTAAGAACCTGGCCTCTTTCCGCTTCGCGGATACCCTGTTTGATAACGTGTTTTGCGGTTTGGGCTGCTATGCGGCCGAATTCCTTTGTTTCAAGGGGGATATCAACGATATCGCCGAGCTGGGCTTTTTTGTTGTATTTTACTGCCATCTCGGGAAGAATCTGGTTTGCGGGGTCTTCCACTTCTTCAACAACAAGTTTGCGGATAGCAACTTCAAATGCTTTGGTTTCGGGGTCGATAACAACCTTTACGTCCTCGGTTCCGACATAATCGCGGCGGATCGCGATCGCAATGGCATTTTCAATCTTTTCGCAAAGATATTCGACAGAAATGCCTTTTTCTTTTTCGAGAAGCGCAAGGGCATCAAAAAATTCTGCGTTCATTTTTTTATAATTCCTCCTCAGTCATCACTGTTAAAGTCATAGTAAAGTTTTATATAGGCGGTTTCGCTTTTATTGAAGACCATTTCGGTGCCGTCCTCAAAAGAAGCGGTTATAACGCCGTCTTTTATATCGTCGAGCTGAAGAAGGAATTCCCTCTGGTTGTATCCTTCAGGAGCGCGGATAAATCTTACCGTTGCAAGATAGCCGAGATAGCGTCTTACGTGTTCCTCGGTGATAAGTTTTCTCTCGATTCCCGGGGAGGAAACTTCGAGAATATACTGTTTTTCTATGGGGTCGGCCTCGTCAAGAATAGGGTCGATCATGCGGCTGAAATTTTCGCAGTCTTCGATGGAAAGACCTTCTTTGTCAATAAAAAAGCGCAGGAACCACTCTGTGCCCTCTTTTTCAAAACGGACGTCCCAAAGTTCGACGCCGATTTCTTCCGCCACGGGAAGGGCAAGCTCGGTGCAGATCTGCGCGGTATTTTTCTTTTTGCCTTCTGCCAAAAAAACACCTCCAAAAATCTTTCGGTAAACAGAAAGGAGCGGGTTTTGAATTCCCACTCCTTTAAGTCTAACTTATTACCTTAATAATATTAGCATATTAAAAACGAAAATGCAAGTGTTTTATCAATAAAATTGCAGATTTTTTCTTTATTTTATGCGCTTTAAAGCCTCCATCGCCAAAAGACGGCAGGATTCCAACCATGTTCCGCTTCTTCCTTTCGCCTGCGACGGATTTTTTAAAAATCTATCTTTCATCCGTTCTTCCGAGGATATAGTCAACCGAGGTTCCGTAAAAATCCGCCAGCTTTATCAAAATCGAGGTCGGAACGTCGTTTTCGCCCGTTTCATATTTTGAATATCCCGTCTGGGACATTCCGAGAACTTTTGCAAGGGCCGTCTGCGAAATATCCTTGTCCTCCCGAAGCTCACGAATCCTTCTGTACATAAAATCACCTCGATTTTATTTTACACTAACCTGAAACAGGGTATTGACTTTTAACCTAAAACAGGTTAAAATTTATTTGAGGTGACAAACAATGGTTAATAAAACCGCCAATATTCAAGTGGAATTAGATGCTGACTCCTTATATAAAATCCAATGTATCGCAAACGAATATAAAATATCCGTTGATGAACTTATCGAAAAGCTTATCGAGGAATATATGGAACAAACATAAAAAACGGGCGGACACTTTCAGCTTTCAACTATCAATTTTCAATTTATTTGCGGTATCTTGCAACACCGCTTTCCTCTTCCGGGTTCCAGAGAACGGCTTCGCCCGCTTCAAGACTTTTGTGAACGTCGATGAGCCGCTGGTTCCTTGAACCGCGGAAAAGAAGATCAAGCGAGCGCTCTTCAATAATGAAGCGCCCGTCAACAAGAATATCCGTCACCGAAAGAAGCTCCTTCCAGCCCGTTTTTCCTTTTTCTATGCCATCGGATATCTGCTCGAAAGTATATCCGGAATAGGTCATTATATGAAGACCGCGTTTTTTTATTTCGGCGCCCAGTTCCGCAAAAGCCTCCGCCTGAAAAAAAGGCTCTCCGCCGGAAAAGGTCACCCCCTGCAAAAGCGGATTTTGGTCGATGGCTTTAAGAATGTTTTCCGGGTGGCTGATGTATCCGCCGTTCGGGTCGTGCGTTTCCGGATTATGGCAGCCCTTGCAATGGTGGGGGCAGCCCTGGCCGAAAACAGTCATGCGTATTCCCGGGCCGTCAACGATGGATTCCCTCATAACCCCCGCAAGGCGCAGGGTTTTCATTTCGGTTTTTTCTCCCATAGGTTTTCTCCATGTTTCAAGACCCGGACGCTTTGCGCCCGGGTCTTTCGGTTTGTTTTTATCAGATTTCTTCTGCCTGGGTCTGGACGGAGTGTTTTACCCTATCCTCAACCTCGGAACGTTTTGCGTTGTTGAAGTTATCAAGGGTGCCGACAAGATAGCCGGTGATGCGGCGGATCCTTTCGAAGCTTGCGCCCTCGGATTCTTTTCTTCCGCATTTGGGGCATTCGTCGCCGATGATTCCGGTAAAGCCGCATTCCGGGTCGCGGTCGACCGGGTGGTTGACGCTGCCGTAGCCGATGCCGGATTCTTTCATGCAGCGGATGACCTGCTCAAAAGCATCAAGGTTCTGCATGGGGTCGCCGTCAAGCTCAATATAGGTGATATGGCCGGCGTTGGTCATTGCGTGATAGGGCGCTTCCCTTTTTATCTTATCAAAGGCGGAAATGGGATAATATACCGGAACGTGGAAGGAGTTGGTATAATAATCCCTGTCGGTAACACCCGGGATCTTGCCGAATTTTTCGGCGTCGATGCGTACAAATCTGCCCGAAAGACCTTCCGCCGGGGTTGCGAGAAGCGAGAAGTTAAGGCCGTATTTTTCGCTTGCTTCGTCCATTCTCTTTCTCATAAACGCGATGATTTCAAGGCCGAGGTTCTGGGCTTCTCTGCTTTCGCCGTGGTGAACGCCGATAAGTGCTTTAAGGCATTCCGCAAGACCGATGAAGCCGACGGAAAGGGTTCCGTGTTTAAGAACCTCACCGACTTCGTCATCCGGGCCGAGCTTTTCGGAATCGAGCCATACCCCCTGCCCCATAAGGAAGGGATAGTTTCTTACCTTTTTCTTTTTCTGAATTTCAAAACGCTCGAGAAGCTGTTCGATAACAAGGGTGATGCGGCTGTCAAGCTGATCAAAGAAAAGGTCGATGTTGTGGTTGCTCAAAAGCGCAAGGCGCGGAAGGTTTATGGAAGTGAAAGAAAGGTTTCCGCGGCTGTTGACTATTTCCCTTTCGGGATCATAAACGTTGCCGATAACGCGGGTGCGGCAGCCCATATATGCAATTTCGGTTTCGGGATGCCCCTCTTTATAGTAAGGAATATTGAAAGGCGCATCTATGAAAGAAAAGTTCGGGAAAAGGCGCTTTGCGCTTACGCGGCAGGCAAGCTTGAAAAGATCATAGTTCGGCTCGCCGGGGTTATAGTTGATGCCCTCTTTAACTTTGAAAATGTGGATGGGGAAAATCGGGGTTTCGCCGTTGCCAAGACCGGCTTCGGTTGCGAGAAGAACGTTTTTGATAACAAGTCTGCCTTCGGGGCTGGTATCGGTGCCGTAGTTGATGGAGCTGAAAGGAACCTGGGCGCCCGCTCTGGAATGCATGGTGTTAAGGTTATGAACAAGGGCCTCCATTGCCTGATAGGTTGCCCTGTCGATTTCTTTTTCCGCACGTTTGAAGGTGAATTCCTGTGCTTTAAGGGCAAGTTCTTCTCCGTATTTTTCGGTGAGAAGAGCAAGCTCGGCCTCTTTATAGGCTTCGCCGTCCTCAAATCTGGGCCATTGGCCCGCGGCTTCTTCTGCCTTTGCCATAATTTCGCGTGCGATATCCTCGCCGTTTTCTTCGTTTGCAAGAAGTTCGAGAGCTCTTCCCATATTCTGGCGATAAAGCTTTCTGTATGTTTTCGCAACGCCGGGAGCCATTCCGTAATCGAAGTTCGGGATGCTCTGGCCTCCGTGCTGGTCATTCTGGTTGGACTGGATGGCAATGCAGGCAAGGGCCGCATAGCTTGCGATATCCTGGGGTTCTCTCAAATGGCCGTGGCCGGTGTCAAATCCGTCCTTGAAAAGCTTGAGGATATCTATCTGGCAGCAGGTAGTGGTAAGGGTAAGGAAGTCGAGGTCATGGATATGTATATCGCCGTTATGGTGTGCCTGGGCGTGGCGGGGGTTGAGGATATACATTTCATAGAACTGTTTTGCGGCTTCGCTTCCGTATTTAAGCATGGTGCCCATGGCGGTATCGCCGTTGATATTTGCATTTTCGCGCTTTACGTCGTTTTCCTTTGCGGACTGGAAGGTAAGATTTTCCATAGTCTTCATAAGACGGGTATCCATTTCGCGAACCCTTGTGCGGTTTGCGCGGTAAAGGATAAAGCCCTTTGCGGTGCGGGCATGTCCCGTTTCGATAAGCATTTTTTCAACGACATCCTGAACGTGTTCAACGTGGGGAACTTCGATATGTTCCTTATTTTCGATATAATCCACTACCATTTCGGCGATGGCGTACGCTTCCTCATAGTCGTTGCCTCCGTTGGCCTTTGCCGCCATAAAGATAGCGTTTGCTATTTTGTCGATATTGAAATCGGCGATTCTGCCGTCGCGTTTTGTGATGGTAGTGATCATTGCGAAAACCTCCTGATGAAAATTTAATTACTAAATCATATTATAAATTATCCGAACTTAAAGGTCAATTGTGGAAAATGTAGAATTAAATACTTTTTTTGCTATATTAATTCTAACGAACAAATGTGACTTAATCACTTGACAAAAAATTATCCATTTTTTCACAAAAACAAGGCCGAAAAAAACGAAAAAAGGCAAATTTTTCCTTTGTTTTTGTTGCCTGAACAAAGCAGTTTGTGGTAATATAACATTATCAAAGCGAGGTGTTTTTTATGGAAAAAGCAAAGGTTTATTTTACCCGTGATATAAGCGCAGAGGGGCTTATGAAAATATACGAAGCCCTTTCTCCCGATCTTCCGGGGAAAGTTGCGGTAAAGGTTCATTCCGGTGAAACCGGCAATCAGAACTTCCTTCGCCCGGAATTCTGGAAGGAGCTTATAGAAAAAGTTGACGGCACCGTTGTTGAATGCAACACAGCTTATAACGGCACCCGCAACACCACCGAAAAGCATCTTAAAACCCTTGAAGAGCACGGCTGGAGCAAATTTTTCCCCACCGATCTGCTTGATGCCGAAGGCCCCGACCTCGAACTCGATATCCCCGATGGAAAACGCATCAAAAAGAATTTCGTCGGCAAAAACATGGCGAATTATGATTCCCTTCTGGTTCTTTCACATTTCAAGGGCCACCCCATGGGCGGTTACGGCGGCGCGCTTAAACAGCTTTCCATCGGGATTGCCTCCTCTTTCGGAAAAGCCTATATCCACGGCGCAGGGGAACCGAAAAAAATCTGGACCGCCGACCACGATTCCTTCCTTGAATCCATGGCGGATGCCGCCGGCTGCATCGTAAAATATTTCGGCGGAAAAGCCGCATACATCAACGTTATGAAAAATATGTCCGTTGACTGCGACTGCTGCGCCGTTGCAGAAGATCCCTGCATGAAAGATATCGGTATTCTCTGTTCCCTCGACCCCATTGCGGTCGATCAGGCCTGCCTTGACCTTGTTTATGCTTCCGACGACCCGGGCCGTGGCCATCTTCTCAAACGCATTGAAAGCCGCAACGGCGTTCACACCATTGAAGCCGCCGCAGACCTCGGCTTCGGCACAAGGAAATACGAGCTTATCGAAATCTGAAATCCGCCTTCCCGCCGCAGAGAACGCGGAGCGCTTTAAAGCCTTCCCTTGGGGGAAGGTGGCACGCCGCAGGCGTGACGGATGGGGGTAAACCAAGAACGCGGAGCGCCCATCGAAATTTGATAGGGTTTACGGCGGGAGCGGGTGCCCTGAGCACGAAGTGCGAAGTAATCCCTTCAGGGACTCCCGCCCTACACTAAATTGACAAATCTTGCACGCTCATTGCGTTATTAAAAACGTCGTAGGGGCGAACCTGTGTGTTCGCCCGTAATTTAAGAACGCGGAGCGCGTATCGAAATTTGACAAAGTTTGCGTCAAGGGCAAATAATATTGCCCGTCATTGCACACCTCCGGAACGGAGGTGTGACAATCCTTTTTCATTATCCGAAATGATGTTCCCACAAGACAAAAACAGCGTGCTTTTTTGAAAAGCGCGCTGTTTTTTTGCAGCAAAATATTTTATTCTTCCGTTAATTCCCGGCGCATAAAAACGCCTTCTTCATAAACGCAGTCTTCGGTAAATCCGACGGATTTATAAAGGCGTCTTGCGGGAATATTAAAGCGGTTCACGCCGATGGAAAGGCGTTTCGCGCCCGCTTTTTTAAGGTAATCCACCGCAAAACGGAGCATAAATCTTCCGAATCCCCTGCTCTGATATCTGCGGTCGATAAGCACTATTTCGATGTTGTAATCGCCCTTTTTCTTATCAACGGAAAGATCGAGAAGTCCGACGGCACGCTCGCCCTCCATTTCCACAAAAAGTTTATGGTTTTTATAAGCGGCGGAATAGGCAATGGTATCAAGAGCACCCGAAACAAATTCACGCTGATCGGGGCGGAGTTCAAGCATGGAAGCCTGGCGCCAGTTCTTTTCACCATAGGGCACCATTCTGGTATTCTTAGGATAGGTGAAAATCGGCTCGATCTCCATGCGGCAATCCTTCGAGAAAGAACGGAAAAGGCTGTCCCCTTCCTCGACGTATTTTCCGGGACAGTTTTTCACGCGCATATAGCAGAAATCGTTTTCTTTGTCATAATAGAAAGTCGCCGGCTCGAAGCCCTCAAAATCCATATAGAAGCAAAGCATTCCGCCGACCCCGCTGAAACCGAGCCCCAGATTATCTTTATCCAGCTTCGTTGCGGTCTTCCAAAGTTTTTCGGAGAAAACCTTGCAGTTCATGATACCGAGCATAAGCTTTTCAAGGTCGCGCACCGTAGTGGTAAAAAAGCGATAATCTGTGTTTTCGGTGTCGAAACGGAGGTATTCCCTGTTTCTGTAAAGGGCATAGAGCGGAAGAGCATTTCCCGCATTGCCAATGCTGGTTTCGTCCATTCCGAGGGGAATGAAAATGTTCTTTTCAACAAATTCCTCGAGGAAAATTCCGCTTGCGCGTTCAACGATTTCACGAAGGAAGAAGCGCTCGCTGGAGCTGTAATCTTCGGAAACTCCCGGTTCGTGCTCAAGGAATTTTCCTTCGATATTTTTGAGCACCATTTCAAAGGAATAATCTTTGAGATAGAGGCTCATGTCGCGTTTTCTGCGCTCGATGCCCGAAAGAGAGGAATATTCCTCGTCATCTTCCATCTTTCGGAGTATCTCGCCGAAGTAAAAATCGCGGATCCCCGATTTACCTGCAAGAAGCTGGCGGATGGTTATTTTCCCTGCGTGCTCAAATTCCGGAATGAAACGCGAAATTTTATCCGAAAGGCTGAGTTTTTTCATATCCGCGAGGATAAATACACAAAGGGCGAGCACGCCGGTGCAGTCCAAAGGCATAAGGTAACGGCTTTCTGCCGTGACTGCGGTTTTGTTTTCGGCTTCCCTTTCGGCAAAGCCGTAACATGTGCTCAAAGCGGTTTTCCCCTCGTGATTGAGGAGCAGTGCGCCGCTTTCTTCAAAAGTTTCGGCGCTTTTGAGCAGTGTTTTCTTAATCTCATTAAAATCGGTTTTCATAAGAATCAAAGTCCTTTCCGGCGGCAAAACGCCGCCTTTTGCGAACTCGAATCTTCCTTCACGGCAAAGAAGGTTCAAATCCCGTTTAATATCTCAAAAAGCTCGGTACTTCCGCGGGCAATAAAATCCGGAAGAAAGTTTTCATCCTCTTCGCAGTAATCGCCCGGATGATGTATGGCTATGCAGATGACCTTTGCTTCCGGGTAATCGGTTTTGAGCATGGCTTCGGCATTTCTGCCGAAGGCAACGTCCACGCTGTGGTCACCGATATAAACAAAGGTTTTGTTTTTATCCGTTATGCCGAGCTTTTCAAGGCAGTTTATGAAGGCGGCCGGATGGGGTTTTTGTTCTTCAAAAAGAACATCGTCAACTCCGATCACCGCCCCGAAATATTTGAGCACGCCATGGTGCTCAAGGGATCTTTTTATAATTCCGGCGCCGTTTTGTGAACATACGCCCATTTTTGTATCTCTGAATTTTTCAAGAATTTCCGGTATTCCGGAATAGAGTTCCGATTCCGTTCGGTTTTTAAGCTGAACCGGCCCCCAAAGCTCCACGGCCTTTCTTGTCTGTTCATCATCAAGCCCGTAACAGACGTGATAAAGCTCCACCCAATCAGAAATTCTTCCGTAGGTTTCCTGAAAATCTTCCCTTGACGAAAGGGGCTTCGGAACGTTTTCGTATATATCCGGAATGAAGTTTGAAAGCACTTCAAGGCTTACTTCGATGGATTTTTTCGAAGAATCCGCCAAAGTTCCGTCATAATCCCATAAAATTGCTTCTATTCCCATTTTATATATCCTTCGTTATGTTGTCAATAGAGGGCAGCGTCGCGCGACAGTTGCTTTTCTCGCCGCAAAGCCTGTCGGTGCAGTTCGAGCACTGTAAAGCTTTATTGGTTCCTTCATAAAAACGTTCCGGATGGAGGGCGAAAGAAATTTCCCAGATTGCAAGAACAAGAATCGCCGCGGCGCAAAGGCTCCATGTGAAAAAGCCCGGAACGAAAACTATAGGCGAAAACATCATCATGTGGTCCCAGTTGAAAATGCGGCAGGTCGTGCAGCAGCGGTTTTTCATAAACCAGACCCTGAAAGGGCACCAGAAAAGAACGCAGATAAGGTCGCAGACATAAAAAGCCACCGAAAGAAGCAAAAGCAGGTTTCTGCTTATAATTCCCGTGAAATAAAGAATGCCGATAACTGCGGTAAGAGCAAACCACACAAGGCCGATTTTTATGGTATCAAGGTTGCATTTTTTTATGTAATCAATAAGGTCCTGAAGTTTTTTCATGTTCCGGATATCCCGGGGCACAAAATCTTTAAGACTGAATTTTGTTGAACCGAGGGGAAGAAATTTTCTGCTCGGGAAAACCTGCAAAAGCATATCCGCCATCCATATAAGCCAAAGAATATGAAAAATCGAAAATTCTTTAAAGAAATTCCAGCCGCTCATAATGTCGTATTCTTCCGGCGCGACAAAAAACAGCACCGCCGAAGCAATAAAAACAAAACAGCGGAAAAGGAATTTTGCCTCATATATTTTTCTGAATTTTGAAATGGCTCTTTTTATTGAAAACATCTGAATTTACCTCTTGAACCTTAAAGAAACTTTAATAAAACATAAATATAATCTTAATAATACAAAACCTCACAAATAAAATCAAGAGAAAGTCAAATATAGATACAAATTGTTGTTTATGCGGTTATCCACAGCATCACCGCAGGGAACGCTGTCCCCAGTGTTCCGCATATATAAACACTGATTTGCCTTGCGGCCCCTATATAATCAAATCCGTTCCGGAAATTCCGGAACGGATTCAGCTTGCTTTTATGTTAAAAATTATCAGACTGTCGCATCCTCGAATCCGATAAGAATCCCGCCGCGTTCCGCATAAAAGCTGCAGAGAGCGGTGGTGGGTTCGATAACAACGCTGGCATCGGGATAATCCGCAAGGATTTTTTCTTTGACGGTGTTCGCCGCATTCAGATTGAAACAATGGGAAATTCCGACTTTTCCGCCGCCATAGCCGCGAAGTTTCATCTCTTTGTAAAGAGTATCAAGGGCTTTGGCTTCGCCGCGGCATTTATGAAGAGGGTCGAGAACGCCTTCGGTGGCGGCGCCGACCACACGGATTCCGAGAACGCCTGCGATCTTTGCAACCGCCGGGTTGACTCTTCCGTTTCTTGCAAGGTTTGTAAGGGATTCGAGAGAGAAAAGAAGATGGGTATGTTCGCAATACTGTTCGACCGCCGCTTTGATTTCCTCGAAAGATTTGCCTTCGAGCATACGATCCCTCAAAAATTCCATAATAAGGCGCATTTCGGGGCCGGTTGAAGTGCTGTCTATGATATGTACTTTTGCGCCCGGGTGGGAATTTTCGTATTCTTCCGCCGCCTGAACAGCCGCGGCATAGCTTCCGGAAAGCTTTCTTGTGATGGTAATGCCGAAAATAACGTCCGCACCTTCAAAAGCATCGAGCCAATCGCCCATATTCGGGCAGGAGGTGCTCGATTTCCCTTTTGTGACCCTGATTTCATTTACCATCTTCTCGACGTCAAGCTCTGCGTTATCAACGTATTCTGCTGCGGCGGTGATTATTCTGAGCGGAACGGCTTCATAATCCACCCCCGAAAGGGAAAATACGTTTGAAGAAGAATCCGATACAATTTTGTAGTTCATAAGAAAAACTCCCCCGAAAAACATTTTTCAACAATAGTTGACTTTACCATTATATTTTATCCTATACTTAAAACCCTGTCAAGAGTTTTTTAAAAACTTGTGAAAAGATTTTTCTTGACTCATCCCCGGTTTGGTTGTAAAATGGCTTTCATGGAGGTGATTTTTCTGTGAAACAGAGCACCAAAGACGAAATTAAAGCTTCGATAAAGGATTTTTATCTTCCGCGCTATAACGATATCCCGAACGTCGGGCTCTATCTTGAGCAGGTTGTAAAATATATTTCAGGCTATCTTGAACCCCTCGGCAATTTCAGCCTTACCAATTCGATGGTCAGCAACTACGTCAAAAAAGGGCTTATCGCGAACCCCGTAAAAAAGCAGTATGACCGCGACCAGATAGCTTATCTTTTATTTATCGCCATCGCAAAGAACGTTCTTTCGATGGAAGATATCCGCCTTCTTTTCGAGCTTCAGCGCAAAATCTACGGCGAAAAAAAGGCCTATGACTATTTTTGCAACGAATTTGAAAACGTGCTTGACTATGTTTTCGGGGTAAAAGAAACACTCGATACAGTCGGTCACGACGTCAACGACACAAAGGATATGCTTCGCAACACCATTATCGCCGTTGCATACACAATTTATCTTGATAAATATTTCGCTGCTTTTCATTCCGAAAAGGAAGAAGCAAAATCCGAAACAGAAGCAGAAATATAAAAGCCGCCGGCAATCCGGCAGCTTTTGTCTTTACGAATATCAAAAGAGCATCCCTTTGGGGATGCTTTTTTTGGTAAAACCGTATTTTCTGAACATTGTTTAAAAAGTCTGTTTCAAAATATCATGCCCCGGGCAAAAACATATTGTTCCTGTAGCAAAAAGAAAGTCATTCAATCACTTTTTTACGATATGCCATAATGATAAAATAACTGCAGTTTCTTTTCAGTTCTGTGCTCAAAAATGCAGAAAGCTTTGCCGCTTTACCGCATTTGAATAAAAAATTTTCGGAATATGTGTGGATTTGCAATTTATTTTCGTCTTATGGTATGAGGCCTCGAACAAAACCGAAAGGAGGTGCCTTGATGACAGAAGATGAATTTTTGCCGCTGTTTGACCGGTATCACAACATGGTTTACAAAATAGCTCTGGTATATACCGGTTCCCCGCCGGATGCGGAGGACATAGTGCAAACGGTGTTTCTGAAGCTTTTGGAAGGCGGTTCCCGCCCTTTTCCCGAACACGAAAAAGCCTGGTTTGCCAAAGTTGCAGTAAACGCCTGCCGCGACTTTTTGCGCAGGAACCTGCGGCAAAAAACGGAACCGCTTGATGAAACGATACCTTTTTCCGACCCGGAAGAAGGCGAACTTTTTGAAGCAGTCGCCGCCTTACCGAAAAAATACCGTTTGGCGGTTCATTTGCACTATTACGAAGGTTATACCTGTGATGAAATAGGCCGACTGCTCGGAATAAGTTCCTCGGCGGTTTCCATGCGGCTGCATCGGGCACGAAAACTATTGCGGAGCATATTAAAGGAGGATATAAATGAACCAGCTTTATAAACGGACATTTGATCAAATCACCATGCCGGAAAAAAGAGCTTCGGCTCTCAGGGCATTTCTGATCTCCCGCTGCTCCAACAACGAAACGGAGGTCATTACTATGAATTCAACTAAAATTCTGCGCCGCCCCGCCGCAATACTTGCGGCAATACTCATCATTGCTTCTCTTGCTGTTTCTGCTTTTGCCTGCGGCCGATATGTAGTCTATCAGATCCAGACCGGAGAATTTGAACTTCCCGAGGACAGTTTTCTTTACGACTGGATCGAATTCGAGCCGGAGGCAATTTTGCCCTATGAAAACTACACCGAATCAAACGGCGAAGTTACCGTTACTTTCGACGCCGAGGATTGGGAACAGGAGAAATAATCCGCATACCGAACAGCGGCACTTTTTTTGCAAAGTGCCGCTGTTTTTTTGCACGCAAAACCCATAATCGCCGCCCCTTTGCCCCGCAAAGCGACTTTCCGTATTGGAAGCGTCTGCCCTTTCCCGAACGTATGGAGCCGATTAAAAAAAGACGATTGCAAATGCAATCGTCTTTTTTGGCGGAGATGGTGGGATTTCCGCTTGCTTCGCTGCGCCGGATTGCTTCCGCCAGCCAAAAATATTTCGCAAGCTCATATTTTCGGGGCGTCAGGTACTCACCCGGTGGGTTCTCATCCTCACCAAAAAACAAAAACGGCACCCCTTTCGGGTTGCCGTTTTGTTTGGCGGAGATGGTGGGATTCGAACCCACGTGCCCGGCTAAGGACAAAACGATTTCGAGTCGGAGTCGTTATCCAGACTTTGAAGGAAAACGCCGGAAAATCTCAGGCATTATGAGAGTTTGAAAACCCTTGAAAAATCAGCATTTTTTAGCCCTCGGAGGTCAAAAATCCCGAAAAGCCCGATGGTACAAGGAGTTCGAAAGAAAATCGGTTTTGGGGAGAAAAAAGTCCGTTGGGGAGAAGATGGGGAGAACTCGGGGAGAAAACACAGTCAAAAGCAGATGACACCTACCTATACCGAACATCAAAATAAGGTGGTTATCAGCATGACTGAAAGCATGAAATATTA
>JAFUJP010000016.1 GCA_017473745.1 Oscillospiraceae bacterium
CGCGGTAAGACCGCA
Organism: Oscillospiraceae bacterium; assembly: GCA_017473745.1. Lineage (GTDB taxonomy): Bacteria > Bacillota > Clostridia > Oscillospirales > Ruminococcaceae > UMGS1668. The sequence goes on from JAFUJP010000016.1 coordinate 16, forward strand.
AAGAAACACGTTCACCCCTACCCGCTCGCTCCCGCGAGCGACTCCCCCTCAAGGGGGAATAAACTCACCACCGAACGAACGGAGGTTTCTAATCTCCACCGTCGCCGTTCGGAGCCGGCAACGGTTTTCAATATACCGCGGCAGCTCGGCTGTATCGGTTCGCCAATTAAACGTAGGGAACGGTCTTGACCGTTCCCTAACCCAAGAACGCGGAGCGCACATCAAAATTTGACAAGGTTTGCGGCGGGGGCGGATATCATCCGCCCGTCATTGCGAACAAACAGAAGGTTTGTGTGGCAATCCGTCGTCTTTTCCTACGGATTCCCACGTCGCTCCGCTCCTCGGAATGACAATTTTGTTTTTGCGGGCGCACACATAGGTGCGCCCCTACATTCACGTTCTGCACCTCGGTGCGCTAAACAACAATTTATCTCACCAAAAAATCCCGCCTTTTGACAGGCGGGATTTTTTGGTTTTATTCTTCAAGTTCGCGCATTATGTTTTCTTTTATCCTTTTCATAACCGGTTCGATGTAATCCAGTTCGCCGCTTTCGAGAAGAAGCGCCGCGCCATAAGCAATGCATCGCACAACGTATCCCCTGTCCTCCCGTTCTTTCTCTTCCATATCGGGGAAGCAGAGCAAAATCAGCTTTTTCACCCTTTCCGCAAGGGGAAGATTCTTCCCCGAAAGCATAAGAACCGCCCGAAAATGCGGGTTGGCAATGCAAAAACGAATATAGGCCATACAGCTTTCGGTAAGGCAGATTTTCGGTTCCCGATATACCGCCGCAACCTGGTCAAGAAGCAGATTCAGCTGGCTTTTGATATAGTCAAAAATCGCATCTATAAGCATTTCTTTGCTTTTGAAATGTTTATAAGGTGCCGCACACGAAATATTGCATGCCGCCGCCACCCGCCTAAGGGAAAAATCCGCGATCCCGTGGGCTTCAAGCTCCGCGATCCCCGCTTTTATAAGCTGCTCACGAACCGACGCCGAACCAAGCTCTTCGTCCATAAAAGCACCTCCCTGAAAATGCCTCCCTTGCCTAAAGGGCGTGGGACCGCGAAGTGGTGGAGGGATTCTTTTTGGGTTTTCCTCTTTCCTCCGCAGGCCGTAATTTTGTTCCGATTCAATTATACCACTTATTTTTTTCTTTTCAATTATTGACATTCGTTTAATATAGGTATATTATAGATATATTATTCTTTGGTTAACACTGTTAACCAAATTATACGGAGGTACCCCTATGAACACCGAAAGAATGCGTTCCCTCGGCGAAAAGCGTTCCGTCATCCGCGAGCTTTTTGAATACGGCAACAAACGCAAAGCCGAAATCGGTAAAGAAAACGTCTTTGATTTCAGCATCGGCAACCCGAGCGTCCCCGCTCCGAAGGAGCTCACCGAAGAGCTTTGCCGTATCCTTACCGAAGAAAGCCCCCTTGCAACCCACGGCTATACTTCCGCACCCGGCGATTTTGCGGCACGCAAAGCCGTTGCAGATGACCTTAATGCGCGATTTAACACCTCTTTCGGCCCCGAACACCTTTATATGACCTGCGGCGCAGCCGCTTCGCTCACCATTTCTCTTTCCGCTTTGGTTAAAGACGGCGAAGAAGTTGTCCTTTTCGCGCCGTTCTTCCCCGAGTACACCGTTTTTGTTGAAACCGCCGGAGGAAAACCCGTTGCCGTTCCCTGCAAATGGCCGGATTTCCAGATTGATTTTGACAAACTCGCCGAAGCCTTGAATGAAAAAACCGCCGCAGTTATCATCAATTCACCCAACAACCCTTCCGGCGCGGTTTTTTCCGAAGAAAGCATAAAAAAACTCGGCGAAACACTTTCTGCCGCCGAAGAAAAATTCGGCAGAAAAATTTATCTCATCTCGGACGAACCCTATCGCGAGCTTGTCTATGGCGGGATAAAAGTTCCTTTTGTAACTGATTATTATAACGATACAATAATTTGCTATTCCTGGAGCAAATCCCTTTCCCTTCCGGGCGAGCGTATAGGTTATATTCTCGTTTCGCCCGAAAATTCCGATTGGAAAACTGCCTATGCCGGAATCTGCGGCGCCGGCAGAGCTCTCGGCTTTGTCTGTGCCCCGGCGCTTTTCCAGCACGCGATTCCAAAATGCGTTTCCATGACTTCGGATATATCTGTTTACGAGAAAAACCGCGATCTTCTTTACGGCGCACTTACCGGAATGGGATTCGAAGCGGTCCACCCGGACGGAGCGTTTTATCTTTTCGTGAAATCGCCGGAACCCGATGCAAACGCCTTTTCCGAAAAGGCAAAAAAATATGAAATTCTCTTCGTCCCAAGCGACGATTTCGGCATGGAAGGCTTCGTCCGTATCTCATACTGCGTTTCAACAGAGCAGATAGAGCGTTCCCTTCCGGCATTCAAAAAACTTGCGGAGGAATATTTTTAATGAATAAACTTGAAGAAGCAAGAAAAAGCATAAATGAAATTGATAAAGAAATGGCCTCTCTTTTCGTGAAGCGAATGGAAGCCGCAAAACTCATTTCGGAATATAAGATGGAACGCGGGCTGCCCATTCTTGACCAAAGCCGCGAAGACGCGCTTATCGCAAAAAACTCCACCTTCGTCGAGGATGAAACCCTCCGTTCCTATTACGTAAACTTTCTCAAAGATACCATGAGCATCTCCCGAAAATACCAGCAGATGCTTCAGGAAGGGCTTAAAGTTGCATACAGCGGGGTCGAAGGCGCTTTTGCCAATATCGCCGCCAAAAATATCTTCCCCACCGCAAAACAGATCCCTTTCGGTGATTTCACTTCCGCATACGAGGCCGTTGTTAACGGCGAATGTGACTGCGCCGTTCTTCCCATAGAAAACAGCTATGCCGGCGAAGTTTCACAGGTTATCGACCTTATGTTCCAGGGCGGGCTTTATATCAACGGAATTTATGACCTTGAAGTCACCCATAATCTTCTCGGCCTTCCCGGGGCAACGGTTGACGACATCAAAACCGTCATAAGCCACCCCCAGGCACTTGAACAATGTGCAAAATTCATCAAAAAGCACCAATTCGAGGCTGTTCGCGCAAACAACACCGCCATCGCCGCCCAGCAGGTGGTGGAACGCGGTGATAAATCCGTCGCCGCCATTGCAAGCCGCGATACTGCAAAGCTTTACGGACTGAAAGTTCTGGAGCGCCGCATCAACGAAAGCAGCCAGAATACCACCCGCTTTGCGGTTTTCAGCCGTGCGGAAAGCCTTCCCGATTACAAAGAAACCGACCGCCAGTTCATCATGGTTTTCACCGTCCGCAACGAAGCAGGCGCCCTTGCCCAGGCTATCAACATCATCGGTGACTGCGGCTTCAATATGCGCACCCTGCGTAGCCGCCCCATGAAGCAGCTTATGTGGAAATATTATTTCTACGTCGAAGCCGACGGCAACGCTTACAGCGAACAGGGCAAGCGCATGATGAAGGAGCTTTCTCAATATTGCGACCACCTTCGCATAATCGGTTCCTTCCCCCACGAAAAGAAATTGTAACCTTATATCAGCCTCCCATATCAGGGGAGGTGGCAGAACCGAAGGTTCTGACGAAAGGGTGGAAATGAAATCCCCCCTCAAAAAAAGGAGAACCCATCAATGATAATCCCCGTAAATCTTCCCATAGGGAGCTATGATATAACCATCGAGCGCGGCGTGCTCAAAAAAGCAGGTTCGGTGCTCAACCTAAAAAGGCGCGTGCTCATCGTGACGGATTCCGGCGTTCCGAAAGAATATGCCGAAACCGTTGCCGCCCAATGCAAAACTCCGTTTATCGAAACCGTGCCCATGGGCGAGGGCAGCAAAAGCCTTGCGGTTTTTGAAAAGCTCTGTTCCTCTCTTCTCGAGCACGGATTCACAAGAAGCGACTGCGTCGTCGCCGTCGGCGGCGGGGTAGTCGGCGACCTTGCTGGATTCGTTGCCGCAAGCTATATGCGCGGAATTGATTTCTATAACATCCCGACCACCGTTCTTTCACAGGTGGATTCTTCCGTCGGCGGAAAAACCGCCGTCAACTTCGGAAAAATAAAAAATATCATCGGCGCTTTTTATCAGCCGAAAGCCGTTCTTATCGACCCGGATACCCTTTCCACCCTTTCGGAAAGGCATTTTTCAAACGGCCTTGCGGAAGCGGTCAAAATGTCCCTCACCTTTGATAAGGAACTTTTTGAACTCTTTGAAACCGCCGATGCCCGCGAAAATATCGAAACCATCATCGAGCGTTCCGTAAAATCCAAGCGCGGCGTTGTCGAAAAGGATGAAAAGGAATCCGGCCTTCGCAAGGTGCTCAATTTTGGCCACACTATGGGCCACGCCATTGAAAGCGTCGAAGAACTCGGCGGGCTTTATCACGGCGAATGCGTCGCCCTCGGGATGCTGCCCATGTGCCCGCCTGAAATCCGTGAAAGGCTTATATCCGTTCTGAAAAAGCTGAATCTTCCCACCAAATACAGCGGCGATATGGAAAAACTAATAACAGCCGCTTCTCACGATAAGAAATTTTCCGGCGAAAAGGTCACCGTCATAACTCTTCCCGAAATCGGGCGTTTTGAGATGGAAGAATGGACCACCGCCGAACTTTTTGAACGCATGAAGGAGTTTTTTGCATGAAAGATACATTCGGACAAAGCGTTTCGCTCACCCTTACCGGCGAAAGCCACGGCGCCGGAATAGTCGCCGTTCTTTCGGGGCTTGCCCCGGGCATCGCCGTTGATGAAGAATTCATCGCCGATCAGCTTACAAAAAGGCGTCCCGCCGGCGCAATTTCCACCTCCCGCCAGGAAGGCGATAAATTTGAAATTATAAGCGGCGTTTTCGGCGGCTTCACCACCGGAACCCCCATCGCCGTTCTCATCCGCAACGAAAACACCAAAAGCAAGGATTATTCCGAAATTGCCGTCACCGCAAGACCCGGCCACGCGGATTACACCGCCCAGTGCAAATATCATGGTTTTCAGGATTACCGGGCGGCGGACATTTTTCCGGAAGAATAACCGCCGGAATCGTTGCCGCCGGCGCGATATGCACTTCCGCCCTTGCGAAAAAGGGCATTAAAATCGGCACCCACATAGCAAAATGCGCAGGTATCTCCGACAGAAATTTCTGCGATATCGAATCCGATATCGACAGCCTTAACGAAAAGCTTTTTGCCGTTCTTGACGAATCCGCAGGCGAAAAAATGGAAGAAGCCATTCTCGCCGCAAAAAAAGAACAGGATTCCGTCGGCGGCATTCTCGAAACCGCAATCATCGGCGTTCCCGCCGGAATCGGTGAACCATATTTCGACAGCATCGAAAGCCAGCTTGCCCATATGCTTTTCAGCATCCCCGCAATAAAGGGTGTTGAATTCGGCGCCGGATTTGCCATAGCCGATATGCACGGAAGCGAAGCAAACGATGCTTTCCGCATCGGCGAAGACGGAAAAGTCACCACAAAAACCAACAGCAACGGCGGCATCAACGGCGGTATTTCCAACGGAATGCCCATCACCTTCCGCTGTGCCATAAAGCCCACCCCCTCCATTTCTCTTGAACAGGAAACCATCGACTTTTCCAAAGGCGAAAACAAAAACTTTGTCATAACCGGCCGCCATGACCCGGCCATAATCCACCGGGCAAGGGTCGTTGTGGATTCCGCCGCGGCGATAGTGCTCTGCGATATCCTTGCCCAGCGCTTCGGCACCGACTGGATCGGAGGCTGAAATATGGAATACGGACTTATCGGGGAACATCTTCCCCACAGCTTTTCGCCCGAAATCCATAAAAGGATCGGCGATTACAAATACGAACTGAAGGAACTTAGGCCCGAAGAAGTGGGCGAATTTCTTAAAAAACGCGATTTTAAGGGCATAAACGTCACCATACCCTATAAACAGACGGTCATCCCCTATCTTGATGAAATCGACGAAGCCGCAAAAGCCATCGGCGCCGTAAACACCATTGTGAACCGTGGCGGAAAGCTTTACGGATACAACACCGATTTCGGCGGAATGAAAGCACTCATAGAACGCAGCGGAATTTCCGTTTTCGGCAAAAAAGCAATCATTCTGGGGAACGGCGGAACTTCCCATACCGCTGAAGCGGTTCTTAAAACGCTTGGTGCTCAAACGGTGCTCAAAACCGATCTTGTGAGCACCGGTGATATCATCACCAACGAAGAAGCGGTGCTCGGCCATTCAGATGCAGAAATCATAATCAACACCACCCCTATGGGGATGTACCCCCGCCTTTCGGGTATGGCCGTTGATCCTTCCGCATTCCCGAATCTGAAAGGACTCGTTGACGCGGTTTTCAATCCGCTTAAAACCGATCTCGTTCAAAAGGCCGAAAGTCTCGGCATCCCCTGCGGCGGCGGGCTTTATATGCTCGTTATGCAGGCAATTCTTGCGGCGGAACATTTCTTCGGCGAACCCATCCCGAAAGAAAAGGCCGAGAACATCTATCTTGAACTTCTCCGCATGAAAAAGAATATCGTCCTCATCGGAATGCCCGCCTGCGGCAAAACAACCATCGGAAAGCTTCTTTCCGACGAACTTCAAAGGTCGCTTTTCGATTCCGACGAACTGATAATCGAAAAAGCCGGCAAAGAAATTTCCGATATCTTTGCCGAGGAAGGCGAACCCGCTTTCAGAAAGCTTGAAAGCGAAGCCATCGCCGAACTTTCGGGCAAAACCGGCGCCATTATCGCCACCGGCGGCGGCGCGATACTCAACCCCGAAAATATTCGTTATCTTTCAAAAAACGGAAAGATATATTTCCTCGACCGCCCTGTCGAAAGCCTCGTTCCGACGGAGGACAGGCCCACCGCTTCGTCGGCGGAAGCCATTAAAAAACGCTATGACGAGCGTTATCCCCTCTATAAAAAATACGCCGACAAAATTATTGATGCGGATTGCGGCATTGATGAAGTGCTTCGCAAAGTAAAGGAGGATTTTCTCAATGAAAATTTTAGTGATTAACGGCCCGAACCTCAATATGCTCGGCATTCGCGAACCGGGGATCTACGGCAGTGAAAATTATAATACCCTCCTCGAAAAAATCTCCGCACACGCCGAAAAAACCGGCGTTGAGGTTGATTTCTTCCAGAGCAACCACGAAGGCGCTCTCGTTGATAAAATTCAGGAAGCCTACGGCGTTTTCGACGGCATAGTAATCAACCCCGGCGCCTATACCCACACAAGCATCGCCATTCTCGATGCGGTGAAAGCCGTTGGTATCCCCACCGTCGAGGTGCATATTTCAGACGTTTCAAAACGCGAGGATTTCCGCCAGATAAGCTATATCCGCCTTGGCTGCGTTGCATCCGTCATCGGCCACGGCACCGACGGTTATCTCGAAGCTATGGATATCCTTAAAGAAAGGGGCGAAAAAACTTGATAGCCGAAATCAAACCAAGCAAAGGCAAAGGTGTTATGAAAGCGCCGCCTTCCAAAAGCATGGCGCACCGCCTTCTGATCGGCGGCGGCCTTGCAAAGGGCGAAAGCGTTATCGAAGGCATATCTTCTTCCGAGGATATGAAAGCCACTCTTGACTGCCTTGCCGCCATCGGCGCAAAATACACCATCGAGGGCGATAAAGTCACCATCACCGGCGCCGATATCCGAAATATCCCCGAAGGCGCAGTGCTTAAATGCCGCGAAAGCGGAAGCACCCTTCGCTTTTTCATTCCCATCTGTCTTCTTGACGGAAAAACCTTTACCCTTACCGGAAGCGAAAAGCTGCTTTCCCGCCCCCTTTCCGTCTATGAAGATATTTTCAGAAAACAGGGCATCACCTTTGAAGCCGAACCGGATAAAATAACCGTCGGCGGAAAGCTTCAAAGCGGAACATATAAAATCAAAGGCAATATTAGCAGCCAATTTATAACCGGGCTTCTTTTTGTTCTTCCTCTTATGGAAGAAGACAGCGTTATTCAGCTTATCCCGCCGGTGGAAAGCTGCTCTTATATCAACCTCACCATCGAAGCTCTTGCAGCCTACGGTATAGAGGTCAAATGGCAGGACGAAAAGACCCTTTATATCAAAGGCGGCCAAAGCTATAAAGCAGTCCATACGGAGGTCGAGGGCGATTATTCCAATGCCGCATTCTTTGAGGCACTCAACGTCCTCGGTTCCGAAATCGAAATGACCGGCCTTAACCCCGAAAGCCTTCAGGGGGATAAGGTTTATGAAAAAAACTTTGCCCTTCTCGGCAAAGGCACCCCCACCATCAACATTGCGGATTGCCCGGACCTCGGGCCGATACTTTTTGCCGTTGCGGCGGTAAAAGGCGGCGGCGTTTTTACCGGAACGCGCCGTCTTAAAATAAAAGAAAGCGACCGCGCCACCGCCATGGCCGATGAACTTTCCAAATTCGGCGTTGCTGTAACGGTGCATGAAGACAGCGTCGTTGTCTATCCCCATGATTTCCATGCGCCGACGGAGATTCTCGACGGCCACAACGACCACCGCATAGTTATGTCCTGCGCGGTTCTTTCAACCCTTACCGGCGGCACCATAAAAGGTGCGGAAGCTTCGCGCAAAAGCCTTCCGGATTTCTTCGACAGGCTGAAGGCTCTCGGATTCGAGGTGACGACCTATGATGCTTGATACGAGCAAAAATATACTTATAGTCGGTCTCGGCCTTATCGGCGGCAGCTATGCAAAGGCTCTCCGCAAGCTGGGTTTCAGAATTTCCGCCATCACGCTTAAACAGGAGGATATCGACTACGCCGTTGAAAACGGCATAATCGACGAAGGCTCCACCGAGCCGACGGAAGAGATCATCGGCAGCGCCGAACTCATTATCTTTGCTCTCTATCCGAAAGTTTTCAAAGAGTGGATAATGAATTATCAGCAGTTCTTTAAAACCGGCGCCGTCATCACCGACGTCACCGGCGTAAAAAGCTCCGTCGTTTATGAGATACAGGATATGCTTCGCCCGGACGTCGAATTCATCGCCGCCCACCCTATGGCTGGTAAAGAGGTTTACGGCGTTCAGAAAA
>JAFUJP010000107.1 GCA_017473745.1 Oscillospiraceae bacterium
CATTGCTACCGCACCGGCGACGTCGGATTTATAAAGGATGGCAAGCTCTATTGCAGGGGCCGCAGGGATGGCCAGATAAAATACAAAGGCTACCGCATCGAACTTTCGGATATCGAGGCCAACATCGCCGCCATCGAGGGCGTTGAAAACTGTGCGGTGATTGCAAAGCGCAATGCCGAAGGTGAAACCCGCCTTATAAAAGCTTTCGTTACCGGCGGCGCTTCGGATTTGAGCATCCGCGAAAAACTGCATGAAAAGCTTCCGGAATATATGATTCCGAAAGCCATAAAAATGCTTGAAAAAATGCCCGTGAACCAAAACGGAAAAATCGACAGAAAGAAGCTGGAAACTTTATGACGGACGTGAAAGAACTGCTCTATGAAATTTGCGAGGACGAGCGCGTTTTTGATGAGGAAATCGACCTTGTTGAAACGGGCCTTCTGGATTCCTATTCCGCCATCGAGCTGATTTCGCGGCTTGAAGAGGAAGGCATCGAAATCCAGCTTACCCGTATAGACCGAAACCTTTTGCATACGGCGGCGGGAATCGAAAAATTGATAAGTGAAGCGAAATGAAAAAGGCGGGATGAAAATCCCGCCCCTTTTTTGCGTTTTATATTGTATTTTGCGGTTTTGCGCGGTATAATAAAGTTGCGACACAACTTAATATTTGCAAGTAATATAGTGTGTATTTTTATCTCCAGATAAAAATGTACGCTCTATTTTCGCATACTATGTTACTTGCCGAAAAGTTGTGTCGCAGCAATCGGAGCGTTGCGTTTTTTGTGCGCGGCTTCGGCTGCGCATTTTTTATTGCAAAGGAAGGATAAAATGAAAAAAATAATTTCGCTTTTTGTGTTTGTTGTTTCCATACTGGTAATTTCTATTACAGCATTTGCAGTAGACACAGATGTAGTTGTTTCCGGCTATTGCGGCGGCGAAGGCGACGGAACCAATCTTGAATGGAAAATTGATGTCGAAGGCACCCTTACCATCAGCGGAACGGGAAAAATGGCTGATTACCGTCGTTCCAATCTTTCCAATGGAAAGTTTGGAACATCGGCTCCATGGGGTGAATATTCCGACGAAATCACTTCCATCAAAATAGAAAACGGCGTTGAATATATCGGTGACTTTGCTTTCTCTGATATCGGACTGAATAATAAAACCGTTCCGGAAACAATTGTTATTCCCAGAACGGTAAAATCGATGGGAGAAGGCATTTTTTGCTACAGCGGTATTGTCAGTGAAATTATTTTTGAAGAAGGATTGGAAGAACTTTCGGACAGAAGCCTATACGCGGCAAACAGGCTTAAATATATCACTCTGCCTTCCACATTAAAATATCTTGGAGAGCAGGCGCTTGGAAGTTTTGGGCTTGAAGAAATTATTGTTTCCGAAGAAAATCCGTATTTCAAAAGTATTGATGGAGTTCTCTATTCAAAGGACGGTACAAAACTTATCCAATTTACAACCAAAATAACCGGCGAATATACCATTCCCGATCATGTTACAACTGTTGGAGCCTGTTCTTTCTGGGCAAGCCAGCTTTCCAAAGTTATAATTCCGGAAAATGTAAAAATACTTGAATCTCAGGCTTTTTATGCTTTTGGTGATGGGAAAGCTGATTTTATCGTTCATGGCAGACTTGAAGAAATCGGTTCAAATGTTTTTATCGGACTTGAAGAAGGAACCAATATTTATTTCCTTGGCGGCGCACCTATTACAATATATGAAACGGATCAATGGGGAAACAGTTCTTTTGGAGGAATCAAAGGGGCCTTTGACGGCATAATTAATCTTTATTATCTTGAGGGAACAGAAGGCTGGGAGTTCGACGAAAACGGCCTTTGGAACGGATATGAGGTAAAACCTTTTGAGGCGAAAGACCTTGTGATTGCTTCCGGCTATTGCGGCGGCGAAGGCGACGGAACCAATCTTGAATGGAAGATCACCAGCGACGGCGTTCTCACTATCAGCGGTGAAGGAAGAATGAAGGATTACGGCGATTTCGGCGAAACATATATGGAAGACGCTCCCTGGGTCGAATATAAAGACAAAATAAAATCCCTCGTGCTTGAAGAAGGCATAACCTATATTGGCGGCTGTGCTTTCTTTCAGAATCCTTTTAAGCAGTATTTCAGCGGACAACTTGTTATTCCGGAATCTGTGACGGAAATAGGAATAGGTGCTTTTGCTTACGCAAGAAGTATCACCGGAGATATTTATATTCCTGAAAATGTAGAAAAAATCGGTTTTAATGCTTTTATGGAAGTTGGTGCGGATAGCATAACTGTTTCTGAAAATAACCGTTTTTTTGCTTCTTTTGAAGGAATGTTTTGCTCCAAGGATATGAAGAAAATCATCGTTTGTCCGATGGGAAAAACAGGGGAACTTGTGATTCCGGAAAGCGTTACAACGATTGGATTTGGTGCTTTCCGTTTCTGCGAAAATCTTACAGGAACTTTGGTTCTTCCGAAAAATCTGCAGTCAATCCAAGGTTATGCTTTCTATGGCTGCAGCGGGCTTGAAGGAAAACTCTATATTCCGAAAGGTATCAGAAGCCTTAGTTCTTTGGTTTTTTCTGAATGCGGTATTGATGAATATTATTTCTACGGCGATGCACCTTCCGGAGTTGTAGGATTAGGAGAGGGACAGGTTACCTTTGATTCCGATGACACCATCTATTATCCCGCCGGAAACGAAACATGGGAGATAGTTGACGGAAAATGGAAGGGATATACTGCTATCCCCTGGGAGGTTCCTTATACTCTCGGCGACGTAAACGATGACGGCAAAATCAACGTTGTTGACGCAAACCTTGTTCGCCGCTACAGTGCAAAACTTATTACCCTCGGCAAAGAGGAAGCCGTTGCGGCTGATGTTAACGGAGATGGAAAAATCAATGTTGTTGATGCAAACCTGATAAGAAGATATTCGGCAAAACTGATAACGGTTTTTCCTGTTGCCGAATAATGATTCGACAAAAAAGTCCCCCCGCGGGGACTTTTTTTGTTGCGGATTGCCACATTCGCCTGCGGCGGGTTCGCAATGAAAACCCGGCATCATTCTGAACGAAGCGAAGAATCCGTTCTATTGAAAGAAGGCTTAAAATATTTTGCATTTCCCGCTGATATGTAGTATAATGCAAAAGTAAACGGGATTTTTTCCCAAAACCGATTTTATTTTACGGAGGTTTTGAAATGGCAGAACAGAAAATTTTGAAACGAAGCGAAGTTCCGGAAGAATTCACCTGGAACCTTAAAGATATCTTCGAAAGCGACGAAGCTTGGCTCGCCGAATATGAAGCACTTAAAGAATACCCCGCAAAGGTTGCCGTTTATCAGGGCAAGCTCGGCGAATCCGCAAAGACCCTTCTCGATTTCTGGAAGCTCGACGACGAAATCACCGTTCGTATCCATAAGCTCCACGGATATGCAAGCTGCCATGGCGACGAGGATATGGGCAACGCAACCTATCAGGATTTCCGCGGAAAAGCAATGAGCGTTATCGTTGCAATTTCTTCCGCAAGCGCTTTTGCAACCCCTGAAATCATGGCTATCCCCGAAGAGACCCTCAACGGATTTTATGAGGAATGCCCCGAGCTTGAAACTTACCGCCGCAATATTTACCGTATCAGAAGAAAAGCCGCACACATCCTTACAAAAGAGGAAGAGGCTCTTCTTGCTGCCGCAGGCGAAATGGCCGATTATTCCGACAAAATCGGAAGCACCCTTCGCAACACCGAGCTTAAATTCCCGGAAGTAACCGACGGCGAGGGCAACAGCCACGTTCTTACCAACGGCACTTTCGTTCTTCTTGAAGAAAGCGCAGACCGCGAGCTTCGCAAAAATACCTTTGAAACCTATTATAACCATCTCGGCGATTTTAAAAACACCATCGCAATGACCCTTGATGGCGAATTCAAACAGCGCAACTTCTTTGCAAAAGCAAGAAAATACAACAACACCCTTGAAGCCGCCCTTGACCACACCGAAGTTCCCACCGAGGTTTATACCAACCTTATCGAAACCGTTCATAACAACCTCGATAAAATGTATCGCTACGTTGCGCTTCGCAAAAAGATGCTCGGCGTTGACGAGCTTCATATGTACGATGTTTATACTCCCATCGTAGCAGATGCCGCTTCCACCATCAGCTTTGACAAGGCGAAAGAAACCGTTCTCGAAGCACTTGCAGTTCTCGGCGAAGACTATACCGATATCCTTAAAGAAGGCTTTAACAACCGCTGGATCGACGTTTATGAAAACGAAGGCAAACGCGGCGGCGCATATTCTTCCGGCAGCAGCGTTCCGCACCCCTATGTTCTTCTCAACCATAAAGACAACCTTGACAGCATGTTCACTCTTGCGCACGAGATGGGCCACGCACTCCACAGCTATCACAGCACCAAATATCAGCCGGTAAACACTTCCGGATATGTCATTTTTGTTGCTGAAGTTGCTTCCACCTGCAACGAAGTTCTTCTTATGCGCCACCTTCTCGGCAAGACCACCGATAAGCACGAAAGAGCATATCTCATCAACCACTTCCTTGATTCTTTCAAAGGCACCGTTTACCGCCAGACCATGTTTGCCGAGTTCGAACTTTGGATGGGTAAAACCTCTGAAAGCGGAATGTCCCTTACCGCGGATGCTCTTTCCAAGAAATATCACGAGCTCAATAAACTCTATTTCGGACCCGATATGGTTTCTGATGACGGCATCGCATACGAATGGGCAAGAATTCCGCACTTCTTCTATAACTACTACGTATTCCAGTATGCGACCGGTTTTTCTGCCGCAGTTGCAATCGCAAACAGAATCCTTGCGGAAGGCGAGCCGGCTGTTAAAGATTATAAGAAATTCCTTTCCGGCGGCGGAAGCACCGACCCGATCTCTCTTCTCAAGATCGCCGGTGTTGATATGAGCAGCCCCGAACCCGTAAACTCCGCGCTCAAACTCTTCGGCGAACTCATCGACGAGATGGAGCAGCTTGTTTAAAGCCTTCCCCTTGAGGTGAAGGTGGCATTTCCGTAAGGAAATGACGGATGAGGTTCAGCCGCGAAGCGGCGTTATAAAAAATCAAAGCGGGAGCTTTTGCTCCTGCTTTTTCTTCTCTTGTTGAAAAACGAAACGGCTGTCATTAAAATGCCCTAAAAACCGCGTTTTTGATATGATTATTTCATTATTTGGCAATATTGAGAATGCTGATGGTTTGTGGTATAATTTTTGTTGGATATGAAACAAAAAAGGAGTGAGAATCATAGAAGAACAAAAGAAAAAAAGCATCTTCCGCTATCTCGGAATAAACTTCAAAGGCTATGGCCTTTGGACCGCTCTCGCAGCGTTTTTTGGCTGTGCCGAGGTTATGCTCGAGGTGCTTATACCTATGCTCATGTCGGTCATTGTTGACGGAGGTCTTTACCGTGAAGAGGATTTCATGCTTCGGGAATTCTTTCCGCAGGCTCTTATTGATGACCGCAACCGTTTCGTAATAACAGTCGGTCTTATAATGGTTATCGTTGCAATACTTTCGATGATGTGCGGTCTTTTGGCGGCGCGTTTTTCGGCAGTTGCCAGCCAGGGTTTTGCAAAGAATCTCCGTTTTTCACTTTTTGAAAAGATTCAGAGTTTTTCCTTTGCAAACATTGACCATTTTTCAACCCCAAGCCTTATAACAAGGGCCACAACCGACGTAAACACCATGCGCATGACCATGCAGCAGTTTTTGCGAACCCTTATGCGCTCGCCCATTATGATGGTAATGGCAACGGTTATGGCTTTTGCCATTGCGCCCCATCTTGCGCTGGTTTTCCTTATATGTATTCCGTTCCTTGCGGTGCTTCTCGTTATCCTTATGAAAATAGGCCAGCCGAGGTTCAAAAGAATGCTTCGCAAAATGGATTCGATGAACAAAGCTGTTCAGGAAAACCTGGTAAGCAGCAGGGTAGTCAAGGCATACGTCCGCGGGGATTATGAATCCGAAAGATTCCGTGAAACTGCCGAAGATCTTCGGGATGCCCAGATTTCTTCCTCCAAGCTGTTCACCCTTACGGGACCTATACAGATGATGATCATGTGGGGATGCACCCTTATAATCCTTTTCCTCGGCGGTCAGGAGATAATCTTTGAAAAAACAGGTCTTCTTACAGGTGAACTTGTAAGTATGGTTTCCTATACTACCCAGGCGGTAAGCTCCCTTACAATGCTTTCGTGGCTTGTTATGTCCATGTCAAGGGCACAGGCTTCGCTTGTTCGTATTAACGAAGTTCTTGATGAAACCGTTGATATCGCAGACGGTCCTTCGGATGAAACCGTTGCCGACGGAAGCGTTGATTTCGAGGACGTTTGCTTCAGCTATACCGGTGACCCGGAAAAACTTGCCCTTTCGCATATTGATCTTCATATAAAAAGCGGCGAGACTATGGGCGTCATCGGCGGCACCGGCGAAGGTAAATCAACCCTCGTAAACCTTATTCCGCGTTTTTATGACGCCCTTTCCGGCAGCGTAAAAGTCGGTGGAATAGACGTTCGCGACTATAAGCTTGAAAAGCTCCGCGACGGCGTTTCCATGGTGCTTCAGAACGGTTCGCTTTTCAGCGGTACCATTGCCCAGAACCTTCGCTGGGGCGATCCGAACGCGACTATGGAACAGATGAAAGAGGCATGCTATATAGCCTGCGCGGATGAATTCATTGATAAATTCCCGGAAGGTTACGAAACCATGCTCGAACAGGACGGTGCAAACCTTTCTGGCGGCCAGCGCCAGCGTCTTCGCATTGCAAGGGCAATCGTAAAGCATCCGAAAATACTTATCCTTGATGACTCCACAAGCGCCTGTGATATGACAACCGATGAGCATATCCGCCGTGCGCTCCATAATTCCATACCCGGAACAACAAAAATAATCATTGCCCAGAGAATAGCCTCCATTATGACCTGCGACCGTATCGCAGTCCTTGATGAAGGAAAGCTTTCCGACGTTGGCACTCATGAAGAGCTTATGGCAAGAAGCACAATTTACCGCGACGTTTATGAAAGCCAGATGAGAGAGGAGGAGAACCCCCATGCCGAGAGTTGAACTCCGAAATTATAAGGCGGCAAGGTCGCCGATGGAAACCCTTCTCCGTCTTTTCAAATATTTCAAACACTGCACACCCGTGCTCATAGCGGCGATAGCTTCCATTGCTGTTTATGCGGCGGCGACCATCGGTTCCAGCTATTGCATGAAGCCGCTTGTAAATCTTCTTGAAGAAAGCAGCTTTGCCCCGAACGAAACCTTCGCAAAATATATAGCACTTCTTATAGGGCTTGGCGTGCTCTATGTGCTCAGCGCGGTTACAAACTATATGCTCAACCGCCTTATGCTTGAATGCAGCACAGTTATTATGCGCGAGCTTCGTTCCGAACTTTTTGCAAAGATGCAGAAGCTTCCGGTAAGTTATTTCGACAATAACACCCACGGAAGCCTTATGAGCTATTTTACGAATGATATCGAAGCTACCAACGAGCTTTTGCAGCACAGCATAACCCAGCTTCTTATTTCGGTTATGTCCCTTGTGGGCACCATCGGAATGATGCTTGCCCTTTCCATGCGACTTTTCGCCATAATGGTCGTTCTCGCGGCGATAGTTGTTCTTATCGTAAGAATAACCACCAAAGTCAGCAGTAAAAGCTACCGCGCCCAGCAAAAACACGCCGCTTCCGTAAACGGATACATTGAAGAAATGATTTCTGGCCAGCGTGATATCAAGGTTTTTACCCATGAAAAAGAGGTTATGGAAAACTTTGAACCTATCAACGAAGCGCTTTGCAAAGCTTCCACCACCGCCACAACGGCAACATCCGTTGTGGGGCCGCTTCTCAACAACCTTTCGCATATGTTCTATGCGCTTACCTGTGCCATCGGCGTTCTCTGGCTTACGGGCGAGGAGGTCGGCGGTATCCTTATTGCGTTCCTTCAGTATATCCGCACTTTCGCGGACAGAGTAAGCCAGATTTCGGAACAGTTCAACTCCATTATGCTTGCCCTTGCGGGCGCGGAACGTATCTTTGACGTTCTTGATATGAAACCGGAAGTTGACGAAGGAAAAGTCACTCTCGAAAAAGTCGGAAATGACTATAACTGGGTGCTCACCGACGGAACGAGGGTTCCCGTCCGCGGCGACGTTCGATTCAACAACGTTGATTTTGCATACGTTGAGGGTAAACCCGTTCTTCAGGATCTTTCGCTTTTTGCGAAGCCCGGCCAGAAAATTGCTTTTGTCGGCTCCACCGGAGCGGGCAAAACCACCATCACGAACCTTATCAACCGTTTCTATGATATTCAGGGCGGCGAGATCATCTATGACGGCATAAACGTCAAAGATATCAAAAAGGACGACCTTCGCCGTTCTCTCGGAATAGTTTTGCAGGATACCCACCTTTTCACCGGAACGGTTATGGAAAACATCCGCTACGGAAGACTTGATGCTACCGATGAAGATTGCATAAAGGCGGCAAAAATCGCCAATGCCCATTATTTCATAAGCCACCTTCCGCAGGGTTATGACACCGTTCTTTATTCCGACGGTGCGAACCTTTCTCAGGGTCAGCGCCAGCTTGTTGCCATCGCAAGAGCGGCGGTTTCCGAAGCGCCCGTGCTCATTCTTGACGAGGCGACTTCCTCCGTCGATACCCGAACCGAAAAACTCATTGAAAAGGGACTGGACGGCCTTATGGAAGGCAGAACGGTTTTCATCATTGCCCACCGCCTTTCAACGGTCCGCAACTCCAACGCCATACTTGTTCTTGAACAGGGAAAAGTTGTTGAACGCGGCGACCATGACGACCTGCTTCAGCAGAAGGGAAAATATTATCAGCTTTACACCAATATGATAGAGCTTTCATAAAAAATCCGCCGCGGCAATCCGCGGCGTTTTTTTAGTTGAAAGTTGAAAAAGGAAAATTGAAAGCGATTCGCAGTTTTTGGGTGAGGTACGGATATTATCATCAAAATACCGAAAGACGGTAATCTGTAACTGTGGGGAACGCTGTCCTCAGCGTTCCGCAGACCGTCGGGGATGACGGTCCATACGGTAACGAGTTTATAATTCGCGAACAGTTAAAGGCAGGTCTTGACTGTTCTTTTTATACAATTATGTTTTTACCCAAAACTATTGCGCAGGGTAAAAAAACGCTATAATTAAAAAAGTAGGGCGGGGGCTTGCTCCCGCCGAAATAATATGTAAACTGTTAACCGTTCGGTATTGGAGGATTGAAAAATGGGCTGGGATGTTATGATGGTAAAACCTTATGACAGAAACGATAATTCGCTGAATGAGGAGAAAATGTATTCTTTTTCTAAAAAAGATGCAATAGAATCAATAAAAAGCGTTTTCGGAATCAAAGAAATCGAGGATGAAGATTGGATAGACTATGAAAACTCCGATTTTTCAATTTCCTTTGATTTGAGTTCGGAAAAAAGTATTATGCTCTATACCGGATTGCTGGAAGATGATGGGGAAAAGAACCTCATCAGCAAGATAAAGCTCCTTTCGGAAAAACTGGATTGCAAAGCTTTTGATACAGCAGAAGCAGAATTTATTTTTTGATTTTATTCCCGATTTTTTATAGGTCGGGAATTTTTTATAGAGCGGTAGCTTTTGTTTTTTATTCAAAACTATTGCGCAACGCATTGAAAAACATTATAATGATATTTGTAAAGTTATATGAAAAGGAGAGATTTTTCATGGGACTTATTAAAGCAATCGGCGGCGCAGTCGGCGGAGTTCTTGCTGACCAGTGGAAGGAATTCTTCTATTGCGATTCAATGTCCGCTGAAGTAATCGCCGTTAAAGGCCAGAAACGCACAAGTGAAAGAAGCTCCAACACCAAGGGCGAAGACAACATCATTTCAAACGGTGCGGTCATCGCCGTTGCGGACGGTCAGTGTATGTGCATTGTCGAACAGGGAAAAGTTGTTGAAGTTTGTGCCGAACCCGGTGAATTCAAATATGATACTTCCACCGAACCTTCCATCTTCGCAGGCAAGCTCGGCGAAAGCATTCTTGAAACATTCAAAACCATCGGCAAGCGTTTTACCTTCGGCGGCGACACCGGCAAAGACCAGCGCGTTTATTATTTCAACACCAAGGAGCTTATCGGCAATAAATACGGCACCCCGAATCCGGTTCCGTTCCGCGTTGTTGATGAAAGAGCCGGCATTGATATTGATATCAACATTCGCTGCTTCGGTGAATACAGCTATCGCCTTTGCGACCCTATTCTTTTCTATACCAATGTCTGCGGAAACGTAGCATATCAGTACAGACGCACCGAGCTTGAAAGTCAGCTTAAATCCGAGCTTCTCACCGCTCTTCAGCCCGCATTTGCGAAGATTTCCGCAATGGGAGTTCGCTATTCCGCACTTCCGGGTCACACCATGGAAATGGCAGATGCTCTTAACGACGTTTTGAGCGCAAAATGGCGCGATCTTCGCGGAATCGAAATCGTTTCTTTCGGCGTTTCTTCCGTAAAAGCAGAGGAAGAAGACGAAAAGATGATAAAAGAGCTCCAGCGCAACGCCGCATTTATGGACCCGACCAGAGCCGCCGCGCACCTTGTCGGAGCACAGGCAGAAGCTATGACTTCCGCTGCAAAGAATGAGAATGCAGGCCCTGCAATGGCTTTTATGGGTATGAATATGGCCCAGACCGCCGGCGGAGTCAACGCCCAGAATCTTTACGCCATGGGTCAGCAGCAGGCCGCACAGCAGCCAAAACCCGCTTCTGCAGCCGGCAGCTGGACCTGTTCCTGCGGTCATGCAAACACCGGTAAATTCTGTACCGAATGCGGAGCAAAAAAGCCCGCAGAAGGCTGGGAATGTGAATGCGGAACTTTGAATAAAGGCAAATTCTGCATGGAATGCGGAAAAAAGAAACCCGCAGGCGAACCGCTTTATAAATGCGATAAATGCGGCTGGGAACCCGAAGACCCCAAAAATCCGCCTAAATTCTGCCCCCAGTGCGGCGATCCTTTCAATGATGACGATATAAAATAATCGTCTTAATAAAATCTTTTTTCGGAGGTATATGTTATGGAAAACGGAAACAAACTTCTTGCGGCAATCTCTTATGTATGGATTCTTTGCATCGTAACCATTCTTTGCGCAAAAGATGATGCATTTGCACGTTATCATGCAAATCAGGGGCTTGTGCTTCTTATTGCAAACATCGCGGCGGGTATTGTTGGCGCTATTCTGGCGTTCATCCCCGTAGTCGGACCTATTGTCGCATGGGTAATCAGCATTGCTCTCTTTGTATTCATGATTCTCGGTATCGTGAACGCCGCCACCGGCAAGATGAAACCCCTTCCTCTCATCGGCGGAATCCAGATCATCAAATAATTACATAGTATAAAACCGAAAAGCGGCGCTTCGGAATGAAGCGCCGCTTGCTGTTTATAAAGTGGGTGAAAAGTTTTGTGTTTTGATTCTTGTATCTATGATAATATGAAAAATACCGCGCTCGAAACACTGCGGGGTAAAGAAGAAAAAGAATATGCCCAGGCAATAGTTTTGTTGACGGCAAAGGGCAATAAATATGCGGCTTTCGTTGAAAACGTCCTTACTGTGAATAAGAAAGACGAAAAAGCACTGATTGAAAAACTGGAGAAAGCCGAAGATACAAAAGTCGAGTTTCTGCTTTGCCTTTGGCAGGAAGGGGCGCTTGATCTTCCTTCGTATGATTTCAGAAAAATGCTTATAGGCTTGAATCCGCAGAATACGGATTCGGCCATATTTGTTATGAAGGGAAACGGCCCTTCCGTTATTGAACTTGGAATAACAGTAAAAGCATAACCGCCGGATCAGCCGGCGGTTATGCTTTTTAGTAGATAAATTATTGTTTACGTTATTAAGCTCCTCAGAGGAGGAGCTGTCGCCGAAGGCGACTGAGGAGGGATAAACCCTGTCAAATTTTGATGTGCGCTCCGCGTTCTTGGATAATCCCTCTTCCCATCTGGGAAGGCTTTAAAATGTTCCGCCCATTTGATTTACAGTTTTTCACCATTTTAATGTAGGGCGGGAGTCCCTGAAGGGATTACTTCGCACTTCGTGCTCAGGGCACCCGCTCCCGCCGTAATCTTTGTTTACGGAACGGTCAAGACCGTTCCCTACAA
>JAFUJP010000108.1 GCA_017473745.1 Oscillospiraceae bacterium
GCGGATTCGTTTTACCTCGGTTTTATGGAAGCTGATTGGTGCGCCGTCCGGAGCATCGTCCATCTTGACGGTGAGCATTCCGGTCATGAGGTTGAGGTCAACAACAACGCCGTTGCCGTCGGGCGTTCTTACAGCGGAACCGACCCTCGGCATAGTGCGGATAAGTTCTTCATAACCGTCCTGCTCGTATTTAAGGCAGCACATAAGCCTTCCGCAGGTGCCCGAAATTTTGGTCGGGTTAAGCGAAAGCCCCTGTTCCTTTGCCATTTTAACTGAAACCGGCGCAAATTCGCCAAGGAACTGGGAACAGCAGAAAGGTCTTCCGCAAATTCCAAGGCCGCCCATCATCTTTGCCTCATCGCGAACGCCTATCTGGCGAAGCTCGATGCGGGTGCGGAAGATTGCCGCAAGGTCTTTAACAAGCTCGCGGAAATCGACCCTTCCGTCAGCGGTGAAATAGAAAATGATCTTGCTGTTGTCGAAGGTGTATTCAACGTCAACAAGCTTCATATCAAGGCCGTGCTCGGCAATTTTAACAAGGCATTTATCAAAAGCCTGTTTTTCAAGAATGTCGTTTTCTTCAACGTGTTTAAGGTCCTCTGCCGTCGCAAAGCGAAGCACCTTTTTAAGGGGCATAACAACTTTCTCTTCGCTGACAAAGCGGTTATCCGCCGCAACTTCGCCGCATTCGGTTCCGCGGCTGGTTTCGACTATAACTTTGTCGCCGATGGAAAATTTTTCGCCCTCGGGGTCAAAATAATAGACCTTGCCCACTTCTTTGAAGCGAACGCCTATAACTTCGATCTTTTCGCTCATAAATTTCCTCCAAAAACGCCCGAAAGCTCCATGCAGAGCCAGCTCCCGATAAGCTCGACGGAACAGTTCTGCAAAACGGCTTCCTTTGCGCGTTCAATGATTTCAGATGTTTTAACTGCCTCGATGGGGGTGACCCTCACCGGTGTATTTTTTCCGGCGGCGCGGTCGATCCCGCAGCGGCCGGTTATGTTCAAAAGTCTTTCAAGATATTCCGAAAGATCTGCCCTTGTTTTGCATAGGGCCGAAAGTTCCGCCGCAAGGGTATAGCTTTCTCCCTTTTTCAGAATATCCGGCGTTTTTGCCGCAAGCAAAATCATATCTCCCCTGCCGTCTGATACTCCCGAAGCCGCCGCACCGAAGTTGCCGCCATAGGCAATGGCGAAAAGCTGCGCTTCTTTTTCCGAAAGTTCCGGGAATTTTTCACGCAAAGCGGCGGAGCATTCTTCCCTCGTGGGCGGTTCGAGGGTATAAACAGTCGAACGGCTTATGATGGTATCAAGAAGCGAACGCCTGTTGTCACAGGTAAGGATAAACCTTGCGTGTGCCGGAGGCTCCTCAAGGGATTTGAGCAGTGCGTTCTGGGCTTCCGCCGTCATATTTTCGACGTTCAGAAGGATATAGACCCTTTGTTCCGATTCGTTCGGCGCAAGCCAAAGGGAATTTTTTATCTCCCTTATGCTTTCGATATGAAAGCTTCGCGCGCCGCCGGCCGCCCCGTAAATTTCCACATCCGGGTGGTTTCCGTTTTCGATTTTGCGGCAAACGGAACAGTTTTCGCAGGGGCTGTTTTCACTGCGGCAAAGAATTGCCTTCGCGAGCCATACGGCAAGCTCTTTTCGGCCTGTTCCCTTCTCTCCTTCTATCAAAACGGCGTGGGAAAGAAGGCCTTCGCGCAAAGCTGCCGAAAGCGTCTTCCTCAATTCTTTGATTCCGGGCATCTTAAACCTTCTCGAAATGCTCGACGTTCATTACGAAAACGGTTGCACCGCCAACAGTGACCTCGACCGGGAATGCGGAATACATACCGACGTCGAAGCTGTTGTTGGGAACCATCTGTTTGCGCTTTTTACTGTGTTTCGCAATGATATCAATAACGTCCTGAACCTGGTCATCGTTGACGCCGATGAGGAAGGTGGTGTTTCCGCTCATGAGGAAGCCGCCGGTGGTGGCAAGCTTGGTAACGGAATATCTTGCTTTGGTAAGCGCCGCAGAAACAGCGCTGCTGTCGTCACCGCTGACGATAGCCATGATCATTTTCATATAAATATCCTCCTTCTGGGGGTTATGTAACTTCTTTACCTCCCCTAACAGGGGAGGGGGACCGTTGCGGTACGCACGGCGGAAGGGTTTCTTCTGCCTTAATCTCCCTGAAAACCGCAGGGCGTGGGCTTGCTCCCTTTGAATATTCGAGGGAGCAAATTTATTTTACCACATTTATTTTCAAAATGCCGTATTTTTTAAGAAGTTCAGCGATTTTTTCGTCAATTATTTCGCCCGGAACTGCAAGTGCGATGCACGGCGGGCATGGAAGATTGAGCCCTGCGGCGATTCTTCCGACCGCATCATCAACCGAAATTTCCTCACTTTCGGCAAAAACCGCTTCCCGAACGGTCATGGCCTTTTCGGGCATGGCTGAAAGCCTTTCTTCAAAAGCGGCAAAACCGTTTCCGAAGGCATCTTCGATAAATTTTGCAACCCGCTCGAAATCCCTTTCGCTGTTGAACGGCGAAGCCATGAGCACCGCCCATTCGTCGTTGACGTATTCCGGCTCGATCCCGTGCTTGCGAAGGCTTTTGCCGAATTCCGCGGCAGTCATTTCCGTGGATTTTACCGAAAGAACAAGCCTTGCGGGTTCAACGTTCCGCACTTTCGGCGCAAGGCCGTGCTCAAAAGCCTTGTAACGAAGGTTCGCGACTTTTCCGTTGAGCATGGCAAAATCGCCTTTTGCTTTTGTTTCAAGATATTCGGCACATTTATCCGCCGAAAGCATTATAAGATAGCTCGGGCTGGTGCTACCGAAAAGGCGCATTTTCTGCTTTGCCCTATCCTTTTGAGCGCCGTCTTTTATATGCAGAAGCGCGCCGCCGGTCAGAACCGGAAGGCTTTTGTGCAAAGAATCCGCGCACATATCCGCGCCAAGCGCAATGGGATGCATTTCAATGGGTGTAAAATGAAGATGAGCACCGTGGGCGTTATCCACAAGAAGCTTTGCCCCGTTTTTGCGTGCAAGCTCCGCAAAGGCGGCAATATCGCTGAGCACGCCGAAATAATCCGGCGAGGTAAGATAAACGGCTTTTGCCTTCGGGTGTTCCTCAAAGGCCTTTTCTGCGGCCTTCAGATCCCTCGGGTTTATCCAAATGGGGCGCAAATCCAGAAGTGCCATAGTGTTGACCGCGGCGGCGTGGCAGTTCCTTGCGATGATGAATTCATCACCCGGCTCCAGCGCCGTCGCAAGCATCGCCTGTATGCAAAGGGTGGAACCTCCCGCAGAAAGAAGGCTTGCGCCCGCTTTGTAAATCTTTGCAAAGCGCGCTTCCGTTTCGGCGATGCATTCCTCCGCTTCAAAAAGGCTGTCGGCGCCCTCCACCTCGGTTATGTCATATTTATAATATGCGGGAAGGCCTTCCGCGCCTTTATGCCCGGGCATATGGAACCTCGAAAGATCCTTCTCGATATATTCTTCAAGTGCGTTTTCAATGGGGTTCATTTTGTGAACCTCTTTTTAAGTTTATTGAGTTTGCCGTTAAGCTTTATGGCGTGTTTCACCATTTTTGCGGCAAAGGGTTTATAGGTTATGTCAAATTCGCCCGGAAGCTCGTCAACCTGTCCGTTAAAGCCTTTTTTGAAGCGGTAAAGCCCGTAAAGATGGTCGCTTTCATCCTCAAGATTGCCCGAAATTCCCTGAAAATCATAAACTGTGCAGCCGGTTTCGATGGCCCATTTTATCATTTCCCACTGGATGAGATAGTTGGGCATCACGTTGCGGTAAGCGTTATCCGAAGCGCCGTAAACATAACAGCATTTGCCCGCGTAGTTTGTGGTGATGGTGCCGCAGACGGCCTGGCCGTTATAAAATCCCATATAAAGGCGAACGTGTTCGCCAAGGGAATCGAGCATTCTTTCAAAATATTCCTTCGGGCGGATGTTGAAGCCGTCCCTTTCGCCGGTGGTGCGCATAATGCGCATGAATTCATCAAGGTATTCCTTGCCGACGATTTTTATTTCGACCCCGTGCTTCATTGCAACGCGGACGTTATAGCGGCATTTCTGGGTAAGGTTCATAAAAACCTCGTCCTCGGTCTTGCCGCCGATATAAAGGCGGTAGTTGAAACGGCACTGTATGGTTTCAAAACCTGTGGGGCCGAATTTTCTTGTAAATCCAAGCTCTTTTGCAATTTCAAGGAACTCTTCATCGGAAGCGGCGATATCCGGATCCATCTTGAAGTTATGCGCCCTGTGTTTTTTCGCAAGAGCCTTGACCCCGCTCATAATATCGGCGAGCACCGCTCTGTCGTGAAGGTCGCAGACGGGGCCCCTCGGCGCATAGAGAAAACTTGTGCCGATAAGCGGTATTTTCTGTATCAGAACGGAAATTCCGCCGACGATCTCGCCGGCTTCATTCCTCGAAACAACGACCTCGTGGCCCCAGTTGTTTTTAACACCGTACCAAAGGGTCGATTGAGTAAAGCAGCCCATGGGGTGGCTTTTGCAGAAAGCCTCGTATTCCGGATACTGCTCCTTTTTAAGGATCGCCATTTTAATCCTCCGTGATTATCTTATAATTGCGCTCAACGTTTGCAGGTTTCCAGCCGTATGAACGGTCCGAAAGATCCATTCCCGGGGTATAGACCGGTTTTGCGCTCTCCCTGAATTCTTTTAATCCGCTGCCGTCCGCATGGCGGTTCATGGGGCAGCAATCGGTGCAGCAGTCACAGCCGCAGATAAAGCCGACCTTTTTGATAAGGGCTTTATCCTCTTCTGTTATTTCCTTTTTCATCTGGTTTATAAAAGCGACGCATTTTTCTTTTTCGTACCCCTTATCGGAAAGTGCGCCGTTTGGGCAGGCTTTTATGCATTTTCCGCAGTCAAAGCAGCTGCCGACGGATTTTTTTGATTTTGCGAATTTGCGTGTGGTGATGATTTCGCCTATGGCGCAGCGGGTGCCGTATTTCTTGCTTATGAGAAGGTTGTTCTTTCCGCGGACCCCAAGCCCCGCAAGAACCGCGGCGCGAACTTCCGCAACGGGAGAAGAATCCACAAAGAACTTGAAGGTTTCTTCCGGAAAGGCTCTGCGCAGAATTTCCGTCGCAACGGAAAGATGCTCCGCCGCAACGTCGTGATAATTTCTGCCAACGGCATATCTTGCCATATTTCTGCCTTCGTTCATGCCGGTATCCCAAGGGATGAGGCAGACTATAACTGATTCTATCCCGTCAAAAAGTTCCCTCTGCTTAAATCCCGTGCCCGGAAGGGTTTCATTATAATCCGCAACGCCGAAAACTTCGATCCCTGCGGCTTCCATGATTTTATCAAGCATTTCAGTTCCCCCAATATTTTCTGTCAAGGCTTCTGTATTGCAAAGCTTCTGCAATATGCTGAACATCTATATCCTCACTGCCGTCAAGGTCGGCAATGGTTCTTGCAACTTTGAGTATGCGGTCGTATGCCCTTGCGGAAAGACCCATCCGCTCGAAAGCGGTTTTGAGCATATTCTTTGCGTCCTCCGTAAGCACACAGAACTGGTGCAGAAACGCCGGAGTGAGCATTGCGTTGCAGGTGATTCCCGTTCCTGCATAGCGCTCGTTCTGTATCTTTCTTGCGGCGTTTACTCTTTCGCGAATGGAAGAAGAGGGTTCCGCCTTTTCTCTGTTTGCGAGGTCGGCAAATTCAACGGGCATTACCTCAACATGGAGGTCGATTCTGTCGAGAAGCGGGCCCGAAACCTTTGAAAGATATCTTTGAACCGAACCTTCGGAACAGGTGCATTTTCTGGTCGGATGGCCGTAATAGCCGCAGGGACAGGGGTTCATCGCCGCCACAAGCATTATTGAGCAGGGATAGGTAAGCCTTCCCGCCGCGCGGGAAATGGTCACCGTTCCGTCCTCCAGCGGCTGGCGGAGCACTTCCATAGCGGTGCGGTTATATTCCGGAAGTTCGTCGAGGAAAAGCACCCCGTTATGTGCAAGGGAAATTTCGCCCGGCCGCGGAACAGAACCGCCGCCGGTCAGACCCGCAGGAGAAACCGTGTGATGCGGTGCTCTGAAAGGGCGTTTTTTGACAAGTCCGGCGCCCTCGGGCAAGGTTCCGCAGATGGAATGTATTTTAGTCGTTTCGATGGATTCATCGAACGTCATTTCGGGAAGGATAGAAGGCAAACGCTTTGCAAGCATGCTTTTGCCCGCTCCGGGCGGGCCGATGAGCAGGATATTATGGAACCCCGCCGCGGCAATTTCAAGGGCGCGTTTCGCCTCATACTGGCCTTTAACGTCCTCAAAATCCGCTTCATAGATATCGGCGGAATGATTGCCGTTTTCCATGGGCTTCAGCGGTTCGAGGATTTCCTCCCCGCTTAAATGAGCCACAACTTCGCCGACGGAACCGACCGCATAAACCTCGATGCCTTCAACGACGCTGCCTTCCGGCGCATTGCCTTCGGGAATGAATATCTTTTCAATGCCAAGCTTTTTTGCTTCGAGCACCATCGGCAAAATGCCTGTTACCGGCTTGATGGTGCCTTCGAGCGAAAGCTCGCCGATAAAAGCGCAGCCCCTGCAATCGGCATTTATCTGCCCATCCGCACGGAGAATGCTTATAAGAATGGGAAGGTCATAAAGTGAACCCGCCTTGCGGATATCGCTTGGGGCCAGGTTCACGACTATCTTCCCTATGGGGAAATCAAAGCCGCTGTTTATAATGGCTGTTCTTACTCTGTCGCGGGATTCCTTTACCGCAACATCCGGAAGGCCGACGATATCAAACCCGGGGAAGGATTCCGACAAATCCACCTCGACCGCAACTTTATATGCGTTTATTCCCAAAAGCCCCATGCTTGTGCAGGTACAAAACATCGCCGCTTTCCCCCTTTTTGAAAAAAGATATACATAATCAATTTATTATATAACATATCAAGGTACAAATACAAGTATTTAAAAAATAAAAAGACAAATTATTGTTTAGCGTTGCGTCGCATTATTGAAAACGTCGTAGGGGCGCACCTGCGTGTGCGCCCGTCAAAAAGGATTCCCGGAGGGCAGGCTTCTCCTTGAGGAGAAGCTCCGCCGAAGGCGGTGATGAGGTGTTTGTCCGCTAATTTCTGTGTTTGCATAGAAACACCTCATCCGTCATCGCTCCGCGATGCCACCTTCCCCTCAAGGGGAAGGCTTTAAATGCATATAAACAA
>JAFUJP010000109.1 GCA_017473745.1 Oscillospiraceae bacterium
GCGTTTCTTTGCACGAGCAAAGAAATGGGGTAAGTATTACATTTGCCGATATTCACAGACCTGACAGGGTTTCCACCCTTTCGTCACCTGCGGTGACACCTCCCCTGATAGGGGAGGCAAACGCTCCGCGTTCTTGGGTTACGGAACGGTCAAGACCGTTCCTTACATTAGATTAAGCGATAACGGCAGACGGAACAGGGTTTACCCTCATCCGTCACGGCTGCGCCGTGCCACCTTCCCCCGGGGGAAGGCTTTAAAGCGCTCCGCGTTCTCGGTTATCCCTCTTTCGTTATCGCTTCGCGATGCCGCCTTCCCCTTTGGGAAGGCATGTAAATGATATATTCACCCAATCGCTTCGATAATCTTTTTATATTTCTCCTCCACAAGCGAAAAATTCATCGCGGGAATATAAATCGCTTCAAGCTCATCGTGAACGGCTTTTGCTTCCTTCATGCAGTCCGCCGCTTCCGCAATAAGCCGGCTTGCCGCCCGAAGGGCAAAGCGAATTTTTATTCTGCGGCGGGCAAATTTCTTCTCATCGGTAAAACGGCAGGCGTGGATTATCCGATAGGGCGCGATTTCGATTTTGTGCCTTTTATTCGCCGTCATAAATCCAAGCCGCAGAGAAGGAATAAATATATGTTCAATTTTTTCCGAAGGAAAAATCGGGCATCGGCAGGTGATGATATCAAGACCATGCTCAAGGGCGGTTTTCCTCACCGTATTCATAAAAATCCGCGAAGCTGCGCCGCAGTCATCGTCAATAACATAAACTCTGTCGCACAGGATCTTTGGCGTTTCATTAAAGAAAAAAACGCCTTTATCGGTAACCGCACTTAAAAAACGCTGTTTTTCTGTTCCGCTTCTATGCTGCTTTTTCCCGAATTCCCGCATACAGAGCCGAATTGCCGTTTTTGATACTTTTTCCTGATGAACACTTTCCATTCCAAGCCGCGCCGCTTCATCAAGAAGGTTTGCGGCGGCGGCAATATAGCGCCGGGCTTCTTCGTGCATGCGGCGGTTCGCATCAAAAAGCTCCACCGCTTTTTCCCTATGCTCGCGGATAATTTCTTCGTTCCAGCAATCACAAAGCGAAACCGTCGTTTCATAGGCTCCGGGATATTTCGGTTCCACCGCATGGGGCAAAGTTGCATCAAGAACGGCGAATTTTCCATCCGCAGTTATAACCGCATCAAGCGAATTTGTATCCGCGCTGCAATAAACAAGCTCGGTGCTCACTCCTTTTTCTTTGAGCACCGACGCAGTTTTTTTGAGCACGGTGGATTTTCCCGTTCCGGGACCTCCCTTCAAAAGAAAACAGCGGCCTTTCGGCGCGGCGGCAAAAAGCTGATCGAATTTTGAATAATATCCCTTCGGGGCGTTTGCCCCGAGAAACCAGCAAGGCATACCTTCAAGATTAGGCATTATGTATCTCCTCCCTCCGTAATTCATTTTATTCACCGAAAGGATTCTCTGTTAATATGTAAGCGGAAAAGCACCGAAAACTCCGCCTTCCCGCCGGAAACTTTTCTTTCCACCGAAATCAAAGGGTATCCATCATGCCGGATTCCGGGTCACGCCGGGACGCATCGAGCCGGCGCATTTCCTCTTTTGAACCTATGGTATTCATATGAGTAAGGATGCGTTCCTGCTGCATAGGATTAAACGATTCAAAAGGTTTAACGCGTTTATGGTCGTTTTCAAACGCCGGGCCGCCGCGGTTTTTAAGTTTCTCTCTGTTACTGCTCATCTTTTTCACCTCGGCATTATTTTTGACCGAAGTTTGTTTTATATTCCGAAAAATTATGGCAGAGCTTTTTTCGGTGAAAACATTTTTCCGCCCGAAATCAATTTTTCAAAAACCGAAACGATAAAACTTATCCCGCACCAAAGAATGCTGTATATCGGGCATATCTGGCCCAGGATATTGCCGGGAACGGATGAATAATCCCAAACTCCCATTCCGAGCATAAGATTAAAAATCACCCCGAAAACAAATTCAACGGCGGTAATTATCCCGCCGCCGACTATGGATTTGAAATAATGGGGCGCGTTTTTAAGTTTTTTGAATGTTTTTGTCAAAATCAAAAGAGAAATTCCGCCGGCGGCGGCCATGCTCCAATGGCTGTGACCGCGCCAAAGAACTTCCAGCAAAAAATACCCCACGGCGCCGAAAATAAAAATTCCGCCGTCTTTTTTCATTTTTTCCATTTTCTTCACCCGAAAAATATTTTTTCCGCAAAAGAAAAATAAATCCGAGGTAAAAAAAGGGTTTTATTGCGTTTTCGTCTTTGGTATAATTAATGTCAGAGTATGAAAATTTTCCATCTTTTCGTCATTTGCGGAGGTGTTTTTTTGAAAAGAATTCTTGTAATCGGTGGAAATGGAAGCGGCAAAAGCACTTTTTCAAAAAAACTTGCCGAAAAAACCGGTTTGCCCCTTGTGCATCTCGATAAAATATTCTGGCGCGGAAACTGGGAATACATTCCCCGGGAAGAATTTGACAACCTCCTTGATGAAGAACTGAAAAAGGACGAATGGATAATCGACGGGAATTATGAGCGCACCCTTGAAAGGCGCCTTTCGTTTTGCGATACCGTTTTCTATTTTGATTTCCCGACGGTCGCCTGCCTTCTTGGCGTTACAGAAAGAGTCATAAAAAACTACGGCAGAACAAGGGATGACATGGGCGGAAACTGCCCCGAAAAATTCGATTTTGAGTTTTACAAAGCTATTCTGCGTTTCAACAGGAAAAACCGCCCGAAAACGAAAGCCCTTCTCGAAAAACACAAACCGGAAGTCATCGTTTTCAAAAACCGTAAGCAGGTTGAAGAATATCTCGAAAATATATGATTTTCATTTTTGCAAACCCCTCGGCCCCCTTTTGCGACAGCTCCCCGGTCAGGGGAGCCAAGCTGGCGGATTATATTCACCCCCACAGTGAATAATAGCGCCGGCACAAAGCATTGACGGCATTATTATGAAAATGATATAATAAAATATAAAAAATAAATTTCCGGAGGAAAATATGGCTAAACAAGTTTGGAAACCTTCAACCCTTCTCTCTCCCCTTCCTGCGGCGCTCGTAACCTGCGGCACCCTTGAAGAACCCAACGTGCTCACCGTTGCATGGACCGGCATCATTAACTCCAGCCCGGCTATGACCTATGTTTCCATCCGCCCCGAAAGATGGAGCCATCATCTTATCGCCGAAAGCGGCGAATTCGTTATAAACGTCACCACCGATTCTCTCGTTCGCGCGGCAGATTTTTGCGGCGTGCGTTCCGGCAAGGATACGGATAAATTTGCGGAAATGAAGCTTACCGCCCTTCCCGCTTCGCAGGTTTCCGCACCGATCATTGCCCAAAGCCCCATTTCCCTTGAATGCAAGGTCACCGAGGTAAAGCACCTCGGCAGCCACGATATGTTCATTGCCGAAATCGTTGCCGTTGACGTTGACGACAAATATCTTGACGAGGACGGCAAGCTCGACCTTCGCAAGGCGGGCATTATGTTCTATTCCCACGGCGAATATTTCGCCCAGGGCAAAAAAATCGGCCAGATGGGCTATTCCGTCAAGAAAAAACGCCCCAAGAACCCGAAAATTCAAAAGAAAAAATAAAATGGCAAATATCTTTCCCGAAAAATGGCGCGAAACCTGCGACCCATTTTCGCTTGATTATAAAAACTTCAAGCCCCTTGAAATTCTCGGCTATCCCCATGCGGGCAACGATGTTTTTCGCATGAGTGGGCTTTTTGAAGGAAGAGAAATAACCGCTTTTGTTAAAGCCGCCCGCCAAAAAGGCGCCGATATAGAAAACGAAGTCGCCGTTCTGGCCAATCTTGATTTTCCCTGCGTTCCGAAAGTTATAGATTTCGGCTTCGGCGAAAAATCTTTTTCCGTAACGGAGGAACTCCCCGGCGAAAGGCTTTCCATGATAGTCGGCGAAAACGCCGGCCTTGCTTCGCTTTCTTATATGGAAGAATACGGCGAAACCCTTGCAAAGCTTCATTCTCTCGAAATCAATGCCGATACGGTTGCCGAAAGGCGCTTTTTCAGCGTGCCTTCTTTCGAACTGCTTGAAAAGCTCGGTCTTTCGTATCTCGGAGATTTCTTTTCGGATGCGCCGAAAAATCCCGCAAAATGTTTCTGCCACGGTGATTTTCATTACGCAAACATTCTTTGGAAAGATCACCGCATAAGCGGGATACTCGATTTTGAGCTTTCCGGCATCGGCAACCGGGATTTTGATATTGCATGGGCGATAATTCTTCGCCCGGGTCAAAAATTCCTCAAAACCGAAGAAGAGCGGCGTGCTTTTCTTTCCGGTTATTCAAAATACGGCGAATACGACCCCGCCGCAGTCCGCTTTTATATGGCGCAGATATACCCTTATTTCCTCGAATTCAGCCAAAATGACGAGGAATATTGCGATTATGTGAAAGGCTGGCTCGCGGGACTTAAATAAAGCAAAACAACGAACCGTCACCGCAATTCGTCTTGCTGTGACGGTTCTTGTATAATTTTTTATGTGAAACACATTACCGACAAATAAGTTTTTAGGAGTATCATTATGGACAGAAAAGATATATTAAACGACTATTACAGTGATTGGAACGAAGATGACAGGCTTCTGTCCCGCTTTGGACAGGTCGAGTTTTTAACAACTATCCGATTTATTGAGAAATATTTAAAGCCCGGAATGAAAATATTGGAAGTTGGCGCCGGAACCGGAAGATATTCCCACTATTTTGCAAGAAAAGGCTATACCGTTGACGCTGTGGAATTGGTTGAAAGAAATATTGTCGGATTCAAGGAAAAAACCTTGCCGAATGAAAAGGTAAATGTTTATCAAGGCGATGCCGTAAATCTCTGCATGGCAAAAGATAATGATTATGACATCGTTTTGCACTTAGGACCGATGTATCATCTTTCCAATGAATCCGAGCGAAAAGCAGCGATAAGCGAAGCCCTTAGAGTAACCAAACCTAACGGAATAGTTTTTATGGCATATATCCTGAACGAAATGACTGTGATAAATTACTTTTTCAGAAACGGACACATCAATGAAAAAGAGGCAAGAGAAGATATCATATCTTCGGATTGGCGATTAACAGAAAACAAAAGAAAGCACCTTGCTTTCTATCGAATCGAAGATATCAATGCGCTTATGAATGAATTTAATGTGAACCGCCTTCACTTGGTTGGAACAGAAATGTTATCCGGAGGAATCAGAGAATTATTATCGGAAATGTCTGATGAAGAATTTTTCTACTACACAGAATACATTTATTCTATTTGTGAGCGCACCGATATGATAGGAATGTCCGGTCATTTATTGGATATATTTGAAAAGAAGCAATAAAATATTTCATACCGCACAAATTATAAAAAGCCAAGCTGTAAATTTCAGCTTGGCTTTTTTTGTAATTTACCCTCATCCGTCTTCGCCGCAAAGCGGCGAATCCACCTTCCCCCAAGGGAAGGCTTTAAACGGAACGGTCAAGATCGTTTCATACGGTTAACCGATATCATTAAAATCATAGAATCTGCCTTCGCCGTTTTCAAGAAGCTCCATGGCAACGAAAGCCTGCATGCATTGATCCGATGCCATGGCGTTTTCCTGCGTACCGAGTGTATGGCAAAAAGCGCCGCCGCCGAGATAGTACTGCATGATATAAGAACCTATCCAGCCTTCCTCTTTGATAAACCGCTCGTCGGTGCGGATATCAATGCCGATGGAAGAAAGCGCAATGACAACCTGCGCGGCAGTCTGGACGTTTTCGCTTTCCCAGGCGTAAAAACCGCCGTCGGGCTTCTGAACTTCCGAAAGATGCGCAACCGCCCTTTCTATGGCGGCGGTAACTTCCTCGTTTTCTCCGTAATAAGGCGCAAGGGCCTGTATGGCCTGGGCGGTCATATCAACGTCCGGTTTTTCGCCCATAAGCGCCCAGCCGCCGCCTTCATATTCCTCGTCGAGCAGATGCTGAATAAGCTTTTCGCGGCTTACGTTGCCTTCGGGTATCTCATATCCGACAGAATCAAGGGAAAGAAGCGCAAAAATACTGCCGGGTATGCCCTGATGGGTGACAAAATCGTAATCGGTATAGCTTTCGAGCAGGTTATATCCCGCAACGTCGGTCGGGTCTTTACCTATGGCAGCAAGGGTAAGAACAGCCCTTGAATAGCTTCCGTGCTTGGTTCCGCTCAAAACGCCGTCATTTTCGGTAAGAGTATTGCAAAGATTTTCGTAATAGGTATCGAACCAGCCCTCGGGGATTTCTGCGCCGCCCCTTGCGGCAACAATCACGGTCCATTCGCCGTTTATATGGTTATGCCCCGGGTTCGGCGCTTCTTCGATTATATGCGCCATGGTATCCGCCGCAACCTCGGAAAAATCGTAATCCGTCCCGATTTTTTCCGCCTTGCACCCGGAAAAAACGAGAACAAATATAATTACAAGAGCTAAAAGTTTTTTCAAAAAACCACACTCCCTTTCTAATCAAAAAAATTTTTTCATAAGATAATGATATCATATCGCGCCCACTCTATCAAGGGGTACGAATTGTTCCAAACTTGCTGAAAAAGGGATGGTTTTTTTGAACAGGCGAAATTTTTTTACGGCACTTTTGGCTTCCGCCATGGGCGCAATGCTTTTGCTGAAAAGCGCCGATCTCGGCGATGGCATCAGAAAAGGGCTGTATATCTGCTCGTATTCGGTGATTCCGGCGCTTTTTCCGTTTATGGCGCTTTCTGTTTTTATCTGCAAAAGCGCCGCGGCGGATTTTTTCGCGGCGGCACTTCGCCCCATAACCCGGCTTCTTAAAATTCCCGCCGCCTGCGGCGGAGCTCTTTTAGCCGCGGTCATCGGCGGTTATCCCGCCGCCGCAAAATGTATATCCGACCTTGCGGCGGAAGGGATTCTCGAACGGAAAACCGCCGCAAAAATGCTTTGTTATTGTGTAAATGCCGGCCCGCCTTTTCTTATAAGCGCTGTCGGCATAGCCGTTTTCGGGAGCATCAAAATCGGTTTTCTGCTTTTTGCGGCGCAGTTTCTTTCTTCTGCGGTGATTGCCTTGGCAATTTCTGCCTTTTCCGAAAAAGCGCCGAAAGACCCGTTGGCTTTTTCGCCCGTTTTGCGAAAAAACAATGCCGCCTGCCTTATTGAATCCATAATTTCCGCGGCGGAAAGTTGTTTTCGGATGTGCGCTTTCATCGTTATTGCCTGCGGCGCTCTTGAGCTTGTTTTTGAAGGCGCGGCTTTTTCCAAAGTTTCGGCTGACCCCGCCGCAAGGGCCGTTTTCACCGGATTTTTTGAGGTCACCGCCGGGGCGCTTGCCTGCGGCGAAATCGAAGGATTTTCGGCGGTTATTATCGCCGGGGCGCTTTCTTCCTTTTCGGGGATTTCTGTTATGCTCCAGGTGGCGGCAGTGACGGATGAGAGCAAAATCCCCCTTGCCCCTTTTGTGATTTCCCGCTTTTTTCATGCGGGCATAACTGCCGGGCTTCTTCGGCTGTTCCTTGCCTTTTCCGGGGATTCCGTCGCGGCTTTTTCTGCCAAAGGCGGAAGCATTGAAGCGGTTCTTTCCGCTTCCGCGCCGGCGGCGGTGAGCCTTCTCTGCATGGCGTCGCTCTTCCTTCTTTCGGTCGTTCCGCCGAAAAGTGAAAAAGAACCTTTTTTCAAAAGACTTCGTCAGGCGGTTCCCAAAAAATAAAACGGCGGGAACACCCGCCGTTTCCGATATTATTCCTCTACGGGGAAATTTGAAATAAGCTTTGCGGCAAATCTTCTTATAAGGTTGGCGTCGAGGACGTTGACTTTTCCGTCACCGTTGACATCCGCCGCGGCAAGCTTTTTTTTGTCAAGTTCCTCAAGTTCCGCCGCATATCTGCGAACAAGGTTCGCATCAAGAACGTTTATCTTCTCATCGCCGTTCAAATCTCCGAGCAGATAATCAAGAGCGGCAAGCGTTCTTGTTTCAAAATGCCCGCAGTTTGCGCAGTCACGGCGTTCCTCGCCCTCTTCGGTATAAGTGGGCACCTTTGATTCATACCATTCACCGAAGGAATGGCCTTTCGGCGCGATTTCCTTCGTTTCGTAATGTTCGCAGTTATTGCAGTCCCTGCGCTCCGTTCCGCTTTCGGTACAGGAAGGTTCCGTTTCGACCGCCCATTCGCCGAAACTGTGGCCGAGGGCTGCCGTTTCTTTTGTGTCAACACAGCCGCAGTTCGGGCAGGTTCGTTCTTCCATGCCATTTTCGGTACAGTTCGGTTCGGCGGCGGTTTTCCATTCGCCGAAAGAATGTTCGCAATCGTTGGGGATTTCGATTTGGAAATCAACTTTCGATTCCCATTCAAAAGGTTCAAAAAAAAGCAATCCGATAAACCCGAGGAGGTCCTCAAGCGTACTGCTGTTATCGGTATCGAAATTGAAGACATCCATAAAAATTACGCTGACGTTATAAATAATTTTATCACTATAAATTTTATCGATTTCCAAATCAATGTCCAAACACGTTCCGCCCACAATCACTTCAAGAGTTTCGTCATATTCATTGGATTTATCAAAAGTTATTTCTCCGACTTTCTTGAAATGATCTTTAGGAAAAGTAAATTCACCGTTTTTATTATGACTTACCGATGGATTATAATTATATAATTTGAAATAATAGAAATTCGTACTTTTAATTTGCCAAAAAACGGCTCCCAAACTGTATATTTTATTCATATCCAGTTCGTCTGCCGTCTTGACTAAATCCGCACAAAGAACAGTCAGATATTCTTTTGCAAGTTCGCCGTTCATAAGTGTCGCCGTCAAAGCACTGCTTTTTCCTACGGAAAGTTTTTTGCCGTTTCCGCTTATTCCATGGGAAATAAGAATATCCGTAGCCGCTCCGTCGGCATCTTTCTGGTCGATGGATTTTGCGAAAGCCTCAATCTGCGGTCTTATGATTTCCTCAAGGCTCTGTTCTTCGCTTTCCGCGGCGAAAACGGTTCCTGCATTTCCGAAAATCATAATTGCCGCCATAATAAAGCAAAGCGCCTTTTTCATCGTTTTTCCCATTCGATTCTCTCCTTATATCGAACAGGACTCATTATTCTCTGCCAAAAGGCAGAGAATACGGGACGTCCCGTCGAACTTCTTATTTTATGAAATATTATTATACTCCCGTTGTAACTAAAAAACAATGATTTTTCGCAAAATGAAAATAAAATCAATTTAAGTCGAATTCGGAATAAAATACCTGCTTTTCCCCATAGTAAAAACAGATAAGATGTGATAAAATAGATTTATAAAATTAAGAAAAACGGAGGTGCCCCGTTTATGTTTGATAAAAAATTCTTTGATACAAAAATCGAACCCCGATGTGAATATTGCTCCAGCGGATATCTTTCTGCCGACGGCAAAAACGTTCTTTGCAAGAAAAAAGGCATTGTTGACAAAGGTTTTCATTGCCGCGCTTTTGATTACGACCCGCTTTTAAGAGTTCCGCGCCCGAAAGCGCCCGAACTCCCGACCTTTGACCCGGAGGAATTCAAAATTTGAAAAAAATATTTTCCATTGTTTTATCCCTTTTGCTCGTTTTTATCCTCGGGCTTTCCGCCCTGGCCGCCGAAGCGCCGTTCCGGCTTTTTTCCGTCGCATCGGATAGCGGATATTCCGCGGAATACATAGCTTCATACGCCGCCGAAAAAGGCTTTAACGGCATAGTCATCGACCTTCGCAAAAGCGATTCCGCCGATTTTTATAAAGAGCTTTCCGCCGCTTGCGGCGGGCTTTCGCTTTATGTTCTCGGCAGCGAAAGCCTTTTGGCCGAAATCCCCGCCGAAGAAAAAATCATAGTTCAAAGCGGAATTTCGGAAGAAGGCTTTTCTTCCCTCGCCCAAAAACACGGAAGCGGTAATATTTCGTTCTTTTTGCCTTTCGATGATGAAAACGCCCTTTCTGAAGCGGAATATTTTTATGAAAAAGGCTTTTTCAAAACCCTTTTTATCGAAAATCTTCTTTCGTGCTATTCCGATTACGGCTATGAGGAATATCTTCTCGAAACAGCCGAAAAATTTAGCGGCGCAGAATTGATCACCCTCAACGACCTCGGAAGGGTTCTCGTTCCGGTTGCCTCGGGCGATTTTTATGCCGAGGCTTTCGAGCTTAACAACCAATATCTTGTTAACAAAATAAACGGAATCGGTTTTTGCGTTTCGGATTTTTCGGCCCTTATTGAAAACCGAAACTCCGGCGCGGATTTTCTCATATCCTCTTTTGAAAGCACGGTTCTTGATGATTACGCGGATTTTTCTGTTTCGCAAAAGCTCGAAATAACCCGCCCGACCAAATCAAGCCTTACTGTCGAAACGACTCAATATACTATTTTTGGAACCTCCGACCCGGAAAAGAAACTCTATATGAACGGAGAGGAAGTTGAACGAATAAGCGAAAGCGGGCTTTTTGCCGTAACCGTTGACGTCCCGAAAAACGGCAGAACCTTCACCTTCACCCAAGGCGGAAATTCCGATTCCGTCACACTTAAACGTGGGGCTTCTTCCGGCGGAACGGGAAAAACTTCTTCCCTTTCTTCCTGTGCGCCTTCCGCCGCCGGGATAATCAGAAGCGGCAGCACCGAGGTCACCCTTTCATGCATCGGCCCTTCCGGCGGAAGAGTCACCGCTGAAATTGCCGGCAAAACCATAACCCTTGAGCAGGTCGCATACGCGGATACGGGCGTTCCCGCAAGGTTCACTGCAAAGGTCGATCTTTCCGGGGAATACCCCGAAAACGAGGTCACTTTTATCGGCAAAGTCACCTATACCCTTCGATATAACGGAAGCACAAAAACCGCCGAAAGCGCTTCCGGATATTATTACCTTGGTGAAAGCGCCGGGCTTGCGGTTATGGCAAATGCGGAACTTTCGGGCGTTGAACGCGCGGACGTTGAGAACGGCGATTATCTTACCACCCTTCGCACCGGGTGCCTTGATTATGTCACCGAAATAACCGAAAACGGCTGGTATAAAGTCTCCTGCGGCGGATATATGAAGCCCGCCCACGTTGATATCGTAACCGGCAATACGGATATAACCGCCTCCGTCGCTTCCTCTTTGTTTGAAAGCGGCACAAACTATGAAAAGCTGACCTTCAAAAGCGCGAACATTCCCGCGTTTGAGGGAAAAATTTATGAAAAGGCTCTTTCACTTACCCTCTATAATACGGAATGGAGCGATATTTCTTCCGTAAACCTCGATTCGGAGCTTATGCGCCGCATTGTTGCAGTTGATAACGGCGACGGAAGCGTAACGCTGAATTTTTATTCTGTAACAAAGCTGTGGGGCTGGGATTTCTTTACCGATCCGGAAAACGGAACTTTTTCCGTCGTGCTCAAGCCCGCGCCCAAGCTTTCGGATGACCCGGCAAAGCCCCTTTCCGGAATGACGATCAGCGTCTGTGCCGGTCACGGCGGCCCCGATCCGGGCGCTTTAAGCGTTGCGGGTGAAGAGGGCGTCAACGAAGCTGAAATAAACCTTGCAAACGCCATGGCCATTGCTGAATCCCTCGAAAACCTCGGGGCGAACATAGTTTTGCTTGTTTCGGACGGAACAAAACTCGATACATACGGCCGCACCGATCCGGCGAGATACGCCTATTCAGATGTATATATCTGCTGCCATGCCAACTCCGTTGCTGAAAATGCCAAGGCCAACCTTTGGTGCGGAACTTACGTCTATTATCATTTCGACCACAGCGCGGAATTTTCCGCAAAGCTCAGCGAATACATAAGCGCCGCAACGAACCGCGATAACGAAGGAGCCGAGCAGGGATATTATTCCGTGACCCGCCTTACCATTTGCCCCGCGGTCATGCTCGAAGTCGGATTTGTTTCAAATCCGAAAGAGCTCGAAAGCCTTATCGACCAGCGTGATATACAAAAAACCGCCCTTGCCGTAACAAAAGCGGTTCTCGAAATCGTTGATAACTGAACAAAACCCCATCACCTATCCGGTGATGGGGTTTCTTTCATATTATGCAAAAAAGTATTCCTTCTTTTCCCATGGCAAGTTCGGATTTTACTTTGCCGTTTTCAAAAAACACGGCACCGCCGAAGGCAGCGTCATCGCAAACGGAATTTATGAGCATAACTTTCGGCGCACATTTCGCCGCCTGCTCGGCATATTCCGTTTTCACTCCGCCTTCCCATTCTTCGGGCGTATAACCGATATAAACCGGCCATAAAAGGATCTCCTCCCCAAGGGAAAAACGTTCGGGGAATTCCCATATATCGCCGCAAAGGCCGACAGAAAAGCTTTTGCCTCCGTATTCAAATATTCCGGTGCTCAAGCCTTCCCGATAATGCTCATCGGTATGCCAATATTCCTTCCAGCCCCGGGATATTCTTCTGTACTTTTTAAGCAATTCGCCTTTTGATATGAACGCACATGAAGAATAAATACTTTCTCCTTCAATTTCGGCAAACCCGAAAAGCAGGTCGATACCAATGTTTTTGCTTGTTTCACAAATTTCTTCAAAAAGTTCCGAATCCGTGCTCAGCGCGATATTTCTGTCATGCTCAAAATCCCAGTCAAAGCAATCGAACCCCTGAAAAAAAGTTTCACCGAAACAAACGAGATCAGCTCCGCCGCTTTTGGCTTCGGCCATAAAGCGCTTCATCTGAGAAAAATTATATTCCGTGTCCCTGTTTATATGCCTTGCGGCTGCAAGAGCGATTTTCATTTTTCCTCCGTGCTCAAAATATTATATGTATATATTTTATAAAGCCCTTTCGCAAAGCTTCCCGCAAACATCTTTTTAAAAAATGCCTTTTCAAAGCCCGAAAGCTCGTTTATTTTATCCGCGGGAGTCATGCAGATTTCTTTTGAAAACCTGATTTTTCCCTTTTCAAAAAGCAATGGGTCATCAACTCCGAAAAAGGCATTCGCATCCACATCTTTTATGGGATTTTTATAGCGGGTCGCTTTTACCGCAGCGGTTGTATATACGTCCATTATGATTTCTGCCTTCGGGAATTTTTCTGAAAGCGCGGAAAAAAGGTTTGCTATGGCCTCTTCGGAAAGATACATGCTGATGCCTTCCATAACAACGACCGCGTTTTCGGAATCGGCGATATCGAAAATCCATTCGCTTTCCGCCGCGGAAGCGCCGAGCATTTCATACTTTTCGCTTTTTTCATAATAGCGGCGGCGAACCGCGGTTACTTCCGGCAAATCGACGTCATACCATTTTTTATATGGTGCCTTTACCCTTTCGATGCGGGAATCAAGCCCGCACCCGATATGAATCACTATGCTTTCGGGATTTTTCAAAAGCTTTTCACAAAGCCAGCCGTCTATAACTGCGGCTCTCATTCCCATAAAATAGGCGAGCCATTTCGAGCGGCTTTTGGCGCCCAGCGAAAAACGTTCTTTTTCCCATATTTCTTCCGCTTTTTTATCCTGAAGAATAATTCCTTTTCTGCTTACAAGGGCTTTTCCGTAAAGTGGAATATAAAGTGTTTTACTTTCGTTTTTCATTATTTATAGTACATATAAAGCTGGCATTTTATCATGCCGTTATAAAGTTTTCTGCGTTTATCGGCCTTTTTGCCGAAAAGCTTTTCAAATTCCTCGTGGGGAGAGATAATCGAAAAGCTTCTGCCCTCATCCATAACAAGAACTTTTCCGAGAGCGCGGTAAAGTTCTTCCGCTTCTTTTATATCAAGAAGTCTTTCTCCATAGGGCGGGTTACAGAGGACGATAAGCTTTTTTTCCGCTTCGGGAAAAACGAAATCTTTCATGTTTCGCTGTTCAAAATGGAGCTTTGAACCGACGCCTGCATTGTTCGCGTTTTCTATGGAAAGGCGAACCGCTTCCGGGTCAATATCCGACCCATATCCCACAAAGGTCGTATCCCGGCGTATTTCATCAAGGCAGGCGCTTCTCTGGTGCTGCCAGGTTTCAGAAGGCCAGCAGCCCCATTGCTCCGCCGCAAAACCGCGGTTGATTCCGGGTGCAATGTTAAGCGCCTTCAGCGCAGATTCTATGAGCAAGGTTCCCGAACCGCACATCGGGTCGCAGACAACGCTGTCCGGATAGATATGCGCAAGATCCGCAATGCCTGCCGCAACGGTTTCCTTGATGGGCGCGAGAACGGAATTTCTGCGGTATCCGCGTTTATGAAGTCCCGCGCCGGAAGTATCGAGAACAAGCTTCACCTTATCCTTGAGTATAAGGAACTGTATCTGTATAGTTGCACCGGTTTCATCAAACCAGCTTTGATGATAAACTCTTTCAAGGCGTTTGCAAACTGCCTTTTTGATTATAGACTGGCAGTCCGGCACGCTGTAAAGCTGGCTGCGGACTGTTCTTCCCTTTACGGGAAAAGCATCCTTCCTTCCGATAAACTCTTCCCAGGGGGCCGCAAGAGCGCCCTGAAAGAGCTCTTCATAGCTTCTCGCTTCAAATTCAGCCACTATTATCTGAACACGCTCGGCGGTGCGAAGCCGAAGGTTCGCCGCGGCGGCATCTTCAAAAGTTCCTTCAAAAGTAACTCGTCCGTCTTCGGAAGTTATGTTCTGTGCTCCCATGCGTTTCATTTCGCCCGCAAGCACACTTTCAAGCCCCAGAAGGCAGGGGCAGGATATTTTCAGTTTTTCCACAAATAAAACTCCTTGTCGTTAAAAATTCTGACCGGAATTTTTCCGGTCAGAACGGGTCTACATCATTTTTGTTATCGCTTTAATCAGGCTCTTCACCCCATCGGCAAAGCTTTGGCGCTTCGGTTTTTTGCGTATCGCTGTAACCGGGCGTTTTATTATCTGCGCTTGCCGCGGTGGAGGGCTTTTAGTCCCGCCGCCATCGTTATTTTCGGTTGCGATCACCGAAGGTTTCGGCGGCTCAACGAAAAAAGCGGGCTTTGAGGGTGCTTGTTTTCATATCGGTTTCGGCAACAAGTTCCTCAAATTTTCTCTGGATATCATTGGATTTTACATTTCTTTCTTCCGAAACGATTTTTGCGTTTTCGGCGGCCCTGCCGATATATTCAAGGCGCTGGATGAGCACGGAAAGGGAATCCTGCATAAAATCCTTTGTTTTTTCAAGTTCGGCTTT
Source organism: Oscillospiraceae bacterium (assembly GCA_017473745.1). Taxonomy (GTDB): domain Bacteria; phylum Bacillota; class Clostridia; order Oscillospirales; family Ruminococcaceae; genus UMGS1668. The sequence continues at coordinate 15,101 of JAFUJP010000109.1, forward strand.
GAACTCATCAATCTCGCCGTTTATTCCTTCTGCGGCGGTTTGAGCATCGGCTATCATACTTTGAGCACCGGTTTTCGCGTTGGTGAGCATCAGCCTTGCGGAATCGTTCGCATTATCAATAGCCGCGATGATTTTTCTTTCGTTTGCCGCGCGTTCATCAGCTTTCTGAGCCTCGGCATAAAGTCTTTCTTCAAGCTGGGAATTCAGTTCTTTCTCTATGGCAAGTTCTTTTTCGGCCGCTTCAAGCCTTGCGGAAAGCTTTTCGTTTTCTGCTTCGATATTATCGCTGTGCTCTTTGAGCATCAGATAATGCTGGCGAAGTTCCTCATAAGCGGCCATGATTTCATCATATTTATTCTGAAGGTCGTCGAGCTTTTCTGATTTTTCCGAAAGTTCGGCGCCGATGGTTTTAATTTCCGCTTCGGATTTTTCCTGTTCCGAGGTGTGTTCCGCATTAAGGTTGTCGATATATTTAAGAACCTCTTCTTTGTTGAATCCGCCGAAAGTCTGGCTTTTGAAGATTGCCTGTTCAGCCATGGGGAGATCTCTCCTTTTAGATATGTATTGATAATTAATCATAACATATTTTTTGCATATTTAACATAGTTTTTTAAAATATTTTTCAAATAAACAAGCTCCCCTTGCAAGGGGAGCTTGTTTTAATTTATTTTCCGCAAAGCTTGCGGTATTTTTCCCATGCCGACGGAAGTTTTTCCATAACGAATTTCGCGTATGCACATTCCTGGTCGTCTATCATCTTATATTTTGCAAGATAACGCAAAATCGAATTTTGCCAAAGAAGTAATTCCTGCCTCGTTTTTTGTTCAAAAAGACAAAGGCGGAATCTTCCCATATCCTCTTCTTCCATAAGCCAATCATAAAGATCGGCAATTTCGATACAGCCGGTAATTTCAAGGGGCTTTTTCGGGTGGCATACGTTAACGATCTCGCCGGAGGGAACAACTTCCTCCTCTTCCGCCTCGACCGTATAGATAAATCCGCTTTTTCCTGCCGTACATTCCTTAAACGCATTCGGATAAAGCTCGTTATACTGAACCGTTCCGTCGCTTCCGAAATCACACGGGAACCAGTGCCAGGGTTCCTCGAGGGGATCCGCAATGCAAAAAGCCGCGATCATTTTGGATTCGGTAAGCTTGGCGCCGCTTTCCGGCTCTATTTTTTCCATTCCGGGGGTTTTGCTTCCGCAATAAAAAATCATTTTATGTCCTCCGTTTTTCAAAGTTTCTTTTCGAGTATCGGTTTAAGGAACTGACCGGTATAGGATTTTTCACATGCCGCAACTTCTTCCGGAGTTCCCGCAACAACAACGGTACCGCCGCCGTCGCCGCCCTCGGGTCCGAGGTCGATAATATGGTCGGCAACCTTGATAACGTCCAGGTTATGCTCTATAAGGATAACGGTGTTGCCGCCGTCAACCAGCTTTTGGAGCACCTCGATTAGTTTATGAACGTCCGCGGTATGAAGTCCGGTGGTCGGCTCGTCAAGTATATAAACGGTCTTGCCGGTGGGGCGTTTTGAAAGCTCCGTTGCAAGTTTTACTCGCTGGGCTTCGCCGCCCGAAAGGGTCGTTGCCGCCTGGCCGAGAGTGACGTAGCCAAGACCGACATCCGAAAGAACCTGAATTTTTCTCTTTATTTTCGGAACGTTATCAAAGAACATAAGTGCCTCTTCAACGGTCATATTGAGAACGTCGCTTATATTTTTGCCCTTGTAATGCACCTCGAGGGTTTCGCGATTATAGCGTTTGCCCTTGCAAACTTCACACGGAACGAAAATATTCGGCAAAAAGTGCATTTCTATTTCGATTATGCCGTCGCCTTCACAGGCTTCGCATCTTCCGCCGCGAACGTTGAAGGAATAGCGGCTTGCGTTGTATCCGCGGGCCTTGGATTCCGCGGTTTCCGCAAAAAGATTGCGTATATCGGTGAAAACGCCGGTATAGGTTGCCGGGTTGGAACGCGGGGTTCTTCCTATGGGCGACTGGTCGATGCAGATAACTTTATCGAGATATTCCTCGCCCTCAACACCGTCGCAGTGCCCGGGAATACATTTCGCTCTGTTCAGATCACGGGCAAGGGTTTTATAAAGTATCTCGTTGACAAGGGAGCTTTTTCCCGAGCCGGAAACGCCCGTTACAACAACAAATTTGCCCAGCGGGAAATCAACGTCAAGATGCTTAAGGTTGTTTTCCGCCGCACCGCGTACTGTGATTTTCTTTCCGTTGCCTTCCCTTCTCTTCTCCGGGATCTCGATTTTCTTTCTGCCCGAAAGATATGCGCCTGTAATAGACTCCTCGCAGGCAATGATATCCTCAACCGTACCGGAACAGACAACGTTTCCGCCGTGGATACCCGCTCCCGGGCCGATATCAACTATATGGTCCGCCGCAAGCATTGTGTCGGTGTCGTGCTCGACAACGATTACCGTGTTGCCAAGGTCGCGCAGATGGTGCAAAGTGCCGATAAGCTTTTCGTTGTCACGCTGGTGAAGGCCGATGCTCGGCTCGTCAAGGATATAAAGAACTCCCATAAGGGAAGAACCTATCTGTGTGGCAAGGCGGATTCGCTGGGCTTCGCCGCCGGAAAGAGTGGTTGCGCTTCTTGAAAGGGTAAGATATTCAAGACCGACGTTTTTAAGGAATCCGAGGCGGGATTTTATCTCCTTGATAATGAGATAGGAAATCATCTTTTCTCTTTCGGTAAGCTGCATATTTTCAACGAATTCAAGGGCGTCTTTAACGCTCATCTTCGTGAAATCGCTGATGTTTTTTCCGCAAACGGTTACGCCGAGGGAAATGGGTTTAATTCTTTCGCCGTGGCATTCCGGGCAATCGACGGAACGCATCTGAAGGGCTATTTCCTCTTTTACCCATTCGCTGTTCGTTTCGCGGAAGCGGCGCTCCATATTGTTTATAATGCCCTCGAATTCGCTTTGGAAGTAGCCGTGCATACTGTTGCTTTCGCGTTTCACCATAAGCTTTTTGCCCTTGCTTCCGTAAAGCAGAACATCTATCACCTCTTTGGGCAGATCCTTTACCGGAACGTCGAGAGAGAAATTATATTCCGCCGCAAGAGCATCGTAATAATTCTGTGCTATACCGCCCTCGTAATAATACCAGCCCGAAGCATGGATAGCCCCTTCGCGAATGGAAAGATTTTTGTTCGGTATAACAAGGTCGGGGTCAACCTGCATAAAAACGCCGAGACCGGTGCATTTTTCACAGGCTCCGAAAGGGTTGTTGAAAGAAAACATTCTCGGAGAAAGCTCGTCGATGGCGGCTCCGTGATCCGGGCAGGCATAGTTTTGTGAGAACATAATATCCTCGCCGTCAATGACGTTCACCACCGCAAGGCCGCCGCTTTGCTGCATAACCGTTTCGAGGGAATCGCTCAGGCGGGAACGCACTTCCGGTTTTACCACAAGGCGGTCAACAATTATCTCAATGGTGTGCTTTTTGTTTTTCTCAAGTTTTATTTCTTCCGAAAGGTCATAGATGCTTCCGTCAATGCGAACACGAACAAAACCGCTTTTTCTTGCGGCTTCAAGCTCCTTAACGTATTCGCCCTTTCTTCCCCTTACTATGGGCGCCATAAGCTGGATTTTGGTCCCTTCGGGGAGTTCAAGCACCTGGTCAACAATCTGGTCAATGGTCTGCTGTTTTATCTCTCTTCCGCAGACAGGGCAATGCGGAATACCTATTCTCGCATAAAGAAGGCGAAGATAGTCATAAATTTCGGTAACAGTTCCGACAGTGGAACGGGGGTTTTTACTGGTGTTTTTCTGGTCGATGGAAATAGCCGGAGAAAGCCCTTCGATGGATTCCACATCCGGTTTTTCCATCATGCCAAGGAACATTCTTGCATAGGAAGAAAGGCTTTCCATATAGCGGCGCTGTCCGTCCGCATATATCGTATCAAAAGCAAGTGAACTTTTGCCCGAGCCGGAAAGCCCCGTGAAAACAACAAGCTTATCACGCGGAATTTCAACATTTATATTCTTGAGGTTATGTTCCTTTGCTCCCTTTATGACGATGGAACTTTGATTCATATTGTACGTCCTCCATTTGCTCGCGGAGTTTTTTGATTCTGTCGCGGAGATATGCCGCGTGCTCAAATTCAAGTATTTTAGATGCGGCCTTCATTTCGTTGGTAAGGCGCTTGATCTCTTCTTCGGTTTCTTTATAAGTCATGCGCCTGCCTTTTCCGTCATCTTTATGGCTCGAAATTTCGATGATATCGCGCACGTCTTTTTTGATGGTTTTGGGGATTATGCCGTGTTCTTTATTGTATTCATCCTGAATTTTTCGGCGGCGTTCCGTTTCGCGGATGGCCTTTTCCATGCTTTCTGTAACGGTATCAGCATACATAATAACCTTGCCTTCGGCATTACGGGCAGCACGGCCGATGGTCTGGATAAGCGAGGTTTCGCTTCGGAGGAAGCCCTCTTTATCCGCATCGAGAATTGCCACAAGGCTGACTTCCGGAATATCAAGTCCCTCGCGCAAAAGGTTGATTCCGCAAAGAACGTCAAATTCGCCGAGCCGCAGGTCGCGGATGATCTCCATTCTCTCGATAGTATCTATATCGTGATGCATATAGCGCACCTTAACGCCCATCTGGATAAGATAATCGGTAAGATTTTCTGCCATTTTCTTGGTAAGAGTGGTTATAAGGGTGCGTTCGCCCTTTTCAACACGCATATTGATTTCCGAAAGCAGATCCTCGATCTGCCCCTCAACCGGGCGAACGCTGATTTCCGGGTCGAGAAGCCCCGTTGGGCGGATGACCTGCTCCACCTTCTGGGTGCTGCGGTCTTTTTCATACTGGCCCGGGGTCGCGCTGACGTAAACTATCTGGTTCAGCTTGCCGTCAAATTCATCGAAGGTGAGCGGCCTGTTATCCAGCGCCGAGGGCAGACGAAAGCCGTATTCAATAAGGTTTTCTTTTCTTGAACGGTCACCGCCGGACATCGCCCGAACCTGAGGAAGAGTTACGTGGCTTTCATCAATGAAAAGCACAAAATCCTCGGGGAAATAGTCCAGCAAAGTCGTCGGGCAGGAACCCGGCGCCCTTCCCGAAAGAACACGGGAATAGTTTTCGATTCCTTTGCAAAAACCCACCTCGGTAAGCATTTCCATATCGTAATTGGTGCGTTCCTCAATGCGCTGGGCTTCGATAAGCTTGCCTTTGCTTTTGAAATATGCGACCCTTTCCTCACATTCCTGCTCAATTTCCTCAACGGCTTTGAGCATTTTATCCTTCGGAACGATGTAATGAGAAGCAGGATAGATGGAAGCATGGCTAAGAACACCTTTAACCTCGCCCGTAACGGCCTGTATTTCGGTTATTCTGTCAACTTCATCGCCGAAAAACTCGACTCTTATGATTTTTTCATCGGAATACGCCGGACAGATTTCTATAACATCGCCCCGAACACGGAATTTGTTGCGAACAAGGTTCATATCGTTGCGCTCATACTGCATATTGACGAGCTGATTTATAACGTCGTCCCTTTCTTTCTGCATACCCGGGCGAAGCGAAAGCACCATGGTGCGGTAATCTATCGGGTCGCCGAGGGTATAGATGCACGAAACGGAAGCAACGATTATAACGTCCCGCCTTTCAGAAAGGGCGGCAGTTGCCGAATGTCGGAGTTTTTCGATTTCATCATTGATATCGCTTGTTTTTTCGATATAGGTATCCGTGCTCGCAATATAAGCTTCGGGCTGGTAATAATCGTAATAGGAAACGAAATATTCAACGGAATTTTCGGGGAAGAATTCCTTGAATTCACTGCAAAGCTGGGCGGCAAGGGTTTTGTTATGCGAAAGAACAATGGTCGGGCGGTTTATCTTTTCAATAACGCTTGCCATAGTAAAAGTCTTGCCCGAACCGGTTATGCCCAAAAGGGTTTGTTCTCTGTCGCCTCGCCTTATCCCTTCAACAAGCTTTTCTATTGCCTGGGGCTGATCCCCCGTGGCTTTAAAAGGCGAAACAAGCTTAAAATCCAATTTGCAGCCTCCCTTCGCAGAATGAACATTTGTTCTTTTTAGTACCCTTCATTATACAATATTATGGAAAATAAGTCAACATATTATACGGCAATTCCTTTTTACCCTTTATGTTGATTTTGGACACAGAAAATCTCCCTTCGTCAATATGACGAAGGGAAATCATTTCACATAGCGACTGCTCGATAAACTGAAATTTATTTTCTCAATGTTTTTTCAGTTTCAGCCATATCTTGCTCAATCAGGGGGCGCATACTGTCCTTATATTTTGACAAATCGGCGCTATGAAAACAACCTAATATTCTTGGAATGTACTGCGGTTTTGCTTTTCCCACTTGTGCAAGGGCTTTGATACACTGTCTTGAAGTGATTGCCTTTTCATCCGTGACATGGGCAAGATAATCGTCAAGAATGGCATCAAAACGATTTTCATCGTCCCATTGTGCATTGGCAGCAAGAATATACAGCACACGGTTTCTTACAAATGACTTTGGATGATTAAGCAAGGTAGCAAATGTGTTGAAGTGTTCATACCATTCATCAGTAGCCTGACTTTCGGAGATGATTTTGTCAGCAATGGCACAAGCATATTTATCATCTTTTGCTGTCAGCTTCGCAATAATTTCCTGCATAGAACCACACCTCCAAATTTCAATTTATCGTTCAGATACATTTTAGCAAATGTCATCTTAAACTTCAACAGCAGGTGAAAGTGACAAAAACTCTTCCATCAACACAAATAGTAAAAGGGACTACGGCAAATTGTTGTTTAGCGCTGCGGCGCATTATTGAAAACATCCCATGGGCGGCCCGTTTTTTTGAGCAAACCGCTGTTTTTTCGGTTGCACACGCAGATTCCTCCCTGAATTCACATTCCGCACTTCGGTTCAATAAACAATATTTTATTATCCCAACACTTTGTCGAATTTTGATGTTCATTTTCACAATATAGCCGTGATACAATTAACGCATAAAAGTTTTGTAAACAAAAAATAAACTTTTCCGAAACATTTGGTTCGAGCCAATTTTCAAGAGGAGGAAACAACTATGGAAAACACTATCTATTTAGTAACCGGCGCCGCAGGCTTCCTCGGAAGCACCATTTGCCGCCAGCTTGCCGCAAAAGGTGAAAAAGTACGCGGCTTCGTTCTTCCGAACGACCCCGCCGCAAAATACCTTCCCGAAGAGGTTGAAATCGTTTACGGCGACCTTTGCGATAAGGATTCCGTTGAGAAATTTTTCACCGTTCCCGAAGGCACCGAAACTATCTGCCTTCATATTGCAAGCATCGTAACCGTTGACCCCGAATTCAACCAGAAAGTCGTTGACGTCAACGTCGGCGGAACCGATAATATCATTGAATGCGTTCTCTCCCATCCGGAATGCAAAAAGCTCGTTCACTGCAGTTCCACCGGCGCTATCCCGGAACTTCCCAAAGGCACCCCCATCAAAGAGGTCACACAGTTCCACCCCGAAAAGCTTATCGACTGTTACAGCCAGACCAAGGCCGAAGCAACCCAGCACGTTCTTGATGCCTGCAAGGAACGCGGACTTAAAGCCTGCGTAGTTCACCCCAGCGGCATCCTCGGCCCGGAAGATTTTTCCATCAGCGAAACCACCGGCACCCTTATCAAAATAATCCAGGGCAATATGCCCGCCGGAATCGACGGTTCCTTTAACCTTTCGGACGTTCGCGACCTTGCAAACGGAACCATCCTCGCCGCCGAAAAAGGCCGCAACGGCGAATGTTACATACTCGCAAACGCAGAGATCACCTTCAAGGAATTTTGCAGGCTTATTGTTGCCGAAAGCGGATGCAAACCCATCAAGATGTTCCTTCCCATCGGGCTTGCAAACACCTTTGCAAAGCTTGCCGAATGGCACGCAAAACGCAGCGGAACAAAAGCTCTTATGACCACTTTCTCTGTTTATAACCTTGCAAGAAACAACACCTTTGATTATTCCAAAGCAAAAGAGGAACTCGGTTACACAACCCGCCCCTGCGCCGAAACCGTCAAGGACGAAGTTGCATGGCTTAAAAAAGAAGGAAAAATCTGATTTCCCCAATCAGGTTGACCCCTGCGCTTACAATCTGCGCAGGGGTTTTCTTTTTTGTAACGTTTTTTCAAAAAAGTTTAACCAAACTGGTTTTACATTGTAACTAAAGTGAAAAAACTTCATCACAATATCATCACAATCCACAGGTATCATATAGTCAGAGCAAAAAAGAGCAAAAGATGTTAGTTTCCGAGCAATTCTAACAGCTGAAAATCCGGCAGGTCGATGACCTGCCGTTTTTTTGTTTATTTTCAAGTTAAAAAGGCGTGCCCCGCGGCACGCCTTTTTATTACTGAAAAACAACTTCAAATTCTTCGCAGAGGATAAGGGTATCGTCATTGAACCCGATGCCGTATTCTCCGCATTTATTTTCAAATTCCTTTGCGTGGATTTTTCTCCAGCCTTCAAGTGTCTGGTCGCCTTCGGCTTCTTTTTCCGCAAATTCCGCGTCTATTTCGCTGAATTTTTTAATTTCCACTTTAGTATCTTTAATAATGAAAAGCGGAACTTCCTCGCTGTCGAGGATTATGGAATAATCCCCCTCTTCCGGAACCTTCATCCCGTCAAGCTCAAAAGTTTCATAAATGCTCGACGTGGCGGTTTTTATTCCCGCAAGGCAAAGGGATGCAAGACGGTCACAGCCCCGCTTTCCGTCAAGAAACTGCCAAACGTCATAATAAAGCTCATCCCTGTTCAGATCCATATTGTGGTCGCAAAAAGCTTCCCAAAATTCTTCCGGAGTAAGCGCCTGGTTCATTTTTTCACTTCCTTATGTATCAGTGTTTTGAGTTCTCTCCCTGTTCTGAAAGATAGGTTGCCTCAAGGTCGGCCATGTGCAGCAGCACCGCAAGAGGATATTTTTCGTATGCGTGGCTTATGCTGAAGCCGCCGGCTTTGGCGGTTTCGTCAAATCCGCCCATGTGCCAGCGGATCGCGATTGCTTCGTTTTCTCTAAGTCGCATAAAGCGCTCGATTACGAAAACGGATTTTTCGCCGTGACCGAAGGGGAACTGGTCATCAACGGCATAATAGGGAACTTTTTCCCACTGGCCGCGCTCGTTTTTCGCGTTGCGGTAGCTGATGGTGTAAAAATTCGCCTTACAGATATCATGCAAAAGCCCGCATATTGCAACTGTTTCGCCGTCGGTGATGCCGTATTCTTCGCAGCGTTTTTTAAGCAGTTTATAAACGTTAAGGCTGTGTAAGGCAAGGCCGCCTTCAAAAGCACAGTGGTATTTTGTTGAAGCCGGCGCGGTGAAAAAATCGCTTTGGCAAAGCCATTCAAGAAGTTTTTCCGAACCGGGACGCTTTACGTTTTCCTGAAAAATCTCAATAAATTCCTGTTTTGCTCCCATTTTTTCCTCCAATTATTCCCCATAAACCGTGGGCATTCTTCGTTTGTGTTCCGAAACCCTGTGGTATCTTTCGATTATCTCTTTGGATTCCGGGTCTGTTTCGCCAGTGGTGATGAATTCATCTATGGCTTTATAGGTTACGCCCATTTCCTGCTCGTCTGTCTGGCCCTCGAAAAGTCCGGCGGAAGGTGCTTTTTCAATTATATTGAGCGGCGCTTTGAGATAGCGCAGAAATTCAAAAATTTCCGTTGCGGTAAGGTCCGCAATGGGGTTAAGGTCAAAAGCCCCGTCGCCCCATTTTGTGAAATAGCCCATATAGCGTTCGCTTCTGTTGCCGGTTCCCACAACAAGGGCATTGCGGGTCTGGCCGATGGCGTAAAGAGTTGTCATGCGAAGGCGCGGCGCGATGTTTGAAAGCGCCGCCTTTGAAAGCTCGATGTCAACAGCATCCGTAAGCTCGCTTCTCGTGGCGGTGAGATCAACGGTTATCATTTTTATGCCGAATGCTTTTGCAAGGGCAACGGCATCGTCCATATCTTCGCCGTAGTTGCGCTTTGAATGGCAGGGCATCGCAACTGCAAGCACGTTTTCCGTCGCCATAGAGCAAAGGATTCCCACAAGGGCGCTGTCCTTTCCGCCGCTGTTGCCGAAAACAAGCCCTTTTGCATGGGCTTCGGCCATTTTTTCTTTTATAAATGCAACGCGTTTTTCGGTTTCGATTTTATAATCGCGCATTTTCGCACCTCTATCTTAAAAATTCTTTCTTATATAATTCGCTGCGGCGGTTGCTGCCTCGGCACCGTCCGAAGCGGCGGTTACAAGCTGGCGAAGTGCTTTTTTCCTCGTATCGCCCGCAACAAAAACGCCCTCTATTTCGGTGCGGCAATCCTCGCCCGCATCAAAATAACCGTATTCGTCGAGCTTGAGCACGCCCTCGTATGCCTTATTATCAGGCATAAGGCCGATGGCAACGAAAACCGCCGAAAGAGGCATTTCAACAGTGCTTCCGTTGGCTCTGCTTTTAAGAACTATGGAAGAAACGGCATTCTGACCCTTGATTTCATCAATAACGGAATTGGTGAGCACAGTTACGTTTTTCTTTTTGAGCACGGAATCGACCGCTGTTTTTGCGGCGATGAAAATATCCCTTCTGTGGATAAGATAAACTTTATCGCAAATTTCAGCAAGATATTCCGTTTCTTCAAAAGCGCTTTCGCCGCCGCCGACTACCGCAACGGTTTTTCCGCGGAAAAACGCTCCGTCACAGGTAGCGCAATAAGAAACTCCCCTGCCTTCAAAAGCTTCCTCGCCCTTGCAGCCGATTTTTCTTCTTGCGGCGCCGTTCGCAATAATAACGGCTTTTGCCTCGAATTCCCCTGCGGTGGTGATGACTTTTTTGGTCTTTCCGGAAAAATCAACGCTCTGAACCTCCGCAAACTCAACGGAAGCGCCGAGCTTTTGTGCCTGTTCAAAAAGCGCCATGGAATAGTCATAGCCCGAAACACCGTACATTCCGGGATAGTTTTCGATTGAAGGGGAATTGACTATCTGGCCGCCCGGTGCGTATTTTTCAAAAATCTTGCAGGAAAGCCCCGCTCTCTGTCCGTATATTGCCGCGGTAAGTCCGGCTGTGCCGGCGCCGATGATGATAATATCGTTCATTTTCTGTCTCCTTAAATCAAGATACATAATTAGTATAACACAAAATGCAAAGAAATAATATATTTTATTTGAGCAAATGATATCTTTGTGGTAAAATAATTATATAATCTTGTTTTCCGGAGGAATTTTATGAGAATCGGCATCATTGATTTCGGAACCAACACCCTTCGCCTTGATATTTTCGAGACCGAGGAACGGGAATACCGCAGTATTTATGACTTCGCGATATATTCCCGCATTGTTGAAAACACCGTCGGCACTTCCCTTTCGCAGGAAGGTATCGAGCATATCATCCAGGCCATCGAGGAACATCAGCAGGCCTGCCGCCATTACCGCTGTGACCGGGTGGAATGTTTTTCCACCGCTTCTTTGCGATACATCGACAACGCCGCCGATGTTCTTGAACAGGTGGAATTCCGCACCGGTATTAAAATAAGAATGATTTCCGGCGATGAAGAAGCAAAATACGATTATCTCGCCCTCAAAAGTATTTCCGGGAAAAAGACCGGCATCGGCTGTGACCTTGGCGGCGGTTCCATACAGGTTTTCACCTATGACGAAAAAGGCCCCGTCAAAAGCGCAAGCTTCCCCCTCGGGAGCAGCCGAACCGCAAAGCGCTTTGTTAAAGGAAATATCCCCACCGCCGAAGAAATTGCCGCCATCAAAAAATGTGTCGCGGATTCCCTTTCCGAAGCCGGATTCACCCCTTTCGGCGGAACGCTTTTCGCCATGGGCGGCACCGCAAAGGCCATTCAGAAGCTCTATAACAAAGCGGTAAGAAAAGACGGCAAACTTTTCCTTACAGACCTCAACCTTATGATACAGCTCCTTACAGAAAAGCCTGACGAAGCGGTTGAACTTATTGCCGACATTGCGCCGAAGCGCACAAAAACCCTCGTTCCCGGGATGGCAGTCCTTGCGGGGGTTATGGAAAAAATGGGCTGTGACGGAATGGATATCCACGCCGTAGGAGTTCGTGAAGGTTTTATGGAATCCATTCTGAACGATGATTCCGCCCCGGAACCGAGCCTTCTTGATATGATTTTGGGAAGCATATAAAAAACGGCGGGAGCAAGCCCCGCCCTAAATTAAAACCGGAGATATCCTCCGGTTTTTTATTTTTTAATTTTGCGAAAAATCCTTTTCACAATGTAAATTATCCCCGCAAGAACAAAAAATCTGACAATAAACACAACGGCGTTTATTGCAAGCATCGGAAGGATATCTTCCGATGAGATTCCGTTCAAAAGTCCGAAAACATCTTTATTTATCCACATTATCGCAATTACGATTACGGATAAAACCGCAACGGCAATTCTTCTTGGTTTTCTTTCAACAGTTTTCATTTTTTCACCTTAATCAGTATTTCTTTCTGAGGAAAAGGAAGGAAAGCCAATAAAGAACAAGGATTATGCAGACGGAATAGGCGCAATACTGTGAAAGATGATCGTTTTCCATAATTTTAAAAGCGATTGTTCCGACAGCATTTATCATTACGTAAAAATATCCCGCCCATGCCCAGGCTCTTCCTCCGATGAATTTGTTGCGTTCGTCGTTTCTTTCAATTTCCATTTTTTCGCGGTATTCCGGATTTTTGCAATATTTTATGTATTTTATTATCTGAATTACGCCGACACCGATTAGAGCACCGCCCATTCCGCTCCAGAAATAATCAACAATTCCTGCGATTCCACAGCCGAGAAGAACAACACCGATAACCACCCAAAAAATATTTATAAAGAATTTTTCTTTTCTCATAATTCTTTCTCCTTTCATATTTCCTCATCATCGAAGATGAAAACTTCTTCGATGGTCATTTCAAAAAATTTTGCGATTTTATAAGCCAGAAAAATCGAAGGGTTATAACGCCCGGTTTCAAGGGAGCTTATGGTCTGGCGCGAAACGCCCATAAGCTTTGCGAAATCCTCCTGACGGATTCCCTTTTCTTTTCTGATTTCTTCTATCCTGTTTTTCACCGGAATCCTCCTTTGCTGAAATTTTGTCAAGTTAACTTTACAAACATAATATAGCACACATCTTTCTGTATGTCAAGCAAACTTTACAAAATTTTATAAAAAACAGGCGGGAGCAATCCCGTCCTTATTCCGTCCCTTCCATATATTCCTTTATCATCTCGCCGATACATTCTTCAACTGCTTTATTTTGCAATCGAGCAATATATTTTATTCTTTTCAAAATATCTTTATCGATATCCACCGTTATTTCAACATACTCATTTTCCATATCGTTCACTCCTCCTTTATGCTACATCTTTTAGATGTAGCATAAAATATATTACACCTAAAAGACGTAAAAATTAATACATCAAACAGTTGTGAGATATAATATACTCAAAAGAGGTGAAGACATGTATAGATTAAAAGATTTGCGTGAAGACCGTGATTTAACACAAAAACAAATCGCCGAAGTAATAAAGACGACCCAGCAACAATACAGTAAAATCGAATCCGGAAAATCTGATATCAGTGGCGAAAAGCTGAAGCTTCTTGCAAAATTCTATAATGTTTCCGCCGATTATATTCTTGGGCTTACCGATGAAACCGAATAAAAAACAAAACACTTAAAAACCAACGGGTTTTTAAGTGTTTTGTTTTTATGCCGTTTTGCTGCCAAAAGAAGGCTTAAATTGCGTTGAAAAGCCGCGCAACGGAATTCCACGTTCTTCGGGAAAGGCTTCCGTCGGTGGTTTCTCCCTCGGTTATCCTGTGAATCTTTATAATTGCATTTTTTGTGGCTTCGTCGTTTTTTCCGCTTAAGGTCACCCCGTCAAATCCGGAATATTTTTCACCGATGGCTATAAGCATCGCCTGAATAAAATAAATGGCCTTGCCTTCTTCGTCGGGCAAAACACTGCTTTCTTCATCGCTTACATAAGGAAAAATCGGGAAAGGCTCCGCATTTCCTGCGATATGCCTGTTGGCGGCTTCCATAAGCAGTGTCCAGGTTTCATAGTCAACTATTCCGTTCGGTGCAAGCCCGTAAAGCGCCTGAAATGCAATGACTGCCCGCTCCGTTTCTTCACCGAAAATTCCATCCTCGAAAACGATCGGAACATCCTCGCCGTTTTTATGAAGTATGCGCAAAGCGCGCTGTATCTGCCTTATATTAAATTGATGTTCTTCGTTCAAAGCTATTGCCCCCTTATGTTCTCTGATAATTGTATCCGGGATATTGACCCACGTTCGGTACATTCACGGTATCGTTAAAATATCTTTGAGGAACGGTGCGCAAAATACCGACATAGGCGTCATAAAGGGCATCCCAGGTGCCGATTCCGACTATCCCATCCTGGGTAAGCCCGAAGATACGCTGAAAATTCAGCACCTGCTGACGGGTGGCTTCGCCGAATTGCCCGTCCTCACGCACCTCTGATATTTCCTCATAAAATGCCGCAAGCACGTTTATGTAATATTGCAAAAGCCGAACTCTTTCACCGCTGTCCCCAAGTTCCAGCGGCTCGACGTATTGCACCGGAACTTCCGAAAGAGCCTCGTTTTCGCCGTAAAGTTCGGAAAGCCGCCGAACAGAAGAATAGATGAATGAAATTTTATACCACGTTCCCGGGCCAACTATACCGTCGGGCGTAAGGTTGAAAACCCGCTGAAAAGCCTTCACGGAATTTTCCGTCTGCTGACCGAAAACGCCGTCAACCGGGTTTATGCGCGGTATCGCGGGGAAGTTCCGCGCGATGCGGTTAAGCCTTTGCTGTATGAGGCGCACCTCATATTCCCTGTCCCCAAGGCGGAGCGGTTCCCCCGGATAGGATTCCATATACGGCAGAATCGGCGCAAGCTTTATGTCGATATCATCGCCGTAATAATACTGCAAAATTTCGTATGGCGTCATCCCCTGATTCGCAAGGTCAACGGTGCCCCATTGTGAAAGCCCGCGGCAGGTCACCGTAGTTCCGTTGCAGTATTCTGTGAAATATGGGTTCTGGCTGCCCCGCCGAACAACATAACGGTTGAAAATATCGTCAACTATCTCGCTTATGTTTTCAAAAACATTTCGGTTTTTGATGAATTTCTGGTCATAACTTGTGGAAGAAGTTATATCGAAGGGGTATCCTCTGCTTCTGTACCATTCAGTGTAAATCCGATTCAGAGCAAAAGTCACCTGGGCATAGATATTGGCCCGAAGGGCATTTTCCGGCCAGGTTGGGTAAATTTCGCTTGAAGCAACGTTTTTTATATATTCCGGAAAAGAAACCGTTACGTTTTCCGCCGGGGAATCCGGCGGGCCGAGATGCACCGTTATGAATTCCGGCACCGCGACATAGGTCATCACCATTATGCCATTCCCCCTTCCCCGAGTTTTTCCGGCTTCGGAATAAGATCTATTTTCAGAATGGACATTTCATCCGCAAAAACATCAACGGGTCTGCTTTTCACCGGTTCAAAACCTTCGGCCTTTGCGCTGATATAGAAAGTCGCAAAGGGATTTCCGTTGCCCGGTGTCAGCGACAGATCACGGCTTACGGTCTGCACCGCGACAGGTTTTGTTCTGCCGTCCGCATTGGTCGTTTCTACCGCGATAAGCTCCTGTCTGCCGCCGGGGTCATCGACGTCAAGCCTATCTATAATGACCGTCACCCCCGAAAGCGGAACAGCTCCCCGCGCCGTGGTAACTTCCACCACTATGCTCCCTATTTTATCCGGCATAGGCTGTTCCGGCTGCGGCTGGACCGGCACCATATCGGTAAGCGGCTGCCTTGGCATTTGCGGCAAGGGCATCATCGGCGTTTGCGGTTCAACGGGCTGTTCAAACATCGGCGGGGCTGATTCCGTCGGTTCAGGGATTTCTACCCCGCTTTGCTCCCTTTGCTGAAACTGCGGAACAGATGGCGCATCCTCCGGAAAAACCGCCGTTTCAACAGCTTCCTCCACCGGTTCAACCGCAGGAACATCCGCTTTCGGTGCGATTTCGAACATTTTGCGCATTTCTTTTTCATAGCGCTCTATCATGCTGTTAAAATCCGAATATCTTTCAGTATAAATAAAAAACACCCTCTTTCTCATGGAATTTTATGAGAAAGAGGGTGTTTATATTCGCAATTACGTCGGAACGGTCAAGCCCGTTCCCTACATTCAGCTCAATATAAAAACTCCCTTTTTGTGAAAACAAAAAGGGAGTTTTATGTACTTCAATTATTTCTTTCCGAAAAGGGACATAAGGTCTTCATCAAGGAAAGTATCGTTTGCCGGTGCAGGTTCATCATTGCCGAAACCGGTCATGAAAGCGGGAATATCGTTCGCGGATTTCTTTTTGCCGTTGTCATCAAATCCGGTAGCAATAACCGTGATGGACATTTCGTCCTGCATATTTTCATCAAACGCAACACCGAAGATAAGGTTTACGTCGTCTGCGCAGGCTTCGTGTACCATGGAGGTTGCTTTGTCGATATCATCAAGGCTGATATCGGGGGATGCAAGGATATTGACGATTGCGCGGTGTGCGCCCTCGATGGAAGTTTCGAGAAGCGGGCTGGAAATCGCGGCTTTGGTTGCTTTTTCGGCTTTGTCTTCGCCGGAAGCTCTGCCGACGCCCATGTGTGCAATGCCTGCATCTTTCATAATGGCACAAACGTCCGCAAAGTCAAGGTTGATGAAGCCTTCGATATTGATAAGGTCACTGATGCTCTGTACGCCGTGTTTGAGAACGTCATCAGCCTGTGCAAAAGCGTTCATAAGGGTGATCTTTGTTTCAGAAACCTCTTTAAGTCTTTCGTTGGGAATAACGATGAGAGCATCAACGTGGTCACGAAGGGCAAGGATGCCGCTTTCGGCCTGTTCCATTCTGCGTTTGCCTTCAAAAGCAAAAGGCTTTGTAACAACACCGATGGTAAGTGCGCCGATTTCACGGGCAACTTCAGCGACTATCGCTGCGGAACCGGTTCCGGTGCCGCCGCCCATACCTGCGGTTACGAAAACCATCTGTGCCCCGCGAAGCGCCGCAAGAATCTCTTCGCGGCTTTCTTCGCCTGCTCTCTGGCCAACGTCGGGGTTGCCGCCGGCGCCGCCGCCCTTGCAGGTTTTTTCGCCAAGAACGGCTTTTACGGTTGCTTTGGATTTCATAAGAGCCTGTTTATCGGTATTGAGAGAAATAAACTCAACTCCCTGAACTTCGCTTACAACCATGTGGTTAACGGCGTTGCCGCCGCCGCCGCCAACACCGACTACCTTTATATTAATGATGCGTCCGGTATCATTATCCATATCAAAATTCATCTGCATATCTAACTATCCTCCGTTTTAACTTCCTCAAATGGATAGAATAATCCTATATACAATATTATCAGTTTTTACAGAGTTTTTCAAGGTTTATATATTATTTTTTAAAATTAATTTTATTAATTTTTTCGACAAAAAACGGCGAAATCATCTTTCGCCGCTGAAAATTATTTTTTGTTATCCATACTTCCGAGCCAGAGTTTTATTGACGTATAAAGCAATGCGAAAACAGCCGCCAATGTTGCAATGATAAAAAATACAAAGATAAAATCCGGAAGTTCAATATCAAACAAATTAATGCATGAAATAATGAGATTGCATACCGACATTGCAGCCAGGCTTATATAAAGAAGTTTTTTGTTTTTTTCCATTTCCGTATCCCTCATTCCTCGTCCTCATCCGCATAGCCCGTGCCCGAAACTTTTCCGAGGGAATCCCACGGAGAAACGGTCATTTCTTTCGTCATAACCTCGCCCGGAACGGAAGCATCCA
>JAFUJP010000110.1 GCA_017473745.1 Oscillospiraceae bacterium
CCTCCTCCTCCGAGGAGGTTTGTACCGTCGCCGTTCGGAGCCGGCAACGGTTTTCAATGTAACGCGACGGCTCGGCTGTAACGGTTCGTCATTCCATTGTAGGGAACGGTCTCGACCGTTCCGTAACCCAAGAACGCGGAGCGCTTATCGAAATTAGACAGGGTTTTCGGCGGGGGCAAGCCCCCGCCCTACACTAAATTGACAAATCTTGCAAGCTCGTTGCATTATTGAAAACGTCGTAGGGGCGGACCTATGTGTCCGCCCGTTAAAAAGGATTCCCGGAGGGTAGGCTTCTCCTTGAGGAGAAGCTCCGCCGAAGGCGGTGATGAGGTGTTTGTCCGCTGATTTCCGTGTTTGCATAGAAACACCTCATCCGTCATCGCAAAGCGATGACACCTTCCCCTCAAGGGGAAGGCTTTAAATGCATAAACAATAATGTGTTTCAATATATTGCAAGCGGGGCGGTATCGTCATCTTCCATTTTTTCGATGGATTTTATAATGACATCATAGCTGTAATCATCATTTACAACAACGGTGCAGGTATCGCCGAGTTTTTTGCCGAAAACGGCTTTGCCAAAAGGGGATTCCTTGCTTACGAATCCGGCGGAAACGTCATACCGAACCTCGGTGACTATCTGATAAGATTCTTCCGCATCGTCCTCGGGGATATAGACGGTAACTTTGTCATAAAGCCCGACAACGCCATCTTCGGCTTTGCCGTCGATAATGACGGCGGTTTTTATCATGGCCTCAAGATAGCGGATGCGGCTGTCGTTGCGGCCCTTGGCGCGTTTGGCCTCTTTATATTCAAAATTTTCCGAAAGATCGCCGAAGCCCCGGGCGGTTTTTACGTCATCAAGAATTTGCGGGCGAAGAACGAGCTTTCTGTATTCAAGTTCCTCTTCCATTTTCTTTATATCGTTTGCGGTAAGTTCGTCATGCATGAAAATTTTCTGCCTTTCTGATTAATAATATCATTATAGCCTTTCAGACAGGGAATTTTCAATAATTATTGTAATTTTTAAGAATAAATTAAACATTTGGGGGCTGTTCAGCAAAGGTGAAAAGATGTATAATATATGATGTGTAAACATTTCTTTAACAAAAAGGAGGTAATATATATGAGACCAATCAAAATCCTTGCCGACAGCACAGCTGATCTTTCGCAGGAACTTCTTGCGAAATATGATATAGACGTTATTCCGCTTACCGTAACACTTGATGAAAAACCCTATAAAGACGGTATTGAGATTTCTGCAAAAGATATTTTTAAAACTTATAAGGAAAAGAAGATCCTTCCGAAAACCTCTGCGGTTTCGGTTTCGGAATATACCGAAATTTTCACCGAATGGGTGGAAAAAGGCTATGATATCGTTCATTTCACCATAAGTTCTTCCATGTCTGCCTGCTATCAGAACGCCTGTATTGCGGCGGTAGAAATCGGCCATGTCTGGACCATTGATTCCGCGAACCTTTCGACGGGCATAGGGCTTCTTGTTCTTCTTGCGGCGGAGCTTGCCGCAAAGGGTGAAAGTGCAGAAGCGGTCAGCAAACATATCGCCGAAGCAAAAACAAGGGTTGACGCAAGCTTTATCCTCGATCAGCTTGAATTCCTTCATAAAGGCGGAAGATGCAGCGGCGTTGCCGCTCTCGGCGCGAACCTTCTCAAACTCAAACCCTGCATCAGCGTTGAAAACGGCGCTATGAAAGTCGGCAAAAAATACCGCGGCAGTTTTGAAAAATGTGCCTTTGAATATGTGAAAGATAAACTCGAGGGCAACGATAATATAGATACGAGCCGTATTTTCCTCACATGGACCGGCGTTGACCAAAAGCTTATCAAAGAAATCGAAAAGGAAATGAAAAAATACAAGAAATTCGGCGAAATCCTTGTAACCGAAGCGGGAAGCACCGTTTCGGGTCATTGCGGCCCCGGAACTTTCGGTGTGCTTTATTTTCGCAAAGAAAACAAATAATTAAAAAAGAAGGGTTGCTATGAAAAGCTTAACCAACCTTTACAGAATCGGAAGAGGCCCCTCGAGTTCACATACCATCGGTCCGGAGCGGGCGGCGATTTTTTTCAGGAACAAAAATCCCGAAGCGGATGGCTTTACCGTAACGCTGTACGGTTCCCTCGCCAAAACCGGCAAAGGACACATGACCGATGCAGTTTTGCGCCAGACCCTTGCGCCGGTCCCTTCCGAAATAATCTTTGATACCGAAACGGAAGAAAATACCCTTTATCACCCCAACGCCATGGATATGCACGCATATAAAAACGGCGATGAAATTGACTTTGCGAGAGTATATTCCATCGGCGGCGGAGAGATCCTTGTGGAGGGTACGGAATACGTTGCCCCGCCGGAGGTTTACTACGAAAACAGCTTTGAGGAGATTGCCGAATATTGCCGCGAAAACGAAATCCGCATCTGGGAATATGTCGAGCGAATGGAAGGCCCGAAAATCTGGGATTACCTTGAAGAGGTATGGAATCAGATGAAGCGTTCCATAAAGGAAGGACTTAAAGCCGAAGGCGTTCTTGCGGGCGGCTTGGGGGTCCAGCGCAAGGCGGCTTTTCTCTATAACCAGTATCACATGGATGAATCCGCCGAAACAAAAGAAAACCGCATCGTCTGTTCCTATGCGTTTGCGGTTGGCGAACAGAACGCCAGCAACGGAACGGTTGTAACAGCGCCCACCTGCGGCGCGGCCGGGGTTATGCCTGCGGTTCTCTATTATTGGCAAAAGAAACGGGGGATTTCCGAAAGAGATATCCTTCGGGGCCTTGCAACCGGCGGAATCATCGGAAATCTTATAAAAACAAACGCTTCCATTTCCGGTGCGGAATGCGGATGCCAGGCGGAAATCGGAACAGCCTGCTGCATGGCTTCTGCGGCCCTTGCCGAAATTTGCGGCATGAGCCTTGACCAGATAGAATATGCGGCGGAGGTTTCTATGGAACACATGCTCGGCCTTACCTGTGACCCAATCGAAGGCCTTGTTCAGATACCCTGCATCGAACGCAACGCCGTTGCGGCAATGCGTTCCATAAACGCCATTTCTCTTGCAAAATTCCTTACTCATACAAGGAAGATTTCCTTCGATACGGTTGTAAAAACCATGTACGAAACGGGAAAGGATATCAAGAGCCATTACAGAGAAACTTCCGAAGGCGGACTTGCAAAGCATTATGTCTGCGGATGTGACTGATAATTCAAAAAAAGGACAGCCGGAAGGCTGTCCTTTTTTGTAATATCAAAACTGCAGGGGGAGAATAATATCCGCCCGAAAAATCGTTGTTATACTGTAGGGCGGGAGCTTGCTCCCGCCATTTTTTATATCATTCTATGAAATATTCGCTGGCATAATCGTTATTTATAACCGAACCCATGGGAGTCTGTTCGTAAAAATAAAGCTGA
>JAFUJP010000111.1 GCA_017473745.1 Oscillospiraceae bacterium
AAGACAAAACGGCGGAAATGTCATTGTCTACAAACATTCTTACCAGCTGGCTATTGATAAAAAGTATGAGCAATACATAAAAAATATTGATAAATATATTGCAAGATGTATTGCAGCAAAAGGCGAACTGCCTGTAAGAATTTATGACGGAATTTCCAAAGAGCAAAATATTGAGCTTTTTGATTGGTTCTGCGAGAAACTTAAAACAAAAGTTTATTTCGTTTTGTTTGCAAAAATGCTTTCTGTTGCTGAAAAAGGCCGGGGTAAATTTATGGAATTCTCGATATTCGAACAATGTAAACTTTTGATGGAAATCCTGAAAGCTTTCAGATGTGACCGACAGCTTTCTGATTTGAAATCAATCGGAGGTTCGGCAAGTTCCGGTGTAATTTCTACAAATAAAAAAATAAGCGGAATGCAATCAGCTTATCTTATAAACCAATCCGTAACAGGACTTTATGAGGTAAAGGTCGATCTTCTGAAATGAGGCTTTTAAAAAATGAGTTGGCGCGTAGTTGTTATTTCAAGCATTGCAAAACTCGATTACAAAATGGACTATCTTGTTGTGAGAAATTCGGAGGGAACCAAAAGGATACATTTAAGTGAAATTTCAGTTCTTATGATAGAATCTACCGCTGTTTCGCTTACAGCATATCTGCTTTGTGAGCTTGCAAAAAGAAAAATAGGTGTTATATTCTGTGACGAAAAGCGCCTTCCAATGGGCAATTTTCTGCCAATATTCGGCAGCCATGACACAAGCCTTAAATTCCGCAGACAGATAAAATGGAAAAGCGAAATAAAAGATTCTGTCTGGAAAGAGATAGTAAAAGCGAAAATAACCGGTCAGGCTGCGATACTCAAAAATTTTAATAAAAACGGAGCGGAGCTTCTGGAATCTTATATTCGGGAGCTTCGATCCGGCGATGACACAAACCGGGAAGGACATGCCGCAAAGGTTTATTTCAATTCCCTTTTCGGAACGGATTTTTCTCGGGGAGAAGAATGTTCTGTAAATGCCTCACTCAATTACGGATACAGCATAATCCTTTCCTCTTTTGCAAGAGAAATTGTTGCAAACGGATTTTCCACTCAGCTTGGAATTTTTCACGATAATATTTTTAACGAATACAACCTTGCGTGCGACCTTATGGAGCCTTTCCGGCCATTTGTTGATTATATCGTTTATAAAATGCTTCCGGAAAAGCTTGAGCACGATGAAAAAATGATTTTGGCTGATATTCTTAACAGAAAAATACTTATCGGCGGAAAAATTCAGTATATGACAAATGCAATAAAAATATGTACCAAAAGTGTTCTTGACTCTCTTTGCGAAGAGAATATGGCTCTTTTAAGCTTTCCCGAATATGAGTTACAGATTTATGAGAATAATGGTTTTCTTTGATCTTCCGGTTGCAACTCTTAAAGACCGCCGGGAATATTCACACTTTCGCCGCTTTTTAATAAAAAACGGTTTTATTATGCTGCAGGAATCCGTTTATTGCAAGCTTGCGCAGAACCAAGGTGTTGTGGATTCCATTTCCGAAAGTATCCGAAAAAACAAGCCGCTTAAAGGAGTCGTTCAAACTCTTGTTATAACAGAAAAACAATATTCAAAAATGGAATTTATTATAGGAACCGGAAACAGTGACGTTATATCTTCTGACAAGAGGTTTATTGAATTATGATGCTTGCATGTTATTTTCTTGAAAAACCCATCGAATTTTTTGAAAACAAGATCAGCGTAATTGTTATTGAAAACCAAAAACTTTTCAGAAAAGCCATATGCGAATTTATTGGACAATCAGAAGGGAAAGGCGGAAGCTTTATTCTTTCGGAAAATTTTGAACCGCTGGAATTTTCCAAAAAGGTTGCAATTATTCCGGATATTTTCAATATTGATTTTTCCTCAAAAAAGATTCTTGCAAAAATCAATCAGGAAATTTGTGAAAATTTTTCTGAAAATGAAAAATTTTATAAAGTAAGAATTCTTCTGAACGAAATCGGATACGATGTGATTTCCGATTCGGATTTTGATTTGCAGTTCAGCGAAATAGAATTTTTTGAAAATATTGTCAAAATATTTGATTTCAGAATCAACAGTGACGAAATGGAGTTTATTGATAAAGTTATCGAATATATGAAATTTCAAAGATCTGTTTTCGGAAAAGAAGTTTTTGTTTTTATTAATTTAAAAAGTTGTTTAGCCGAGGAAGAAATTGAAAGCTTTTATCAATGGGCGTTCTATAACAAATTCAAAGTTCTTCTGATTGAAAGTTTTCAGCGTGATGTTCCTTTGAAAAACGAAAACATCGTAATTATTGACCGTGATCTTTGCGAAATTTATTGAAACCAACTAAGAAAAGGAATATAATTAATATGCCATTTTGATTACAGCCGGTTTTGGTAGAATCGGTCTATTTTCCCTTGCAAATTTAGAATTTGAGGTTTGAGAGTAGTGTAATCTTAAATGGTAGTAAAACAGATTCAGCGAATTTGTCGCAAGATTTCTTGTTTGAGAGTAGTGTAATCTTAAATGGTAGTAAAACACGATCACATTCGCCGCCGCCAGCTTCGCCGTTTGAGAGTAGTGTAATCTTAAATGGTAGTAAAACCTTACCTTTGCAAACAGTATAATCTAACCGGTTTGAGAGTAGTGTAATCTTAAATGGTAGTAAAACGGATACATAACGGTTAACGTAAAGGCGTTTGTTTGAGAGTAGTGTAATCTTAAATGGTAGTAAAACATATATTGAATATCAGAACGGAATGAAAGAGTTTGAGAGTAGTGTAATCTTAAATGGTAGTAAAACGCAGGAAGCGCTTTTTGCGCTTGATATTTCGTTTGAGAGTAGTGTAATCTTAAATGGCAGTAAAACAATAGAATTGCAATGTTCAGCATGAAAGCCCTTTGGGAAGAAAAGATGATCGAAGAGAGAATTGCGATGCTCTAGAAATAAAAGAAAAGCGGTTGCTTATATTTTAGGCGCAAAATGATAAAATGATGGCAGACACAAAAAAGTGTCTGCCATCATTTTTTATGATAAGATAACGTGGTTATAAAAGCGGCAAGGAAATATAAAATGAGAATTGTAGAAAAATATCAACAGCAAAAAGGAATCTCCCCGAAAAAGTGCAACAGCATTGCCGAAAGAAATCCAAATCAAAGAAAAAAGAGTACCGAACCCCCGTTACTTTTAAATAGCTACCGGGTTTACAGTACTCCTCAGCAAATTATTGCAACATGCTTGAATCTTAAAACGTTATTCAGCCTATGTCAAGGGCCGGAACCCCAAGAGACAACGCTTTTATTGAACAAACTGTCCATTACTTCAATTTTGAACGATCTGTTCGTAAATCAAATGGAAAACCACCAGTCCTTTTTAATCCGAACCGGTGGCTTAACTCGTTTTTTTGGGTCTATTATCTATTGACTATTTCACGAAATACAGACGCTTTTTGTTTTTTCTCAATATTAAAGGAAGCCCTCGGTTTTGCTGTAAGGACACCAGGGTCTTACTTCAATGATGTTTTTGCAGTCCGGATCGGTGGAGCGAACGTAAAAGCTGTTCTGCCATCCGTAAATGTCCGGCTGTTCAAGCGGATCATAAACGTGAACGATATAGTATCCGTTGTCGTCTTTATATGCTCCGTCTTCGATCATGTTGTATCTTTTGCCTTGATAAATGAGTTCACTACGCATTTTTCTGTGCCTCCGATAATTTACTTATTATAGAATACTATAAAATCAAAATTAAATCAATAGTTTTTACAAAACTGTTAATTTAAATGACAGGTATTGATTTGCGGGAATTTGCGGCATATAATATAAAATTGTTAGATTGGAAACAGTTTCAAATCGAACTGTTTCATAGGCGAACCGATTTTAAAAAGGAGGATATCCGTTATGTGTGAAAGATTTTTTATCAATACCGAACTTCGTATTCTTTCAAGAAAAATTGCCAATTATTTCATTAATTACGGCAATCGCAAGAAGATCGATAAAATGACCGGTTCCGGCGGATGGATAATCGCGTATATTGCAGAAAACTGCGACCGCGACGTTTTTCAGCGCGATCTTGAAAAAGAGTTTGACATAACCCGCTCCACCGCTTCAAAAAACGTCGATCTTCTGGTCGAAAACGGTTTTATCGAGCGCTGCGGGGTCGATTATGACGCACGCCTTAAAAAACTTGTGCTTACCGAAAAGGCAAAAGAGGTCTTTAAACTTATGCGCAACGACCGCGCAAGCCTTGAAGCCCAGATGCTCCGCGGTTTTTCGGATGACGAAAAAACTCAGCTTCGGGCATTTCTCAAAAGACTTTCGGCAAATCTTGATGTCGGGGAGGAACTTTTATGATAAAACGCCTTGCAAAATGTGTAAGGGAATATAAACTTCCGTCTTTTCTTTCGGCGCTTTTTGTGGCCTGCGAAGTTGTGATGGAGGTTCTTATCCCTTTCACAATGGCGGATATGCTGGATTACGGCATCAACGCCGGCGATATGGATTTCGTTATCCGCTGCGGCATAAAGCTTGTTATTTTTGCCGCCCTCACCATCTTTTTCGGCAACATGGCCGGAAGATGCGCTTCGACGGCTTCCTGCGGATTTGCGAAAAACCTTCGCCACGATATGTATTATAATGTGCAGAATTTTTCATTTTCAAACATTGATAAATTTTCCACATCGAGCCTTATCACCCGCATGACCACCGACGTTTCAAACGTTCAGAACGCTTATATGATGATCGTGAGAACCGCCATCCGTTCACCCATGATGATGGTCTGTTCTTCGGTTTTCGCTTTCAGGATCTATCCTCAGCTTGCGATGATTTTCATGCTTTGCCTGCCTGTAATCGCAACGGGACTTTATATCATAATGACGAAAACCCACCCTATTTTCAAGCGCGTTTTCAAAACATACGACCGTCTTAACCGCACCGTTCAGGAAAACCTGCGCGGGATACGCGTTGTAAAATCTTTTATACGCGAAGACCACGAGGCGGATAAATTTGAAAAAACCTCCGGCGATATCCGCCGGGATTTTACCCATGCGGAATTCAACCTTGCCTGGAACGCACCCCTGATGCAGGGCTGCACCTATGTTTGCATGCTTCTCGTTTCGTGGCTCGGCGCCCAGGCCATCATCGCCAGCGGCAACAACCCCGAAGCCGGCCTTACAACCGGTATGCTTATGAGCCTTATAACCTATTCCATGCAGATTCTTATGAGCGTTATGATGCTTTCAATGGTATTCGTTATGATAACCATTTCACGCGAAAGCGCCGAGCGTATCTGCGCCGTGCTTGAAGAAAAAAGCGACCTTTCGAGCAGTGAAAACGCAATCAGGGAAGTCGCCGACGGAAGCATAAAATTCGAGCACGTTTTCTTCCGCTATTCCGAAAAATCCGAAAAGAACTGCCTTGAGGACGTTTCCGTCGAGATAAAATCCGGCGAGACCATCGGCATAATCGGCGGCACCGGTTCTTCAAAATCCACCTTCGTTCAGATGATACCTCGCCTTTATGACGCAACCGAGGGCACCGTATTCGTCGGCGGAAAAGACGTTCGCGAATACGACCTCGAAATCCTCCGCGACGAGGTTGCAATGGTCCTTCAGAAAAACGTTCTTTTTTCCGGAACGGTTCGCGAAAATCTTCTTTGGGGCAACGAAAACGCAACCCAGGAAGAAATTGAACACGCCTGCAAGCTCGCCCAGGCCGACGGATTTATAAAAGAGATGCCCGAAGGTTATGATACTTATCTTGAACAGGGCGGTTCAAACGTTTCCGGCGGACAGAAACAGCGTCTTTGCATCGCCCGCGCACTTCTTAAAAGGCCGAAAATCCTTATTCTTGATGACTCCACCAGCGCCGTCGATACCAAAACCGATGCCCTCATTCGAAAAGCTTTTGCGGAAGAAATACCCGATACCACAAAGATAATCATCGCCCAGCGCATTGCTTCCGTTCAGGATGCAGATAAAATCATCGTTCTCGATGCGGGAAAAATCGCCGCCATCGGCTGCCATTCCGAGCTTCTTGAAACAAGCGACATCTACCGCGAGGTATATGAATCCCAGATGAAAGGAGCGATTTCCGATGACTGATAAAAAACAGTCCCCCGAAAATATGCCCAAGGGCGCACCGGAAAAATTCCACGGAAAAAGACCCGGCCTTGATATGGCAACGGTAAAACGCCTTCTCGGGTATTTCAGGGATTATAAATGGCAGATGCTTTTCGTTTTCGTCTGCATCATCCTCAGCACCGTTGCAAGCGTTGCTTCTTCGCTTTTCATCGAATCTCTTATAGACGATTATATTCTTCCGCTTATCGACACCGAAAACCCGAATTTCGGCCCTCTTCTCGGGGCTATCGCCGGAATGGCGGCGCTTTATATCTGCGGAATCCTTTCTTCCCTTTTCTATAACCGCACCATGGCAAAGGTAACCCACGGCATCCTTGATGACATCCGCGGAACCATGTTCCGCCATATGCAAAAGCTGCCCATCAAATATTTTGATACTCACAGCCACGGCGACGTTATGAGCTATTATACCAACGATGCCGATACCCTTCGCCAGATGCTCAGCCAAAGCGTTCCGCAGGTAGTTCAATCCGTTCTTTCTCTCGTTACCGTATTTTTTGCGATGCTCAGCCAAAGCGTTTGGCTCACCCTTATCGTTCTTATTTTCACTTTCTTTATGATGAAGCTTCTGGGCGCCATCACCGGAAAATCCGGCCATTATTTTATGAATGCCCAGCGTTCCATCGGCAATATGAACGGCTATATCGAAGAGATGATCAACGGCCAGAAAGTTGTAAAAGTTTTTAACCATGAAGAAAAGGCCAAAGAAGCCTTTGACGAGCGCAACGGCGACCTTTGCGAAAACGCAACCAACGCAAACAAGCTTGCAAGCACTCTTATGCCCCTTATGAACGGCCTTGGTTACTTCCTTTACGTTCTTATCGCCATAGTGGGCGGATATCTTGCCCTTTCGGGCTTTCCGAACCTCAGCCTTAAAGGGATCGTTCCTCTGACCCTCGGCACCATCGCTTCTTTTCTTCAGCTTTCAAGAAGCTTCTGCCAGCCCATAGGCCAGGTTTCAAACCAGCTTAACGCTGTAATTATGGCCGTTGCCGGTGCAAAACGCATTTTTGAACTTATAGATGAACCTGCCGAAGAAAACAACGGCAAAGTCACCCTTGTCAATATGACCCGCAAAAACGGCGTTATCGAAGAAACCGAAGAGCGCACCGAACAATGGGCCTGGAAGATCCCCGCCGGGGACGGAACATTTGAATACCGCGAGCTCAAAGGCGAGGTCCATCTCGAAAACGTCGATTTTTCCTATGAGGAAGGCAAACGCGTTTTGCATGACGTAACTTTCTATGCCGAACCGGGCCAGAAGGTTGCCCTTGTTGGCGCCACCGGCGCAGGCAAAACCACCATCACCAACCTTATCAACCATTTTTACGATATTGAAAGCGGCGTTATCACCTACGACGGAATCGACATACGCGATATAAACAAAAATGACCTTCGCCGCTCCATGGGCGTTGTTTTGCAGGACGTAAACCTCTTTACCGGCACCGTTATGGAAAACCTCCGCTACGGCCGCCCGGATGCCACCGACGAGGAATGTATCGCCGCGGCAAAGCTTGCCGATGCGGATAGCTTCATCCGTATGCTGCCCGATGGCTATAACACCATTCTTGAGGGCGACGGCAGCGGCCTTTCGCAGGGTCAGCGCCAGCTTATTTCCATCGCCCGTGCCGCTGTTGCGGATCCGCCCGTTATGATACTCGATGAAGCGACTTCCTCCATCGACACCAGAACCGAGGCAATAGTTCAGCGTGGCATGGATGCCCTTATGTATGGGCGCACAGTTTTTGTCATCGCCCACCGCCTTTCCACCGTTCAAAACTCCGACGTCATTATGGTTCTTGACCATGGGCGCATTATCGAGCGCGGAAGCCACGATAAGCTTATCGAACAGAAAGGCACCTATTACCGCCTTTATACCGGCGCATTTGAGCTGGATTGATCGTATTTTGCTTACAAAAAAGACCGTCTTTATAAAGCGGTCTTTTTTCGTTGAAACAAGTTATTGTTTTGCGCACCGAAGTGCAGAATGTGAATGTAGGGAACGGTATTTATCTGACACCCCAAATCTTTGATTTGGCTGGTGGAAGATATGCTTTAGCTGACCGTTCCGTTTCGCGAAGCGCTTTAAAGCCTTCCCAGAGGGGAAGGTGGCATCGCGAAGCGATGACGGATGAGGGATAACCAAAAATGCGGAGCGCTTATCAAAATTTGACAGGGTTTACGGCGGGGGC
Organism: Oscillospiraceae bacterium; assembly: GCA_017473745.1. GTDB lineage: Bacteria > Bacillota > Clostridia > Oscillospirales > Ruminococcaceae > UMGS1668. The sequence continues at coordinate 8,337 of JAFUJP010000111.1, forward strand.
AGGTGCCCTGAGCACGAAGTGCGAGGTAATCCCTTCAGGGACCCCCGCCCTACACTAAAATGGCGACAATCTGCAAACCGTAGGGAACGTTATTCATCTGACACCCCAAATTTTTGATTTTGACGGAGCCTAACGAAGGAAGCCTTTAATTAAACAAAATTTACATTGCCAGCGCCTTTGCAAGGGCGGGTTTCAGTTTTTCATAAATTTCATCAAAATATTCCATTGGCAAAGGATTTTCGCCAAGGCCGATCTCAACGGTGAAACCCGGCCTTCCGAATTTTTCGATATACCAGTCTTTAAGCCCGCCGTGGGAAGCCATTCCGCTCGGCCGGGTAACCTCGTACCCGCAGAGGGAGGCAAATTCCGCGGCTATTTCCCTGCTTATAAAGGGTGTTCTCGGGCCGTAATACCAATAAATTTCCTCCCCCTGAGAATGGAATGAATAAAGCCTTTGAACATCAAATGTGCTGCAAAATCCGCAGATGGCCCGGGTTTCCGGCTCCGAAAAATGGCGCGGGCCGCCATATTGCCGCGGAGCAGGCCCGAAAATTCCGTTTTCTCTTTCCTGCTCCTGAAGGATTTCCCAACCCGCACCAAAATTATGGTTAATGTCAACTCCCCTTGCGTTGGCGTTCCAATGTGGATAATCCCCTTTTGCAAGGCGCTCGATATGCTTTTCGGCAGAAAGCGCGGCGCTTTTTCCCCTGATATTTATTTCGACCCCGTCCGGATTGAGCACGGGAATGACTGCAAGTCCCCTTTTTGCTATGGCCGAAGCAAGGTTTATCCCGCAAAGCTTTTCTCCGTGTTCAAAATCACGGCATACGTCCTCGAAAAATCGCAGCAGCACAAGCGACGTCAGCCATTCGCTGCCGTGGGTCGCGCCCACAAAAAGTGTTGAGCACGCCGTTTTTCCAACGCTGAGCACGGGGAGTCTTCTTCCGAGCACGCTTTTGCCCATGCAAAAAGTTTTTGAGCACGGATGGTTTTTCAGAATATTTTTAATATAATTTTCTACGTTTTCCGCCGTTGGCGGTTTATTAAATTCCAAGAAAAATTCCTCCCGGTTATTCATTTCTTCTCAAATATATGCTAAAATATTAAAAAATAGGCAAAGGAGCTTTCAAAAATGGTAGTAACCGAGAAAAAAATAAAATCCGCCGAAATTTATAACGGCCATATAATCAAAGTTTTTAAAGACGAAGTTTCTCTCGAAGATGCAGGCTGCGCCATTCGTGAGGTGGTTCGCCACAAAGGGGCCGCGGCTATCCTTGCGGTAAGCGAAAAAGGCGAAGCCTATTTCGTTGAACAGTTCCGCTATCCCGTCGGGACTTCCCTTTTTGAAGCACCCGCCGGCAAAATCGATGACGGCGAAGCCCCCATCGAATGTGCAAAGCGTGAGCTTCTTGAAGAATGCGGCATCACCGCCGAAAAATGGACGGAGCTCGGCCCGATGCTTTCTTCGCCGGGTTTTTGTGACGAGGTCATCCATCTTTATCTCGCCGAAAATCTTTCGGAATCAAAACCCGATCCCGACGATGACGAGTTTCTCGACATAATAAAAATTCCTCTTTGTGAAGCCCGGGATCGCCTTCGCAAGGGCGAAATCCCCGACGCGAAGACCCAGATCCTTATTCTTCGCGGGTGCGACATTCTCGGGATATAAATTCTTGTTTATTCAAAGGCCGCTTGCCTAAAAAAGGTAAGCGCTTTGTGTTTCTGTGTTACGGAACGTCAGCGCCCTGAGCGCAGCGAAGAAGTGCCCTTGGGGCAGACGACGTTCCCTACGGTGAGTTGGCGAACCGCCACAGCCGAGCCGCCGCGGTAAAAACCTCCTCGGAGGAGGAGGGGGACCGTCGAAGACGGTGGAGGAGGGATTTTGCACAGGCAAAGAAATGGGGTAAGTATTACATTTGCCGATATTCGCAGACTTGACAGGGTTTACCCTCATCCGTCACGGCTGCGCCGTGCCACCTTCCCCCAGGGGAAGGCTTTAAACATCCCGACGGCTAATGGCAAGCTGATAAAGCCGAGCTGTCGCGGTATATTGAAAACCGTTGCCGGCTCCGAACGGCGACGGTGGAGATTAGAAACCTCCGTTCGTTCGGTGGGGCGCTTTACCCCCTTTG
>JAFUJP010000001.1 GCA_017473745.1 Oscillospiraceae bacterium
CCGTTTGCGTCGCCGTACAGAACGTCAAAACCTCCGAGAGCATCAATTTCTCTCGTTTCATAATAGTCGCAGTTTTCGCAGTCACGGCGCTCCTCACCTTTTTCCGTCGCCGTCGGCGCCTTTGTTTCGTACCATTCGCCGAAGCTGTGGCCGGTGGCAGGAATTACGGTTTGTTCAACCAATATCTCTCCGCAGACGGAGCAATGTTTACCTTCGGTCAAGCCTGTTTCAGTACAGGTGGCTTCGACCGCTTTGTCGATTACTTCAGTGTGGCCTTTTGCCTCTACCTCGCGGGTTTCGTAATGGTCGCAGTTTTTGCAATCCCTACGCTCTTCACCCTTTTCGGTACAGGTGGGTGCTTTGCTTTCGTACCATTCGCCATAGCTGTGGCCGGTGGCATCTACATAGCTGTCGATGTAACTGTTGCCGCAAACCGTGCAGGTGTGAGTGGTGTAACCCTGTTCTTCGCAGGTGGGCTCGGTTACAACAGATTTGTAATCGTGGTCTTTTGCTTCCATTTCTCGGGTTTCGTAATGCTCACAGTTTTTGCAATCCCTGCGTTCTTCGCCCTTTTCGGTGCACGTCGGCGCTTTACTTTCGTACCATTCGCCGTAGCTGTGGCCGGTGGCAGAAATTACGGTTTGTTCGACCAATATCTCTCCGCAGATGGAGCACTTTACTCCCGCCGTAAGTCCGCTTTCGGTACAAGTTGGCGCAACTGCGGGTATAGTTTCTTCTTTATGCTCTGTGCAAAGATCTTCTCCGCAAACGTCACAGATGCAATCTTTGTTCGCATCTTTATGTCCTGTTGCCGGAACAACCTTCTGTTCAACGAGAACCTCGCCGCAGACGGAGCAATGTTTACCTTCGGTCAAGCCGGTTTCTGTACAGGTGGGCGCAACTGCCTTGTCGATGACCTCGGTGTGGCCGAGTGCCGCCACAACCTCCTGCGCAACAAGCACCTCACCGCAGACGGAACAATGCTTACCTTCGGTAAGGCCTGTTTCCGTACAAGTGGGTTCGACCGCCTTGTCAATTACCTCGGTATGACCTTTTGCTTTTATCACTTTCTGCTCAACGATCACTTCGCCGCAAACGGAGCAATGCTTACCTTCGGTAAGACCTGTTTCCGTACAGGTAGGTTCGACCGCTTTGTCAATCACTTCGGTGTGGCCTTTTGCTTCTACCGTGCGGGTTTCGTAATGCTCACAGTTTTTGCAATCCCTGCGTTCTTCGCCCTTTTCTGTGCAAGTCGGTGCTTTGCTCTCATACCATTCGCCGTAGCTGTGGCCGGTAGCGTTCACATAAGAATCAACGTAAAAATCACCGCAAACCGTGCAGGTATGAGTTGTATATCCCTGCTCAGTGCAGGTGGGCTTGGTTACTACAGTTTCATAGTTATGATTGTGCACCTTGATCTCCGCTTCTTTGGTACTGTATCCGTGGCTGACGTGAACTTTGAAAGTAAAATCATCCGCAGAAACATAATCCGCCATTTCCGCTACGAATGTATCAACGTCTTTTCCATAAAGGACTGTTATTTTTTCACTAATAGCTGCAAGAATATCTTCTTTGTTTGATGCACTTTCAATATCCCACTCGATTTCAGAAATCTTTTTAATGAAAGCATCAACCGGGTCAACGGTATATGCCGATTGCCTGAATTCGTTCGGGCTTGCAATAACCTCGCGAACAACTGCAAGGGTATCCTCGTTCATGGAGCCGCTGTACTGGCTTCCTGTTCCTTCCGCAACCGGTCCGTTTTCAAGGGTCAAAGCCGCTCCAACATTGATTTTACCGTTTACCGTAACAAGAACAGAATCATAATGGTTCACAATTTCGGAAAGAACGCCCGCTCCGAAAAGATAGCGTCCAAGTTCATAGGTCACATGGGTAGTGTCCCTTTCGATAATGCAGTATGCATTCTTATCGAATATTTTCGTGGTTCCGAAATAGCTGCTCATGGCGTTTTGCTTTAAGGTGGAACCATGGATAATGAAATCGGGCATATTTTCGATTTTATCCTCTATAGCCTTTTCAACCGCTGCAATATTTGCAAGGGATTTTGCATAGACTTCTTCCCTTGTAAGGACTTCGAGGCTTATTTTGTTTCCGCTTCCGTCATAAAGGGCATTATCCCCGCCGGTTGACCGGATATCTACCCAGTCCGCAAACCACGCAACCTGCGGAGTACCTTTTCCGCTTTCAAAAGCAATGGTTTTTACCTTTTCGACAAATGAGGCGATTCCCTTCGTGAAAACGTCCGGAGTATCCACGACGGATTCCATATAGTCCTGAACAATTACAAGATCGTATCGGTTGTTTTTAAGATAGCTGTATGCTCCGGCACCGCCGTTTATCGCCCCAAGATGGGAACGATAGGTCGAGTTCACATTGCTGTTTCTTCCGGAATAAAGACCGATGCTTCCGATTATCGCTCTTGATACGGTGATTTTTGTCCCAAGGCCCGCATTTTCAAGGTCGGCAATGATTTCTTCCGTGAATTCGGAATAGTCCGAGGTGTGGCTGTTACCGATGCAGAGGATGCGAAGATTATCGATTCTGATATCGAATCCTTTTTCAGATGCGATTTTATAAGCTTCGGAGTTGAGATATACGTGATATACCGCACCCTTCGGAAGAGCTTCTTCGGAAATGGAAGTTACCTCTTCGCCGATGGTGATATCGCTTATGCAGTCAAGAACTTTACCCCAGGGGGCTTCTTCTGCGGAAGAATATTCCTCCATGGTGCCGCTTCCGCTAATGACAAGGTTAAGTTTGCCTTCCTCTTCCACAGCACGAAGTTCATATCCAAGGTTTTCACCGCAAGTTCCCGAAGCTATGTCCCAAAGAGTTTCGAGAACATTTTCAGCTCCGTAAATTGCAACCTTATAGTCCGAGATGCTATATTCGTTTTTCGGAATGCTTCCTGTAAGGGCAAGCGCACGGTAAAGAACGGCTTTGTCAACCTCTCCGCCATTAACAAGAACTTCTTCCAACTCATTAAGTTCCGGAACAAGGTGCTCAAAATCAGTATAATGCAAAGTCGCTTCCGCAATGGCGGCGCTTATTTTGCGGTTGCCGTTGCCTCTTATCCAGTAGTCCACCGTTTTTATGGTGGATGCAGCATAGATATTCAAAGGCTCTTCTCTCGCGGTGGTCGAGAAAAGAACAGCGTGTGTTCTTATCTGTGCTTCGGGGTTTTCAATGCGGATTTCCGTAATATTATCCATGTTCGTAAGAACATAGGAACCGATATAGGAAATACTTTCATCAAAAACAACTTTTGTGATTCCGGCTTTTTCCTTAAACCATTGAGTTATATCGTATTTTGTTTCAACGATGGTATTGTTTGTATAGTCCGGAAGTTTTCCGAAGTCTTCGGAACTTTCTTCGCCGAAATCTCTGAATGTAAGTGTTCCGTTTTCGATCTTATATGCAAGTGTTTCTTTGTATTCAGTGAGGGAAACCGGAACGGGATTCCAGCCATCGGGGATGATCGGTTCTTCCATACCGCAAAGGGTGCAGACTCTATTCTCATATTTATGGCCCGTTGCCGCAACATAACTGTCGATGTAAAAATCACCGCAAACCGTGCAGGTGTGGGTTGTATATCCCCGCTCGGTGCAGGTTGGCTCGGTTACAGCGGATTTGTAATCGTGGCCAAAAACACAAGGTAAATCCAGGTCCGTTCCCTCCGAAACAATCACTTCATAGCGATGTTTAGTATGCCATACATCACCCACAGAAACGCTCTGTTCTGTGCCTCCTCCGCCGCAGATTGTGAAATAGAGCTTATTATAAGCGCTGCTGTTTGAACAATGCTTATAACCCACTCCGTTAAGAACGGTGGTTTCAAGACTTTCCATTGAAGCTGTAATACCGCTTTTTTCAGAATAAAGGGTCAGCTTGGTTGCACCATAAGTCCATTTAACCGGATATCCCGTAAATCCTTCCTCAGATACGTCATACTCATTTGAATCATAATTATCAACATAAGTATCTGTTACCTGCAGATTCTCATAAGTTCTGCGAACCGGGAACATCATCATATAGCTGATGGCACAGGTATTCTCTGTCAGCCATTCCAAATCCTGTGTAACGTTAAGCCCCTCAAGGTCGAAATCATATATCACCGTATGCTTTGCCACAACTGTGGTTTCATCTTTGGGATCGTAAAAATCCGATTCACGGACTATTTTTATGGTTTCCCAATCCGTAATCACAGCAAGCTGTTCAAGTTCAACTTCTTTCCCGTCAACAAAAATGTCAAAAGAGGTCATACGTTCGCTTCCGTGAGCGCCCATGCCCATAAAATCCGGTCTGCCGGAAAGTTTTATGGCTGCTTCATATTCACCGGAACTGGTTATCGGGAACACCTTTTCCAAACTGTCGTTGCAAGAATACATCATATTAAGCCGCCAACCGTAAGCATTAGCAGATTTGTTGTCTTCCAGATTCATTTGTACCTGAAGATAACCTTCTTCCTGTGGTAGATAAACATTTATGTACTCTTTTTTACCGTCAGAATAAATCAGTTTTCCTTCATTGCGGGAAGACAAATCCCCAAAAACAGCCGTTTCTTCGTTCGGCGACCAAAAATATCCGTTTACCGTATAATCTCCGGTACCTTCGATTTTTTCTGTTCTTGCCGTTTCGCCGTCATAGCTTTTGTCTGCTCCCATAATAAGAATCATCTCGCCGGAAAAATCATAGGTTTTGCCTTTCGGAAGATACAAATACGGAACGCCGAAATCTGAACCATTTATCGCTGTTTTTGAAACAACTCCCGCTCCGGCAAACAGATTTCCGGATCCATCGGAATATCTGATACAAGCTGTAGGGAAAACGGAACCTTCGCCTATAATTCCAAATCTGTAATCTCTGTCCGGCAAGGAATAACCCGTATCACGCTTGTAATCCGGAATTCCAAACTCACCTGTTTGAAGATCAAAATAGATATTTTTTGTCGATGTGCCTTTTACACTGATTTGCGTGCCTTTTACAGTTACCGTTATTTCTCCGTCAGTATATGTTCCGCTTTTCAGTCCAAGCAAATCTGCCACATTGCGTGTACCGTAATAAAGCCCATCGTGGTTGTTTTCAACGTAAACCTCACCGCTGTAATACATCGGCAAATCAAGGCGGCGGAATATTTTTTCTTCGCCGCAGTTTTTGCAAGTGCGTTTTCTTGTATCATCATCAACAAAGCTCCATTCTCCGAATGAATGGCCCGTTGCATCCACATATCCGTCAACATAGCTTTCTCCGCATTCGCAGGTATAAGTTGTGTAACCCTGTTCAGCGCAGGTGGGTTCGGTTACAACGGATTTGTAATCGTGCTCAGAAACTTTGCAGTTCACAGTTGCGGTAATGCTCATATAGCCAAAGCGAATAGCAGCTTCGCAGGCGAAGCTTTCGCCGAACATTGCCCCTTCGATGACACTGACGGAATCAACCGCAAAGTCGGCTGGAAGCTTTTCAAGGATCGTTTCCGCAATTTTTGCAGAAAGTTCTTCCGCATTCGCCACACAGGAAACTTCAAAAGACATTCCGTCAATAGTTTCTTTCGCCGCAACGGTAGGATCTTCTGTGTAGCCTTCGATATTCGTTACCTCAAGGCTTCCGTTCTTCCAGCTTTCAACTGCGGCAAAAACGGATTTCTGCGCAATTTCCGTGTATTCCTTCGGAAGTTTGCCAACAGATTCCGTGATTCTGATATCCGGCAGGATATAGCCTTCTTCACGCATTTCCTCCGGAATGAGCATCTCTGCAAAGGTAAGGCCGGCAATATAGCGTCCGATGTTGAACGAAACGTGCCCGCCGTCCCTTTGCAGACCGATCTGCGCATCCGTATAAAGATTAAGATTTCCGTCCGCATAGGCAGTAGTGTTATATGCAAGAAGAGCAAGATAAGTCGTTCTTGCGTTCTGGATAGAAAGGCCAACCGGAACAATATTTTTAAACTTGTTTCCGCTTTCTGTTCCCTCGTAATCAAGCACAACCGGAATATATGCCATCATTTTGTTGTAATTGCTTAACGCTGCATTCAGCGCAATACTGCTTGTCTGCGACCAATGCATATAGAAATATGCATCAGCATTCGGTGCATATTTCGCGAAAAGGTCAAGCATAAATTCCGAAGCGACTTCGGTTTTATAGAATTTTGGGTCGGTCTGTTCCGGATAAGGAACGCTTTCTTCACCCGTATTTATGTTTATGTTATAAGGTTGAAGTGATACCGCATCCCAATCGGTAAACGCAAGCGCTTCCATCGAAGTAACCGAGCCATGAGCTTTCCAGGTCTTGTCTTCAGAAGACATTGTTCTTAAAACATAGCTTTTATTTCCTTTTTCTGCTTGGGTTGCATGCCAATGGATTCCTTTTCCACCGCTTACGATTACGCCAATGGTAAGTTCCGCATCTTCACCAAGTATAGCCTGCATAGCATTGAAAAGCTGGCTGTCCTTCATACCCTGTCCGCAACAGGTTGCATCTTCGGTATAACTGTTGCCAATGAAAAGAATTTTGAAAACTTTTTTTAGAGTAACTTCAACGCCCGGTTCATTGATTTCCGCCGCAGGGCTTCCGTAATATGCGGTAATCTTTACGTTGCTGCGGTTTGCAAAAATATCTTTTCCTACGGTTTCAACCCTTCTCGGAATAGTGATTCTGAGTTCTTTATCACAGTTTTCGGCAACAGAAAAAGCACCGTCCCCGATGGATTTGAAGTTTTCCGGAAGTTCCACTTCCTCAAGGGCAGTATAATCCGCAAAGGCGTTTGCGGAAATTCCGGTGATACCTTCTTCAATCACAATTTTTGAGATTTCGCCGCGGTACTCATGCCATGGCGCATTTTCCGCAGGTATGAGCACGCCTTCGGATTCAGTGCTCAAAGTGAGCACATCTTCATAATATTCATATCTTATTCCGCCAAATTCGCCGGACAAATAGCTGTTCAGGTCAAGATAGCGGATGCCGTATTTTTCCGCATAGGCACTTACTTTATTCTCACCGCCGTAACTGTAAAGGGTGAGCTTATCCAGTTTTGAACCGCCGTTAAAAACGGCATTGCTTTCAAAGAAATCAATGTCTGGATTTTCTATGGTGATATCAGTAAAATAAGCGCTTGGGTCACCGCCGTAATGTCCGAAAGCATAAGCTCCTATGTATGTGACAGTTTCCGGAATGGTAAGACTTGTTATTGATTCCACAAAAGAACTCATAAAAGCATTATTCGATAACCTCGTGAGCGTAGTCGGAAAACTTACCGTTTCAAGATTTTTTAGATATGCAAAAGCACCACTTGTTGTGGAAGTGATTCCTTCACCGATAATCAGATGTTTTATCTGGTCGCGGTAATCGATGAAAGGCTGGTATCTTCCGTCCCAATAGCAGGAATAAAGCGCTCCTTCGCCCTCAACAACCATCGTTCCGTTGGAATAGAGGGTATAGATTACTTTATCCGTCGGCTCCGTTCCATGACCGAAGTTTCCGCTTGTGATAACTGTAAGCGGAACAGAACGGAATTCAACGTGGCTGCATTTTATGCAGTTGCGCGCTTCTTCTCCGGGTTCTTCAAAAGTCGCCTCTTTTGTAGTGTACCATTCGCCAAAAGAATGTCCGGTTGCATCAACATAGCCGTCAACATAGCTCTCCCCGCATTCGCAGGTATAAGTTGTATAGCCCTGCTCGGTGCAAGTGGGGGCGGTTACTATGGATTTGTAATCGTGCTCAGAAACTTTGCAGTTCACAGTTGCGGTAACGCTCATATAGCCAAAGCGAATAGCAGCTTCGCAGGCGAAGCTTTCGCCGAACATTGCCCCTTCGACGACACTGACGGAATCAACCGCAAAGTCGGCCGGAAGCTTTTCAAGGATTGTTTCCGCAATTTTTGCAGAAAGTTCTTCCGTATTCGCCGCACAGGAAACTTCAAAAGACATTCCGTCAATAGTTTCTTTCGCCGCAACGGTAGGATCTTCTGTATAGCCTTCGATATCCGTTACCTCAAGACTTCCGTTCTTCCAGCTTTCAACTGCGGCAAAAACAGATTTTTGCGCAATTTCAGTGTATTCCTTCGGAAGCTTACCAACAGATTCGGTGATTCTGATATCCGGCAAAACATAGCCTTCTTCACGCATTTCCTCCGGAATGAGCATTTCTGCAAAGGTAAGCGCCGCTGTGTATCTTCCGATATTGAAAGAAAGATGGACCGAATCCCGCTGAAGTCCCATCTGAGGATCATTTTCAAGGTCAACCGTTCCGCTTTCATTATAATTAAGAAGCGCAAGGTAAGTCGTTCTTTCATTCTGGACAGCAAGGCCGACTGGAACGATATCCTTAAATTGTTTACCGCTTTCCGCTCCTTTATAACTAAGAACTTCCGGATAAAACTCAGCATATTTATTATAAACGTCGAGACCCGTATTCAGTGAAACAGTTTTACTTATTGCCCATTGCATATAGCAATAAACATCCGCATTCGGAGCGCAACCGCTAACAAGGTCAAGCATGTATCCCGAAGCCACTTCGAGTGGAATGAATTTTTCGCAAACTTCTTCGGGGTAATATACGTTTTCATTGCCTGCGGCGGTATCCACGTTGTAAGGCTGCAAGCTTACCACATCCCAGTCTGCCCACAAAAGCGCTTCCTCAACTGTAAGAGAACCGGCGGACCTCCATACATTATCATCCGAAGAAATTATTCCCAGCCCCAATTTTGTTCCAAGTTCAGCTTGCGTTGCATACCACGAAAGTGATTTTCCCCCGCTGAAAACAACTCCGATTGTAATTTCTGCCTCTTCCCCAAGCATTGCCTGAAGGATATCCTTGAGCTGACTTTGGGTCATTCCCTGGCTGCGGTTTGCCGCATCATTAGTAAGGCTGTTTCCTATCATAAGAAGCCTGAACTGCTTTTTAAGAATAATTTCAACGCCCGGTTCATCAATTTCTGCGGCAATGCTTCCGTAATATGCGGTAACTTTCACTCCGATGCGTCCCGCAAAAATGCTTTCCCCAAGCTTTTCTATTCTTTTCGGGATTTTGATCCTCATTTCTTTTTCGGTGGTTTCACTTACGGAAAAAGCGCCGTCCCCGATGGATTTGAAGTTTTCCGGAAGTTCCACTTCCTCAAGGGCAGTATAATCCGAAAAGGCATTTTCCTCAATTTCGGTGATACCTTCTTCAATCACAATTTTTGAGATTTCGCCGCGGTACTCATGCCATGGCGTATTTTCCGCAGGGACGAGCACACCTTCGGAATCGGTGCTCAAAGTGAGCACGCCATCATAATATTTATAATTTATGCCGTTTATTTCTCCAAAAAGATAATCATTAAGGTCAATATAATTGGCGCCGATATCTTTTGCATAACGGCTCACATTATTATCTTTTCCATAACTGTAGAGGGTTGTCTTTTCAGGGTTTCTTCCGTGGTTGAATACAGCATGATAATATGCATTCGATTTGTCCGGGAAATTTATATCCGGGTTTTCAATTATTATATCCACGAAGAAAGTTCCGCTTGTGTATCCAAAAGCTGTAACTCCGATTTCTTCAACAGATTTCGGAATTGTAACCGAGGAAACACTTTTTACAAAAGAAGCCATGAAACAGTTTCCCTGAAGTTCCGTTAATGTACTTGGGAAACTTACTGTTTCGAGGTTTTCAAAATACGCAAAGTTTCCGCGGCTTATAACGGTAATGCCTTCTTCTATTATCAGATTTTTGATCTGGCTTCTATAATCAATGAAAGGCTGTTTTTTTGCGTCCCAGTTACAGTTGTAAGTTTTTCCTTCGCCCTCAATAACCATCGTTCCGTTGGAATAGAGGGTATAGATTACTTTATCTGTCGGCTCCGTTCCATAACCGAAGTTTCCGCTTGTGATAACTGTAAGCGGAACAGAACGGAATTCAACGTGGCTGCATTTTATGCAGTTGCGCGCTTCTTCTCCGGGTTCTTCAAAAGTCGCCTCTTTTGTAGTGTACCACTCTCCGAAAGAATGGCCGGTTGCGGGGATATACATATCAACATAACTTTCGCCGCAAAGGGCGCAGGTAAAGGTGCTGTATCCCTCTTCTAGGCAGGTCGGCTCGGTGATGACGGTGTTGTACTCATGGAAGCATTCTTCAGTCCATGTTATTGTTCCGCCGTAATTTTTTTCAACCGCTTCGTTCCAGCTTTCATCATGCATGGAATAATAAACAGTTGCTTCTATATCCATAAAGGCCTTTTCCGCAAGATACGGAAGATTTCCCATAAAACGAAGGGTTTCAAGGTTAACACATCCGTAAAAAGCCGCTTCTTCAATGGATGCAAAACCTTTCGGGAAGGTAAGCTGTTCAAGCTGTGCACAGCCAAAAAACGCATGATATCCAATACTTTCAAGATTTTCCGGAAGTGCAAAATGTTTAAGTGCGTAGCATCTTGAAAAAGCCTCATCACTAATTAAAGTTATTCCGTCATGCAAGGTCACCGTCTCAAGGTTTTCGCATTGGCCGAAAACCGCCCGCTCAATAACGGTAACTCCCTGCGGAACCGCAATATCAGTAAGGCTTGTGCATTTAAAAAACGCTCCTGCACCTATTTCATCAAGCCCTTCCGGAAAAACAATATCATAAAGCGCCGTGCAGCCCCAAAAGGCATTTTCCCCTATTTTTTCAAGGCTTTGCGGAAGCTTTGCCAAAAGCATATTTTTGCATTGTGCAAAAGTGTTTTTGCCAACGGAGGTTATGCCTTCCCCTATCTCCGCCGAGGTTATCTGTTCCCGGATCGAATACCACGGAACTTCTTCCACATCCGCATAGTCATACATCGGGCCGCTTCCCGAAACACAAAGGATGCCGTCTTCAAAGCTCCATACAGCGGCCTCGCCGCATTGATTTGATTCCACCGCATAAACGGGCACCGGAACTATTGAAAACAGCATACATATTACCAAAGCAAAACTGATTATGCGCACAAAAACATCTCCTTTTGTTTCTTCCGTCTTTTATTTTATTGCATATCAATTAAAAAGTCCAGTTATTGTACCGTTTTTTGTTGACCACATTAAAATAAAGATTTATAATAATTTTGAAATATGCGTTTTTGTGAGGTTATTATGAGGAAGTTTATTGTATCCACAGCAATTCTTTTTGCCGCAATTTTGCTTTTTGCCGGCTGTGCCGAAGACGGAAAGGACGGCGCAGACGGACTTTCTGCATATGAAATCGCAGTTGAGCACGGATTCGTCGGTACGGAGGAAGAATGGCTCGCTTCCTTACAAGGTAAGGACGGTGCCGATGGAACAGACGGAAAAGACGGCATAGACGGCATAGACGGCATAGACGGTGCAAATGGCGCCGATGGTTACAACGGTAAGGACGGTGCTGACGGAGCCGACGGAAGAGATGGCCGTGACGGCGTTGATGGTAAAGACGGCAAAGACGGTATGGACGGCAAAAATGGACTTTCCGCATACGAAATCGCTCTTCAGCACGGTTACACCGGCACTATTGAGGATTTTGTCAAGCTTCTTCTTGGCAGCGATGATTCTGCCGATGTTCCCGCAACCGAAGAGGATATCGCCCAAGGCGAAGCCGCCGTTGAAGGTGAAATCGAAATCGAGGAAGGTTCCGGCAGTTATATCCCCGTTCCGGGAAAATCCGCATACGAAATCGCTCTTGATCACGGCTATATAGGCACCGAAGAAGAATGGCTTGAAACTCTTAAAGGAACCACCCTTGAAATAAGCGAAACAGGCTATTGGGTCATCGACGGCGTTGAAACCGAATATCACGCCGACAGCGAAACCCGCATTGATGAAATGGAAGAAAGGCTCAGCTATCTCTTCAATGTTGAGGAAGTTTTCACCCTTTATTCCGAAACCGTTTCAAACCCTTCCTGGAGCTATACAACCTCAACTTTCTCCGGTTGGGGCGGAAGTATCGGCACTCCGGATGAGGTTGACACCATCCGTTTCCGGGTCCGTGCAAGGGATAAAGCCATTACGCAGATAAAAGTTTTTCTTACAAAATATGACAAAAACGGAGAGAATATCCACGTTGAAACCCTTGACGTAAATATCCCTGCATTTGAAGATGCATGGGTCAACTGGGTTTTGCCGGAAGTTTATAACAACACCGAAGATTTCCCTCTTTATTTTGCATACAATTGCAACCAGATTTGCGACGTATGGTCGAACTTCAGCCACAAAATACCGGAAAGTGAATATCAGGCGGTACAGACCTATACAACCAACGGAAAATTGCTTGATTCCCTTACAAAAATGGCAAACGTTTCTTCCAACCCCTGTCGATATCTTTACGTCCAGCTTGGGAAAGCGCAGACCGCCTATACCCTTGATATTCCCGTTGATACCACCGAAGAATACATAAATATCTTCCTTGCGGATGAATATGAACTGGTAGCAGGCGATAACTTCCAGCTTTTCTATCGCGGTGTTGTTCAGGCTGTAAACCCTTATAACTATCACATACAAGTTTCCTGCTCCAAAGGCAGTGCGTATCCCAGATATTACGAATGGAACCCCACTTCCGAGGACATCGGCAGCTATAAGCTCACCATGAAAATTTATGACAACAACCACAATCTCCTTGGCGAGGACAGCACCACTCTTGTGGTAGAAGAGGCCGTTGAACCTTCGAGGAACGTAAACATCCTTTGCATCGGCGACAGCCTTACCTCCGGGGGCTATTGGCCCGGTGAAATGAACCGCCGCCTTATCGGCGAAGGCGGAACCCCCGCTGCCAACGGTTTTTCAAACATCACTTTCGTCGGAGCAAAATCAAAAACAATAAACGGTTATAACGTCAATTATGAAGGCACCGGCGGCTGGACCTGGGCAACTTTCCTTTCCGAAAAAAGTCCTTTCCATAACCCCGAAACCGGAGAAATAAGCTTCAAATATTACTGCGAACAGAACGGCATCGAAACCATCGACTGCCTTTATACCCTTCTCACCTGGAACGGACAGGGAACTCCGTTCAAAACGGATTACAACATTTCAAGCGGGCATTTTGCAAATGCCGCGAAGCTTATCGATATTCTCCATTCCGAATATCCCGATGCAAAAGTTATCTGTCTTGGAATCCAGATGCCTTCCCAGAACGGAGGCATGGGTTACAACTATGGCGCAAACGGCGGTTACAGCGATGCTTACGGAATGCTTGTTACCGCAATGCACTACAATGCGGCCCTCGAGGATTTCTGTCAACAGGATAAATACAAGGATTTTGTGAAATTTGTTGACGTCGCAGGTCAGTTTGATACAGATTACAATATGCCCCGCACAGAAAAGCCCGCAAATAACCGCAGTTCCTCAACTGAAATTATCGGCACCAACGGCGTTCATCCTTCCACCAATGGCTATTATCAGATCGCCGACGCCGCATACCGGGCTTTCTGCCACGATATTATAGCCTATTACCATTAAAAACAGCCAAAGCAGTATCCGCCGTGCTCATCCTTTGAGCACGGCGGATATTAATTAAGAACTGTTTTTGTTGCAAAAATATTCCCGAAAAGTATAATAAAAACAGAAAAAACTGCCGAATTCCATGGAAAAAATGCGTCTTTATGGGTGAAAGGGGCGATTGGATGGAAGATTCAAAGATTATCGAGCTTTATTTTGCCAGAAGCGAAATGGCAATCCCCGAAACCGCGGAAAAATACGGCGCATATTGCATAGGCATCGCAAAAAACATTCTTCGGAACACCGAAGATTCGGAAGAGTGTGTGAACGATACATATTTAGCCGCATGGAATGCCATTCCGCCGACTGTTCCGCAAAAGCTTTCAGCCTTCCTCGGCAAAATAACCCGGAATATCTCCCTCGGAAGATTTCGAAAAAACAGAGCCGAAAAACGCGGAAAAGGCGAAGCCGAAGCGGTTCTCGAAGAGATTGAAGACGTGGTTTCCGGAAGGGAAAATATCGAAAAGAATTATGAGGACAGAGAGGTCATAAAAGCGGTGAATGATTTTCTCGCCGGCCTTTCGGAAGAAGCAAGAAGCATTTTTATCTGCCGATACTGGTATTTTGACAACGTCGAGGATATCGCAGGACGCTTCGGCAAAAAGGAAAGCGGGATATATTCTTCCCTTGAACGCACACGGAAAAAGCTTAAAAAATATCTTTCGGAAAGGGGCTATGATATATGAAAAGCGAAGAATTTTGCCGCATACTTAACGAAATAGACGATGATTATATTATCAAAGCCCATGAGGAACGAAAAAACGCAAAAATCCTGCCCATAAAAAAAGTTGTTGCGCTTGTGGCCTGCCTTGTGTTTCTGGCGGCTTTGGCAACGGCGGTTATCGCAAAGCCGGAATATGAGATACGGTTTGAAAAAGCAGAGGCTGAAGAAGAACCGGGATATTATGTTTATGCGGAGCTTGAACAGTTTTCGATGAAAGATTTTTCTGAAAACACAAAGATTATCGGCGATGAAATCATTCATCAGTTTGAAACCTATGAATTTTATATGAGCAGCTCGCCGGATCATTGGCATCAATATTATGATTCTTATGAAAAAGCAAAGGAATTCATTGATTTTAAGGGCTTTAGCATTCCGGATTGGGAAGAAAAGGAATATGATGCAAATTTGAATGCCCACGGCGACGGCAAAGGAAAAATTTCTGTGATAGGAATAGACGTTTTTTACAGAAACGAGGTTCTTATTCAGATTTGGGCAAGGGCGCTTACCGAAAATTATGAAGGCGGCGCTTACCAATTCGGATATGTTTCAAAAAAACAATACGAAAGTCTTTGCGAATTTGAAAATGAAAAAGGAACGCGTTTTTATATGATAAACGACGGAGAAAAATCCATAGCGGGGAACAATGCTGTGCAAATTTATTTTATAAAAGAAGGCGTTTTGTATTTTGCGAATTTTGCATATCCGGATGAACAAACAGAAAAGGCAGAGGAGCTTATAAACCTCCTCATCGAAAGCTATTGACTGATACAAAGTCTTTCTTTCGGCGTAAAACTCCGCTGCCGTTTCACCGGCGGATATGCAATGATGCGGCATACCCCGGGGCAGTTTCTTAAACCTTTATTAAGATTTCTTTCGGCATATTGAACTTTACTCCATACCGTGCTAACATGAAGAAAAAAGAAAGGCGGTGCGGTAATGGAACTAATTTTCAGACCGGGAAAAATCGGCAGCGGGCTTGTTGACGAAGTTGCCTGTGTTCTTGCAAAGAGAACGGAAATTGCCTCGAGAGAAAAGCTTCCTGGCCTTTGGAACAAAATTGACAAAATAAACACAGATAAAGCGCCCGAGAACGTTTTGCGCAGGCGCAAAACCCGCCACGCTGTTTATGGCGCTGCGCTTATTGCCATGGGTATTTTTCTTTTCGTTCCCGGGATCATGAAGCCGAAGGAACTTTTTGTTCCGCTTGTTGTGGGCGCGGTTTCTCTTATAAGCGGAATATTCGCGGTTATGCCGCAAAAGAACGCCGCCGAAAGATTTGAAAAAAAGGCCCAAAAACTTATAAAAAGCATTGATTCTTCCGTTAAAAACGGGGATACGCTTGTTTTCGGCGAAGAATGTATCACCGAGAACGGCGCCCTTTTGATGGAATACGAAAATATAGCAGAAATTTTTGAAACAAAAAATTTGTTTTTTATAAGCGACGGAATAAAGGCCATATTGATCAGAAAATGCGACCTTGTCAGAGGAAACAATGATGAATTTTGCGCCTTTATCGGAATCAAAACGGGAAGAAAAATAATAAAGATATAATTCGGCGGTTCCTGATTTGTTCGGAACGGCAAAGTGCGTGGGCAGTGCCCGCGCACTTTCTTTTTTACATATTTTTCAAGGCATTGCGGTATGGTTTTGGCGGGTTTTCTTTTTCGGAAAACCCGCATGCTCATGCGATTTTTGTTCCAAAACGGTTTTACAAGCCCCTTTTTCGCTTGTAAATCCCTTTATAATATGTTATACTAAAATGTAATTTTATAATCTAATATGGGATATTACGTAATTTTTCATCTCTATCAAGGAGGTTTTGATATGGAAAACATTGAACAGAACGCACAGAACCCCATTCCTGAACGCAAAAAGCGCATTTTCAGCGGCATCCAGCCCACCGGCGTTTTCACCCTCGGTAACTATCTTGGTGCCATCAAAAACTGGAAGGCTCTTCAGGATGAATATGACTGCATCTACTCAATCGTAAATATGCACGCCATCACCGTTCGACAGGACCCTGCCGAACTTCGCAAACGCACCCTTGAATCCTATGCCCTTGCTCTTGCCTGCGGAATCGACCCTGAAAAGAGCATCCTCTTTATCCAGAGCCACGTTCCCGCTCATGCAGAGGCAAACTGGGTGCTCAGCTGTTCCACCCAGTTCGGTGAACTTTCGCGCATGACCCAGTTCAAGGATAAATCCGCAAAACACGCCGACAACATCAACGCCGGGCTTTTCACCTATCCCGTTCTTATGGCAGGCGATATTCTTCTTTATCAGGCAGACGTCGTTCCTGTGGGCGTTGACCAAAAACAGCATCTTGAACTTGCCCGCGACGTTGCGGAACGTTTCAACAACCTTTACGGAAAAACCTTCACCGTTCCGGAACCCTATATCGCTTCTTCCCGGGGCGGCGGCAAGATTATGAGCCTTTCCGACCCGACCAAAAAAATGAGCAAATCCGATGAAAATCCCAAGGGCTGTGTTTATATTCTTGACGAACCCAATGTCATCATCAAGAAATTCAAATCCGCCGTTACCGACTCCGATATGGAAGTTGCCTACCGCGAAGGCAAGGACGGCATCAACAACCTTATGACTATCTACGGTGCCGTCACAGGCTTTTCCATGGATTCCATCGAACGCGACTTTGAAGGCAAAGGCTACGGCGATTTCAAAAAATCCGTCGGCGAAGCGGTTGCGGAACACCTTGCCCCCATCCGTGAAAACTATTCCAGATATCTTTCCGAAAAAGCATATCTCGAAGATTGCTACCGCAAAGGTGCCGAGCAGGCAGAACGCATTGCCCAGCGCACCATCGACAAAATGTATAAAAAAGTCGGCTTTGTTGCCAGATAAGGTGAATTTATGCGAATTTTATGCCTCGGCGACGTTGTGGGCACCATCGGTGTTGAAGCCCTTCGCCGCCATATGCCCGCTCTTAAAAAGAGATATTCCCCGGATATCATAATAGTGAACGGCGAAAACGCCGGCGACAACAGCGGCATCACCGCAAGAAACTGCGATGCGCTTTTTTCTCTGGGCGCCGACGTTATCACCGGCGGCAACCATTCCCTGCAAAACAGGGATATGGCCGAAATTTATGAACGCGGCTACGGCGCTTTGCGCCCGGCGAACCTTCATCCCAATGCCCCCGGTTCCGGCGTTTACGTTTATGAAAGGGGAAAATACCGCTGTGCCGTTATAAACCTTATCGGAAACGTTTTTCTCGATATGGCATACGAAAGCCCCTTTACCGCGGCAGAAAAAATAATAAAAGAGCTCGGCATAAAGCACGTTGTCATTGATATCCACGGCGAAGCCACAAGCGAAAAAATCGCCCTCGGAAGATACGTCGAGGGCAAGGCTTCTCTCGTTTTCGGAACCCACACCCATGTTCCCACCGCGGATGAATGTATCCTTCCCGGAGGAACCGCATATATCACCGATATAGGAATGTGCGGCCCCATTGATTCCGTGCTCGGCGTCGTTACAAAATGCTCCACCGATTTTATGATAACCCACCTTCGTGGCAAAGGCATGGAAATCGCAAAGGGCCCATGTAAAATACAGGGCATTTTCACCGAAACAGATGATTCCACAGGAAAGGCTCTCTCCATCGAGCGATTTGAGATAGACGACCCCTTAAAATGAAATTTATAAAGATATTTTCACTTTTCCTCGCCGCAGTGATGCTTTTTTGCGGTTGTGAAACACAAACTTTTACTCCTCCGGTAACAGAGGTGGATATTCCCTCCGAACCGGACGAGCAGCCCGAAATCATCGAAGAAGAACCCTTCACTCTCAGTATTCCATACGATTACAGTGAAGGGGTTTCTCCATACACCACTCTTTCAAAACCGAACCGTTTCGTCTGCGAGCTTATTTACCGCGCCATGGTAAACCTTAAATCGGATTACAGCTATGAGCTCGACCTCGTTTCGGAAATTTATACCGAGGATAATATCACTTGGTACATTTATCTTGACGAGGGGATGACCTTCCCCGACGGAACGGAATTCACCGCCTATGACCTTCGCTATTCTCTTCAGCAGGCCATGGATGAGGGCAGTTATTACGCCACGACCCTCGAATGCGTAAGTTCATCAAAGGTCATAAACGCCACCTGCCTTCGTATCGTTTTGCACTATGCAAACAGATATTTCCCGAATCTGCTTACCTTTCCGGTAATATCCTATGAAACGGTTGAAAACCCGCTCTATTTCCCCGACAGATACTATTTCAGTGACGATGGAACACATCTTATATGCGATATTTATTCCGCCGCACAGGAAATCGAGCTTGTTTCCGCAACGGATATGAACCTTCTGACCTATGAAATGCGTATGGGGCTTTATGACTGCATATACGTTTCAAACCCCATGGATACAGGTTCCGCCGCAAACGGCGGCACCATGGGAATGCAGTCCAACCGGATGGTTTATCTCGGGCTCAACAGCAGCTCAAGCTTCACATACTATGCCGATTTTCGCAGAGCCGTTTCTGCCGCCATCGACTATAACAGCATAGCAACCGACATTTACGGGCATTTTGCATCCGCGCCGAAAAAAATCTATAACCCGGATTTTTACGAGATGCAGTATGTTTCAAAAAACAGCCTTGACCTTATGTCCGCAAACCTTATCCTTGACGATATGGGTTTTGATAACCGGGATGACGAGGGTTTTCGCACCAATAAGCGCGGAAAACGCATTTCGCTGAAACTTATAGTATGCAGCGACAGTTCCGTCAAGGTCGCTCTTGCGAATTCCGTCGCCGCAATGCTCGGCGAAGCGGGAATCGAAGTCAAAGTCACTTCCCTTTCATACAGTGCATTTATGCTTGCGCTTCAGAATTACGATTACGATATGTATATTGCCGAAATGCGCCTTGGGGCGGATATGGATCTTACGAGGATACTCACCCCATACGCATACCAGCTTGCGGATATGGAATACATAAACTACGGCGTTCCCGAAAGCGAAAAGCTTTATTACAGCTGGCTCGGCTTTATGGGCGGAACCGTTACCCCCTCGGAATTTGCCGAAACTTTTGCGGAAGTTACGCCATTTGTTCCCCTTTGCTATACAAAAGGCTGCGCAATTTTCAACCGCGATCTTCCTTTCACTCTTTACGGAACGGATTTCGATATGTTTTACAACATTCTTGAATGGAAAATCGAATAATTTTTATGTTTTCCGTATTTTTTTGCAAAATTCCCTTTTACATATTGTAAATTGTGTGCTATAATATATTTTGGTATGTGCTGTAAACAGCCCATGCCTTTAGCTATGTGAATTATTTTGTGGTAAAAATAAATCAGGTACGTAATATAAACCCCATAAGGACTATTTAAGAGGAGTTGAGACTTTTGATAAACGGAAAGCAGCTTCGTGATGCTTTTATTTCCGGAGCCAACAACCTCAGCAACAGAAAAGCAGAGGTTGACGCACTTAACGTATTCCCCGTTCCCGACGGCGATACCGGCACCAATATGTCCATGACCATCGGCAACGGCGCAAAAGAACTTGAAAAACTCGGTGATGACGTCACCGTTGAACAGGTTGCAAAAACCGCCGCAAACGGATTCCTTCGCGGCGCAAGAGGTAACTCCGGCGTTATCCTTTCCCTTCTTTTCCGCGGTTTTTCCAAAGGAATGAAAGGCAAAGAAACCGCTTCCGGTGCGGATGTTGCCGCCGCTTTCACCCTTGGCGTTGAAGCGGCATACAAAGCCGTTATGAAACCCACCGAAGGCACCATCCTTACCGTTTCCCGCTGCGCGGCAGAAAAGGCAACCGAAATCGTAAAATACGATGATTCCGTCATTGCTGTTTTCTATGGAATGTATCTTCAAAGCCGCAAAACCCTTGAACAGACCCCCGAGATGCTTCCCATCCTTAAAAAGAGCGGCGTTGTTGATGCCGGCGGCCAGGGCCTTGTTTATATCTTCGAGGGTATCTGGAGCGTAATTTCCGAAGGCAAGATGATTATGCCCAAAACCGCGGAGGAAATTGCCGCTTCCAAACAGACCGAATATACCTATTGCGTCGAAGCCGTTGCAAAACGCAGCGAAGGTTCTTCTGTCGAACTTGAAAAAGCACTTTCCGCCTACGGCGAGGTTGTTGAATACACCGAAGGCACCGTCGGCGCAAAATTCCACATCCACACCAACGAACCCGGAAAAGTTCTTACCGAAGTGCTTTCCTACGGCGTTCTTACCGCCACCAAAGTCGAAAACATGGGCATTGCCCATACTTCCCTCGAGGCTGATTTTGAAGAACCCAAGGAAGAACCCAAAGAAGAAAAATTTCCCTATGCAGAGGTTGATCCTTCCGTTGAATACGGCTTTGTTTCCGTTTGCGCGGGAAAAGGACTTACCGACGTTTTCGCCGATCTCGGATGCGACAACATCGTTTCCGGCGGCCAGACCATGAACCCTTCCACCGAAGATATTCTTGCGGCTGTTCAGGCAACCCCCGCAAAGAATGTATTCGTTCTTCCGAACAACAAAAACATCATCATGGCGGCGCAGCAGGCTTCTGAAATCGCCGACAGAAACGTTATCGTTGTTCCCAGCAGAACCGTTCCCCAGGGTATTTCCGCAATGCTTGCTTATGATTCCGAAGCCGGCATCGAAGAAAACACCGAGGCAATGAACGAAGCTCTTTCCTCCGTTGCAACCGGTCAGGTAACTTTTGCCGCAAGGGATTCCGACTTTGACGGTCACAAAATCAAAGAGGGCGAGCTCCTTGCAATGAAAGAGGGCAAAATGGTCTATACCGGCAAGGATATGGATACAATCTGCGGCCGCCTTGCAAAAGCGCTCGTAAACAAAGATACCTCCATGGTGACCATTTATTACGGCGAGGATATTTCCGAAGAACAGGCCGAAGCAATCCGCGAGGTCATCGAAGGAAAGCTTTCTTCCTCCATCGAAGTAAACGTCATCTACGGCGGCCAGCCCGTTTATTATTACATTATCAGTGCGGAATAATCCTCTAAAGCCGCCCTTGCCCAAAGGGAGGCGTCACCAAAGGTGACGGAGGGATATAATAAGTAAAAAAAATCCCGTTCCGAAAGGAATGGGATTTTTTTACCTTCTCATAGAGCAAAGCCTTCCCCCGTGGGAAGGTGGATTTTTTGACCTTCGGTCAAAAAAAGACGGATGAGGGTAAACCAAGAACACGGAGTGCGTGCCTCCCCTATCAGGAGCAAAGCCTGCGAAACGCGTCCTGTGGACGATGAAGTGAGCAGGGTTTGGCGCCGCGGTCAAAATATTCAAGGCGAATGCCGCAGAATATTTTGGGCACCGCAAGAGTTGGGTGTCACCGCAGGTGACGGAAGGGTGGAAACCCTGTCAGGTCTGCAAATATCGGCAAATGTAATACTTACCCCATTTCTTTGTCCGTGCAAAATCCTTTCTCCACCGTCTTCGACGGTCCCCCTCCTCCGAGGAGGTTGCTACCGTCGTCATTCCACTGTAGGGAACGATCCTGAATGCTCCGCTTGGAAAATATTTTTGGATAGCGAAAAAGGCGGAAAAAATTTCCGCCCTTTTTACACAAAATTCTTATTTTTTTCTTTTACCTTTGATATATGCAATCACGAAGCATACGCAGGCACCGAAAAAACAAAGGGTGCTTAACCAAAGGTTATCGTTAACAATACTCATTACGCCGAAGAAAAAGGTAAGTGCCGCGGCGATAAGATTTATAAAATTATAACTGAACATAAAATCCCTCCAAAAGAATCAGCTTTTATACATGCTGGGATATGCGGGTTCGAGGGGCGTTCCGAGGGGGTAATCCTCATAAACCGTGGCCAGCATATTCTTGACTATTTCAAATGAACGCTTGCTGCAAAGGGCAAGGGTATCAAGGTCAACATTATATACTTTATCACCTTTAACGGCGGATTTCTTCTTGTAAAGGTCGCTCGATTCAAGGTCGATAAGGTGGATATCGCTGTTCACAAAGAGCACCGCCGGGTCAAAATCCTTCCAGCCATCTTCCGGGAAGACGTAGCCGCTCTGTTCGCCTGCGGCGTTGATAAATCCGGCCGCGGTGAGAAGTTCGTTTTCCATGGTGCCGCCGGTGACCATCATATAGTCAAGAGCGCGGATAAACGCGGCGGTTTTCTTTTCGCCTGCATACGCAAGGGCGGAAAGCTCGGCATCATATTCCGAAACGTAGCTTTCGCCATAGATGGGGCCTTCCACCGCGCCGAGGAAGAACAAAGCCGTCCGGCGGTAAAGTTCCCGAAGTTCATCAAGGCTTTGGGGTGCATCGATCACTATAACGGTAATATTCATCTGCTGAAGCTCGATAAGAACGCTTTCTTCATACTGAGAAAAAGTAAGGATGTATTCCGGCGCGGCGCTTTTGATGGCCTCCATATCCGGAAGGCGAACGGAGCCTATGCTCGGAATTCCCGAAGCGCCCTCGAAGCTGCAATAATCCGAAACGGCGCAAACTTTTGTAAGCAGCCGCATATCGTTTATGTATTCCGCAAGGGCGGGCGAAGCCACGGCAACTTTTTCAGGCGCGGCTTCAATTTCGGCGCCGAAAGCGGTTACGGGCCAGTTTGGGTCATCCGGTTCGATAATCTCCGGAACGGAACTTGAAGACTGGCTGGGCTGTTCATCATCGCCGAAGCTCAAATCGAATATTTTATCAAGGCCAAGATTATCAAGAACATCACAGCCCGAAAGGGCGAAAACCATTAGGGCCGCAAGAAGAATAGAAAGGATTTTTGTTTTTTTCAAGGGCTTTGCCTCCGTATATATCTGTTGTGACAAAAAAAGACCTTTGTCACCGTTTTTTTCTTTATATTATAATAAACCGCCGCCGTTGTCAAATAAAGAAAAGTCCGCGCCGCTTTTTTATTTGAAAAAAGAATAAAAAATAACTTTTACATTTGTGCAAAACGTAGAAATTTACATTTGTCGCAATAAAATTCTTTACTTGTGCGGATGCACAAAATATAATATAGTTAAAGATTTATAAAAGGAGGATTTCGTATGAAAAAATTATTTGCCGTTGTTCTTATCCTTGCGCTTTTTTGCGGGTGTTCGCAAACGGAAATTCCCGAAGAAAACGGCTCTTTGCAAAGCGCGGAATCCTCCGGAAGTTCTTCTCCTCCCGAACAGCCCGCTGATGAAAACGTATGGAAGACCCTTCGCGACTTTTCCGGAGAAAAAATTGATTATGAAAACCACGTCTTTCAGTTTTCTCTTGATTATGTTTATGCCTGGAATCTTTGCTCGGATGAATATATCAGATTTGAAGATCCATATATGACCGGAAAAGAACAAACTCTTTTCGGATATCAGGTTCAGGATATCCGAACGGTTTATGAAATTCCTTACAGCATAAATGATTTTGCGGCCTGTGTTGATGCGGGCTATTCGTTGGGCTGGTCGAAAGAACCGGTCTGTTTTACAGGGGTTTTTGCCGTGCAGAAAAATCATTACGGCGAGTTTTTTGCTTTCTTTCCCTATTATGAAGAGGGCAAAAATATGTTTTTTGTTCACAAAAGAACCGAAGAAGCGGAAAACGTGCTTAAAGAACTTGAAGCTTCTCTTTTTGAACTTACCGGAAAGGAAGTTCAGCCCGCAAACGTTTTTTGCCGTTACGTTGATGAAAATTTTCAGATGCACACCGTTTTGTCTTTCGATGACCTTGCCGAATATACCGGAATGGATTTCGGCGAAAACGTAAAGTATATTGAAGCCGCGGTTTATTTCAGCAATCTTAGTTTCGGAGGAAGATCCAACGCAAATGATACGGATATCTATGAAACCGACATATATGGAGGCGTAAGCAAAATAGAAGTTATCGAAATCCATTGATAAAAACCGTGCCGAAAAACGGCACGGTTTTTTTGTGTTTTAAAATAAGTTTTGCCGAAACGGAATAAAACCTTATTGATTTGCGGAGCATTATGTTATAAACTGTATTTGTGAAAACATATCCTTTGTGAAGGAGGAAGTTAAAAATGTTCCCCATAAGCATGATAACCGGCGAACCCCTTTGGAATTCCCTTCCCGCCGCGAAAATCATAAATTATCCCCTTGAAAAGGCGGATTACAAGCCCTATGCCCAGGCACGGCTTTGCATTTCGAACGACGATCTTTATATCCAGCTCCTTGCTTTCGAGGTAAATCCGGAAGAAAAAAGCGTTGTTGGGGCTGCAATCGCGCCCTTTGCGGAAGAGGACGGCGGAAAACGCTATTTCTGGCTTTCGACCAACCGAAGCGGCGCCCTTTTATGCAAGTTTATCAATGAAACCGAAGGAACCGAAACCGACGTTACAAAAAGTGTTTCGGTAAGAATCTATACCGGCGAGGACGAACAGGGTGTTTATTGGTGCAGCAGCTTCACCCTTACCCTTTCCCTTGTCGAAAAGCTTTTCGGCAAAAGCTATCTTGAACCCGGCCACAAAATGAAGGGCAATTTCTATAAGCTCTGTGACGGAAAAAGACCCCATTACGGAAGCTTTTATTCGGCGGATTTCACCGATATCAACCCCCTTGGAAGCCGATATTTCGGTGATTTTGAGCTTGCTCTTTATTGATTGGAGGAAAGATTATGCCGAGATTTTTTGTTGAAAGCGTTGAAGGCGATTTTGTTGAAATAACCGGCGAAGATGCAAGGCATATTGCCCTTTCTCTTCGCATGAAAAACGGCGAACACCTTGTGCTTTGCGACGGAAAAGGAAGAGAAGCCGAAGCGGTTATCCGCGAGGCTTTTCCCGAAAGCGTTGTTCTTGATATAATTGAGCGCCGTGATTCCGCCGCGGAGCCGGAAACGGAAGTCATTCTCTATCAGGCTTTGCCGAAATTTGACAAGCTTGAATACATAGTTCAGAAATCCGTTGAGCTTGGTGTTTCAAAAATAGTGCCGGTGCTCACCTCGAGATGCATATCCCGCCCGGATGAGAAAACCATGAAGAAAAAGCTTGAGCGTCTTCGTAAAATTGCCGACGAAGCCGCGAAGCAAAGCGGAAGAGGAAGGCTTCCCGAAGTGGGCGAGCTTATGACCTATAAAAACGCCGTGCTCGAAATGGCAAAGGCCGAAACACCCATATTCTTTTTTGAGCACGCCCAATACCCCTTGCATGAAATTATGGAAAAACACACAGGGAAAACCATCGCCATGATGGTCGGGAGCGAGGGCGGTTTTTCTGATGATGAAGCGGAATTTGCCGCAGAACACGGCGCGCTTATCGCTTCCCTCGGCCCGCGTATCCTTCGCTGTGAAACGGCACCGGTGGCCGCCCTTGCGGCGATAATGTATGCCGCCGGAGAAATGGAGATAAAATGAAAAAACACAATGTAACAGCCCTGCTTTTGGCCTTGATTTTGCTTATAACCGCATCTGCGTGCTCAAACGGGGACGAAGGGAGCAAGGATCTTCCCCAAAGCGGAACGGTCGTGCTCGAACCCATTGAAGAGGAACCGGCGGATGAGGATCCGGGGGATATCCCCCAGAGCTCTTCCGTTCCGGAAGAGCCTGAAAAAGAACCTGTTCCAAAGCCCGAAGATGAATCCGTGCTCATTCTTGTGAACCCGTGGAATTATATTCCGGAGAATCACACCGTTGAGCTTGAAACGGTGCAGGGCAAATATCAGCTTGATAAAAAAGCTGCCGAAAGCGCAAGAAATCTTGTGGCGGCGGCAAAAGAAGCCGGTTTTAATATGGCGCTTTGTTCCGCATACCGCACCGTTGCGAAATCCGCCGAGCTTTATCAGCGCAAGGTGAACGAATTTCTGAATTACGGATATTCCGAAGAGGATGCAATGATCGAAGCGGCAAAATGGGTTGCTCCGCCCGGAACAAGCGAACACCATACGGGTCTTGCAATGGACCTTGTTTCCACCGATTACTGGAATTATTACAGCGACCTTGAGCACGATTACGAGAATTTTGATTCTTTCAAATGGCTTTATGAACACTGCGCAGAATTCGGTTTTATTCTTCGCTATCCGAAGGATAAACAGGATATAACCGGAATCACCTATGAGCCTTGGCATTACCGCTACGTCGGAGTTGAGGCGGCGGAATATATTATGGAAAACGGCCTTTGTCTTGAGGAATATCTTGAAATAATTGCGGAATAATGCAACATTTCCGGTGTTTTTCGACACTTACATAGTGAAGGACATAAAAGGAGGTCGGATTATGAAAAAACGTCTGTTTGCTTTTCTTTTCGCGCTTCTTGCAAACCTTCTCAGTTTTATTGCCGGAAGCCGGCTTCTTATGAATCTTCCGATATAACGCAAAAAACAAAGGGCGGATTTTTCCGCCCTTTTTTTGTTATGCAAAATTATTTTTTTCAAACGGAACGGTAAAGAGCGTTCCCTACGGTTTGCAGATTATCGCATTTTCAATGTAGGGCGGGAGTCCCTGAAGGGATTACCTCGCACTTCGTGCTCAGGGCACCTGCTCCCGCCGTAAACCCTGTCAAATTTTGATGTGCGCTCCGCATTCTTGGTTTACCCTCATCCGTCTTTCGCCTTCGGCGAAATCCACCTTCCCCCAAGGGAAGGCTCTAAAACGCTCTGCGTTCTTGGGTTACGGAACGCCGGGGACGGCGTTCCCTACAGTGGAATAGTGAACCAATATAGCCGAGCCGTCGCGGTATATTGAAAACCGTTGCCGGCTCCGAACGGCGACGGTGGAGATTAGAAACCTCGTTCGTTCGGTGGGGCGTTTTACCCCCTTTGATAAGGGGGATTTTTGCGGGAGCAAAAATGGGGGATAGAAACGTGTTTCTTTGCGGTCTTACCGCGTTTCTTTGCACGGGCAAAGAAATGGGGTAAGATTACATTTGCCGATATTCGCAGACCTGACAGGGTTTCCACCCTTCCGTCACCTGCGGTGACACCTCCCCTGATAGGGGAGGCTTTAAATGATATCCGACCCTTTTGTTGAAGCGGTTATTTTTCCACCCAGCCGCAGGCGCGGCCGACTGCGCGCTTCCACTGGTTATAATCCTTTTCCGCATCGGCGGCGGGTCTTTCGGGATAGAAAGTGCGTTCGCTTTCGTGAGCTTCGGCAATTTCTTCAAGGCTGTTCCAAACCCCGACGTAAAGCCCTGCCAAAGCGGCGGCGCCGAAGGCGGTGGTTTCAACAACTTTCGGGCGCTCGACGGGGATTCGGAGCAGGTCGGACTGAATCTGCATCATAAGGTTGCTGACGGAAGCGCCGCCGTCAACGTGAAGAACGGCGATATCGCAATTTGCATCCTTTCTCATGGCGTTTATCATATCCGTTACCTGATAGGCAATTCCTTCAAGGGCGGCTCTTGCAATATGCGCTTTGGTGGTGCCGCGGGTTATGCCCAAAAGTGCGCCCCTTGCATACATATCCCAATGGGGCGCGCCAAGTCCGGTGAATGCCGGAACGAGAATAACGCCGCCGGAATCGCTGACGGATTCCGCAAGGGGGTTAACTTCCGGTGCGGCGTTTATGATGCCGAGCCCGTCACGGAGCCACTGAATAGTGGAACCGCCGTTGAAAACGCTGCCCTCGAGGGCATAGGTGGTTTTTCCGCCGATGCTCCATGCAACGGTGGTAACAAGCCCGGAATTGGAACGGACCGGTTCGCCGCCGATATTCATAAGGGTGAAACAGCCGGTGCCGTAAGTATTTTTCGCTTCGCCGATTTCAAAACAGCCCTGTCCGAAAAGGGCGGCCTGCTGGTCACCGGCGGAACCGCATACCGGAACGCCCGCAAGGCTTTCGAGCCCGGGAATACCCTCGGCAACTTCGCCGTAAAGAGCGGAGTTTTCAACCGGTTTCGGCAGCATGCACATGGGGATATCGAGCATTTCGCAAAGCTCCTCATCCCAATCAAGTGTGTGGATATTGAAAAGCATGGTGCGGGATGCGTTGGAATAATCGGTGACGTGGGCTTTGCCGCCGGTAAGCTTCCAGATAAGCCATGTTTCAACGGTTCCGAAAAGGAGTTCGCCTTTTTCTGCTCTTTCGTGCGCGCCGGGAACATGATCGAGGATCCATTTTATCTTTGTGCCGGAAAAATAGGCGTCTATCATAAGTCCGGTTTTTTCGGTTATCATTTCGTCATAGCCCTTTGCCGAAAGCATATCGCAGATCGCGGCGGTGCGGCGGCATTGCCAGACTATTGCGTTATAGATGGGCTTTCCGGTGGCTTTTTCCCAGATGATGGTGGTTTCGCGCTGGTTGGTGATGCCTATGGCGGCGATTTCGACTCCGGCTTTTTTAACGGCTTCTTCCGCGGCTCTGCGTTCGGTTTCCCATATAACCTCCGGGTCGTGTTCGACCCAGCCGGATTTGGGATAAATCTGGTCATAAGGATACTGCCCGACGGAAACGATTTCTCCCGCCTTGTTGAACACTATGGCGCGGGAACTTGTGGTTCCCTGGTCGAGAGAGAGAACGTATTCTTTCATTAAGGAAAACCCCCTATCTTTTTGAAACGAAAAGTGTTATTATTTAGCTGAAGCAGATTGACTGAAACAAACGGATTCTTCGCTTCGCTCAGAATGACAAAAGCTGTCATTGGGCACAAGCCGCAGGGCCTGTTCCGGAATCCGTATTTCCCGTTTTTTTATTGTCAGTTCTTAACTGAAGTATAGCACAGAAAGGGCGGTTTTTCCATGATTATTCACAATTCTTTTTATTTTGATTCCTCCGACGGCTTTAACGTGATCCACGCGGAAGAATGGCTTCCGGAAGGAAGGCCGAAGGCTGTTCTCGAAATCGCCCACGGCGTTGCGGAATATATCCGCCGTTATGACGCTTTTGCCCGTTATCTTGCGGAAAACGGCATTCTTGTTGTGGGCGAGGACCATATCGGTCACGGCCAATCGGTAATGGAAGGAATGCCGTATATCTATTTCGGCAGGGAAAACGGTTGGGATAACGTTGTTTCCGACCTTCACAAAATCCGCACTATGTACGGTGAAAAATATCCCGATGTTCCGTATTTTCTCATGGGGCACAGCATGGGTTCTTTTCTTGCAAGGACCTATCTAATCAAATACCCCGGGGACGTTGACGGCACAATAATCATGGGCACCGGCCAGCAAAGCGGCGCGCTTGTTGCCGGAGGCAAACTCATCGGCAATATTATCGGAAAGCTGAACGGATTTGATAAACCGCACGGCCTTGTAACAGCCCTTGCTTTCGGAAGTTACAACAACGGCATCGAAAAACCCCGAACCGCATACGACTGGCTTTCGGTGAACGAGGAAAACGTTGATAAATACGTTGCCGATCCCCTTTGCGGCGAGCCGGCGACCGTCGGGCTTTTCCTTGATATGCTCGGCGGCATCGGATTTATCCGCAAACAGGAAAACGTGAATAAAATGGATAAAACAAAACCGGTACTTTTCATTTCCGGCGACAAGGACCCTGTCGGTGAAAACGGCAAAGGAGTTAAAGCCGCCCACGCAACTTTTGAAAAAGCCGGTGTGAAAGATCTTACCCTCAAGCTCTATCCCGGTCTTCGCCACGAAATCCTCAACGAGGACTGCAGGCAGGAAGTTTATAAATACATACTTGATTGGATTGAAAAGAGAATCTGATATAAGAAAAAAGAGGCGCTTTATTGAAGTGCTAAAATGATGGTAGACACGAAAAGTGTCTGCCATCATTTTTTATGTTAAGATAGATGAAAGGGGTGATAAAAATGGCAAGGAAATATGAAATAAGAAGCGTGGAAGAGAAATTATCAATAGTAAAAAGGAATC
>JAFUJP010000112.1 GCA_017473745.1 Oscillospiraceae bacterium
GAATCCGTTCCAACATAAATGGCTATATCTTGATTATTATGAGTTTTTCCATATAAAAAGCCATTTTCAGTCGGGATTTTTGTTATTTCATTTTTCCCTCCACTAAAAAGAATATTATCTGTTAAAAAACTAAAATCATAATAATTATAATTTGAAAAGAAGATAGGTTTGTCTTTCGTTTGAATTATCCCTGTAAGATTTTCTTTGTTCATAAATCAGCTTATCTATCCCTCCACTAATTCTTGGTACATCTTCATCAGTTCGGCGACGCAGGCAGATTCGGAATTGAGCTTACCCCAGAATCCATAAGCTTGCATTACGGCTTTGTCGTTAGCCTGGTGTGCTCTGCGGAGTTCCGGAGGCATTGCTACTTCATCGTAAAGGTCTGCAAGAGAGCAATCTGGGTAAAGTGCTCTTGCATCCAGAATCGCCCGTGCTGTCTGTTCAATCTTTGCTTTTTGTTCTTCTGTTGGATTAGGCCAAGGAAAGTTGTTGTACACAATTGTTGTTGAATAACTGTAATCACTTTTTAATCTTCCGCTTACCGTTCTCATCCAAGCATTATGAACATTCGATGTCAAAATTCCAAACATATACAATGTTGCGTTTGGAATCGTAAACAACTTATCTCCCGGAATTATATCATTAGTTAAAAATCCAATAGGAATATATTTGCGCCGCTCGGAAGAAACTTTGGCAAATGCAATATATTTTTCTGCCGGAGGACGATATTGTCCAAACCGTGTTGGATAATTAGCTGACATTTTTGTCTGTTGATTTTTACTTGCAGACCTAAATTCCTGTACCTTTTTTACTCTGTCAAAAATCATAGGACATTTTTTCAACTCCGCTGGAGAAATGTCTGGAATCCACAAACACCATCTCTCAATATTGTTAATGAATTCTCGTCCCATCATAAATTTTTTGAAATATTTTTCGGATACAGGTTCTTTTTTTACAAACTCATTCTTTTCTTCCGAAGTAAATAAATACAATCCATCATCTGTTGCTTGGCTACCTCTGACAATTGGTTGGACATTGCATAATGGCGAGCTGTGTTCTTCAATCAATACTGTTGGAGCTGAAAGAAGATACCCATTTATGTTATCAACTTTCTTGCTTTTGCTTTCGCTATAAAGAATTTTATTTGTTGAATTTTCTTTCGAAAATCCAACAATTACAACATGAACCTGCGCTTTATCAGAAGATTCATTATCCCAAACAAAACTTTGTACAGCAAAATTTATGAAAAAACCATTATCTATAAGAATTTTTCTCCATAAGGTAACAGCTTGTTCCCCCTGACATATTGAGTTTGTAGAAACAAAAGCACATCTAATATTCTTATTATTTCCAATATAATTTGCTGCTTTTACATACCAACATGTTACGTAATCAAGCTTTCCACGCTTTTCTCCAACCCAAATTTTGTCCATATCTTCACGCTGACTATCATTTAACCAATTGATTCCCACAAACGGTGGATTTCCCATGATGTAGTCGAGCTTGTCCTTCGGAACGACATCTTCCCAATTAAGGCGAAGAGCGTTTCCTTCGGCTATGTTGGTATAGGATTTAAGCGGCAGAAAATCAAGGCTCATGTGAACGATATCCTCGGTCTTCTTGAGCATCTGGCTTTCCGCAATCCAAAGAGCAGTCTTTGCAACGGAAACAGCAAAGTCGTTGATTTCAATTCCGTAGAATTGGCTAATCTGAACCTTAATCGGTTCGGTGTATTCGCCGAAAGAAATCTGTCCGTGGAAAAGAATATCAAGAATTTCGTTTTCGAGTTTACGGAGGCAGAGATATGTTTCAGTAAGGAAGTTGCCGGAACCTGCGGCAGGGTCAAGGAAACAAAGACCTGCCAGTTTATCCTGGAAAGCCTTGAGTTTCTTTTCTCTGGTTTTATCTACTGTAATCTCACAGATTTCCTCAAACTCTGCTCTCAAATCATCGAGGAAGAGAGGGTCGATTACTTTGTGAATGTTTTCGATGGAGGTGTAGTGCATGCCGCCGCTTCTTCTGGTTTCGGGGTTCAATGTACTTTCAAATACCGCACCGAAGATGGTAGGGCTGATTTCAGACCAGTCAAAACCGTTGCTTGCGTCGATGAGAAGAAGTTTTCTAATTTCATCGGTGAACATCGGAATCTCGATATCCTCATTTGCAAAAAGTCCGCCGTTTACATAGGGGAATGCGGCAAGCTCGGGTTCCATGTAAGGGTCGCGGTTTTCGGGTTTGGTATCAAGAACTTTGAAGAGGTCGATTAGAGCTTTTCTGAAATGCACCGCATCGTATTCATTGAGGTAGTCATGGAACATTCCGCGGCGACCAAAGATGCCTGCATCCTCTGCATAAAGGCAGAATACGAGACGGACGCAAAGCACATTAAGACTCTTGAGGGAACTTTCATTTTCTTTGTTGAGATACTGTGCCAAAAGAGCATCGTAAAGTTTGCCTACGATTTCACCTGCTTTGATGGAAACTTCCATCTCTTTCTCAAGGTGTTCGTCCTTGCTGTTTACAAGGAAAGCGAGACGGTAGTATTCTTTTTCAAGGTTCTCAAGAAGAATTACCTCCGGCTCCCCATTCGGATGCTCCATGTCATAAACATTGAAAGATTCAAAGTTGCAGGTGATTATCCAACGGGGACGCTGTGAATAAGGCAGACTTGCAGAATATCTTTGTGCCTGTTGGAACGGAGTGAGGAAAGAACCGTCGGACTGTTTAATTTTTTTGTTGAGGTCTTTGCCGCGGCTTTTCTGCTCAATCATTACATGAGTGGACGGAATCATGCCGTCGATAAAGCTTGTGTTATCGAGGTGAACCTGTTCCTCAAAAGTCATAAACTGTTCAGGCTTTTCGATTCCGAAAACCTCATTGAGAAGCGAGAGCCAGAAGGGTTGGCTTTCGCCTTTTTCATAGCCTTTGCCTTTCCAGTATTCAGCAAATTCCTTTGCAGCTTTTCTCTGTTCAACGTCTTTCATCTTGAGCACCTGCCTTTGTTTTACCTGCCTTTAATTATAATACAGGGCGGAAAATAAAACAATGATTTGAGTATATTTCTTGGTAATAAAGAAACAATTTATATTTTCCATCCTGCTCTGCTCTTTTACGAGTTACATCACCAAACAAAAATGCTCATGCAAAAATCATGAGCATTTATAACTTTTATTAATTTCATCTGCAACTTTCTGTAATTGTTCCCTACTTGTTGCAACAATGCCTCTTCTATTACCCTGCTTTTCTCTCAAAAAAGCTTGTTTGTTTAGTTTATTTACAGTTTCCTCATTACTAATAATCATCATTTTTACCACATTATCTTCAACATATTTTTCACCTATTTCTTTAGGGACTAAAACAATTGATACCTTTGGTGTAATTGGCATATTAATATATTGACCATCTTTCAGAGCAAAATCATATACTCTACTCCACAACATGGCAAAATAAATGGATTTGAAGAATTGTTTATCATAAATGTAATCAAATATTCGCTATAAAATTCTTATTTTCGTGCTGTTTCTATGCTTAAATATGTTGCAAGATTACGATTATCTTTTAACGAGAATAAACAAGAGGACAACGCCCCTTCCAAAAATGTATTTAAAATCACATTACTTCTTCCCATTAAGGCATATAAATAATCTAATACAGCGTTACGAAAATTATCAGATACTTTTATCGGCTGTTTATTAAAATCTGTTTTATTTATAAACAAAATTATTTTTTAAAAAGCGGTTTCTATTTTATTTAAATACTCCTCTATTTTCGGATAATAATAACCATACTCAACATTAAAGTTTTTGGGTGTACTTCGTTTTACTTCGTTAGTTTCAAAATCATAGTAATAAATATATTTTTTAGAATTAACAAAAGGAATCAAGCTGCATTTTGGCAGCTGAATGTGCGAATTTATATTTTTCGTGTTAGGTTCTGACATTTAAGACTTTTTCTCCTTTTAAATCAACCTTATTTTACTATCAAACAGATAAAGCACATCTATCATATTCTATTATAATAACTTGGTTCTAAAATGTAAAATACCCGCTCCAATAAAATGAAAACGTCCATGTACTTTTTGTGTGGGTATTTTCATTTACGGTATTTTTACGAAATATAACATATAATTATGGTGT
Source organism: Oscillospiraceae bacterium (assembly GCA_017473745.1). GTDB lineage: Bacteria > Bacillota > Clostridia > Oscillospirales > Ruminococcaceae > UMGS1668. The sequence goes on from JAFUJP010000112.1 coordinate 4,140, forward strand.
ATTTTGTGTTTTAACAAGCTTTTTTTACGAAACGGAACAATCTTATTTTTAAATAACTTTTTTGTTATTTAGTACGTTATTTAACCGCAGAAAATGAGAACAAGATGTAAATTTAATTTTACTTGAAATAACATAGGATTAGTTTTAATATGTAAGTATCATTTTAATTGGCATATTTAGATATTAAAATGGTGATACTATAATTCTAAAAATAGGTGGCTTAAATATTATGCAAGGATTAGAAAAATTAGAAATAGGAAGAGGATATTTATATAAGGAGCTTTGTGCTACTTTAGGAGAAAATGAAACCAATAATCGTAAAAAGCAAAAAGAAAGATGGAATCGTTTTTTTATTTTTGAACAGGTGGGTAGAATCTACTATGTTAGGGAAATAAGAAAGGAACCCATTCCCGACGGGCGAACGAAAGGAAACAACAGTAAATATATTGATTATTTCAAGGATATAATTATGTATCATTTACCAACAAATGGTGAAAAGATATATAAAACACAAAAAGATTGGTTCTTGAATTATAATATTGTAACGGCAGATTTATATAGAAGACCGACAGAATTAGTTACAGAATATAATAATCTTTATAGAAACCACGGTTTTGCATATATTAATAATTGCCAAATTGATGTTAGAAAATTTATAGAAAACAAATTTGCTGATGCAATTAATAATTTAACTAAAGCTGAATTTTTAGACTTTGAAAAAACTTTTATGATTATTTATCAAAACGAAAATATGAAAGTTGCAAACGAAGAAGAGGCTTTAGAAATTAATACTGTCCAAAAAACAATAATGAAAGAATTGGGAGTTGAATCATTTTTACATGCGAAATACAAAAAAATAGACGGAGTATTAAACAAAAAAATAAACGAAAAGTTACAAGAACTTTATGGGTATAAATCTGTATTCAGAATTTTGGGATTGCAAAAAAATGTAAAAAAGGATTATAATTTCTTTACTGAAAGTCAAACTATTGCACGCAATAATTTATTGTCGCTTTTCAATGACGGTTTAGCAAAATACTATACAAATAAAAAACAAAATAATTCTAAAAAAGTTAATGATATATTAGAAAAGTGGTTTAATGATGAAGACATCTCAAATGAAAAAATATCAATAATATTTGAAGATGACTATGTAGATAATATGACAAATATAATGCAAGAATTTTTATCACTTTAAAAATTACTATATTGTTAATACATAATAAAATTATATATACACTTTTAAAGTGATAAAAAGTTTATACCTTTCCCCCTCTTTCCCGTTATCCTTCGGCTGCCGCCTTGTATAACGGTCGCCCCCAGGGGCTAAAGATTCATAGGCTTACGCCTATGAAACATCAGATAAAATACAGATTTTATCTTTAACTCTAAACATCATTATTGAATCATTTATTGATTTGCGGTATAATGATATTAACCCAATAAACACAAGAGTATCAAGGCTATAAACAACCCGATAAATTTATATGCGGCGATGTTGACGTGCTCAATTCCTATTTCGGATACACCATCCACAGCAGCAAGGGCAAGCCCACCAACAGCGAATTCATAGCCCTTATCGCTGATAAATTAAGGGTGAATATGAAATCCGCCTGATAAACCTCTTTTCAAAAAGAAAAACGGAGCAAAACTTTAAGTTCTGCTCCGTTTTTTCTTTGTAATGCTATTTTACTTTACAGTTAACAAACCGCACCGTTATGCGGCATCAGCCGCCGAAGAAAAGATGTTCGATAAGTATCTTTACCCCAAGCGCAATGAGTACGATTCCGCCAAAAAGCTCCGCTTTGGATTTGTATTTCGCGCCGAAAACGCTGCCGATCTTGATGCCTGCTGCCGAAAAAATAAATGTCGTGCAGCCAATGATTGCAATGGCAGGAATGATATCAACGCTGAGAAAAGCGAAGGTAATTCCAACCGCAAGGGCATCAATGCTCGTTGCAACCGCGAGCACAAGCATCGCCTTGAAAGCAAATGAAGAATCCTGTTCGTCGCTTTCCTCCCTCGATTCCTTGACCATATTGAAACCGATTATTCCAAGAAGAATAAACGCAACCCAATGGTCTATGCTCGTGATATACTGCTCAAAAGTTGAGCCAAGCAGATATCCCGTAAGCGGCATAAGAGCCTGAAAGCCGCCAAACCAAAGCCCCGCAAGAAGCATGTGCTTCGGTTTAATTGCCCCAACGGAAAGGCCTTTGCAGATTGAAACAGCAAAAGCATCCATCGAAAGACTTATTCCGATAAGAAAGAGTTCAACCAATGACAAATTTATCCCTCCAAGATAAAAAATAAAGACTTATCCGCAAAACGCGGATAAGTCTCATCAATTAAAGCGATGCCAGGGCCAAAAGACCCAGTCTGTTGACATAGCTGCGCATATCGCGCTGACTACTCCCTTATTCAAACAGCTATTTTATCACAAATTATCAAAAAGTCAATAGTTTCAGATTTCTTTTCCGGTTTCGGCATCATATATATTCTCATAAACCGCATAATAGAACGGCGGAATTCTTCTATCCATATGGAAACAGCCAAAGAACCATTTTTTGAACGAGCATGAAACCGAAATTTCATTGAGAAAAGCATGAAGATTATTGAAGCAGTTGCTTTCCATTTCAAGAAAGCCGCGCATCTTAAATCCAACGTCATAAGTAACGATATAATCCACGGCGTGCTCAAACTTTTCAAGGCTTTCTTTTGCGTGCTCACATTCCTCTTCGCTCGGAAGCCTTACAAAATCAAGGCTTTCTCTGAAATCCATAACGTCAAGCTCTTCGTCATCTCCGCCGCCGAAAGCAAAGATTTTTTTGCCTTCTATCTCAAAAATCTCTCCGCGGATAAGCTGATAGATGTTATCCGAAATCTGTCTTGCTTTTCCGCCGCAAAAATCCACCTTGGGATAACGGTCGAGCATCTCGAAATTTTCGTGAGCACCTTCAACAAAAAGGATCTTATATTTGCGCTTTGAAAGCCATTTAAGATTGTTTATTTCCTCTTTGGAATCATTCCAGACAAAGCCGAAATCTCCGCAAATAATAAGAGTATCCCCTTTTTTCAGCTTTTTAGCTGCAGAAGATTTGAACCTTGTAAGTTCGCCGTGAGTATCACCGGTAAAATAAATCATTTTTTCCTCCCGGAATTATTAAAATCAAACCGGTCAAAAATTAACAAAAGGTTAATTTTATACCAAACCGGAATAAAATTAAGAAATAAGCACTTCCATTATACACCAAAAACTGCTATAATATCAATATAATATATAAAAAATCAATTTTTGACATATTTTGATTATTACGTTTGGTTTCGGAGGAAATTATGAAAAAAGCATTATCTCTTGTTCTTGCCATTATTACGGCACTTTCCTGCTGTGTTTCCGCATTTGCGGCAACAAAATATCAGCCATCTTTTGATATCAACTGCGAAACGGTTTATCTTGCAGATGAAAACGGCAACGTTCTTTTTGAGCAAAATTCAGGCCAGCGTATGTATCCCGCCGAACTTGTTCAGATTATGACAGCCATAGTAGTTATTGAAAATATCGAAGCCGTCGGCGGATGGGAAGCCGAAGCCGCTTATGAAATGAGCACCCAGAACTTCCTTTACGAAAACCGCTCCGGAATTATTTCCACCGGTATGCTCGCGGGCAACGTTTTCACCGCGGATGAGCTTTTCCACGCTATGGTAATCGCCTCCGGTTACGATGCCGCCATGACCCTTGCAAAACTTATTGCCGGGAGCCAGGATGCTTTCGTTGAGCTTATGAACCAGAAAGCCGCCCAGCTCGGTGCAAAAGATACAAACTTCACAAACTGCCATGGCCTTCACGATACCGCAAATTATACCACCGCCTATGATATGTACCTTATTTCCAGATATGCCATGGGCCTTGATAAATTCCGTGAAACCGTATCCAAAACCTCCTATACCTGTGAAGAAACAGATACCCATAAAAAGCTCATCTGGAACACCGACAACGGCCTTCTTGCCAGCGGAAACGTTCACTATTATTCCCCTGTAACCGGAATCAAAGCCGGATACAGCGCCGAAATCGGCAGAAACGTCGCTTCCTATGCGGAATATGAAGGCTTTGCATATTATCAGATAAATATGGGCGCGCCTTTCGAGCTTGACGAAGGCTATAACCTTGCTCTTTATGATGCAAAACAGCTTTATAACTGGGCATTCACCGAATTTGAAGTTAAAACCATCGTCGAAGCCGGCGCTTCCGTTGCGGAAGTTCCCCTTGAACTTGCGTGGCAGAAAGATCACCTTCAGCTTATGATAGGCGAAACCTACCGCGCGCTTCTTCCCGTTGATATCGACGTTGCTTCCATCGCTTATGAATACGACGTTCCCGAATCCGTCGAAGCCCCCATCGAAAAAGGCGAAGCTATCGGTAAACTGAATCTTGTTCATTCCGGTGAAGTTATCGGTTCCGTTTCTCTTGTTGCGGCCGAAGACGTTGAACAGAGCGAGCTTTTAAGCGGACTTAAAAACTTTTCCGATATGACGCGTTCTTTCTGGTTCAAGTTTATTGTTATAACAATTTTCATTCTTATCGCTCTTTATATCGCGCTTATGATAATCAGAAACTACAACAAGAGAAAATACGGCAACTTCAAAAAGAGAAAACGCCTTTAATATCAAATTTTTTCAATATTTTTTCAAAAAAATGCTTGACTTTATAAATCATATTGTATATAATATTAACGCTGTCCAAAGACAGCAGGTGCGTTTCTGCGCTTAAACGGCTAAAATATAGCCGGCCTGCCGAGGATGAGTGTTTTAATGTGATTTATTACGCTCCTTCCACGGCTCGCGGAGGGAGCTTTTGTTTTATACAAATTCAGCTCCCATCACAAAGCAGGAGGTGAATTTTTAAAATGGCCAGTGAAAAAATCTTGCAAGCGAAAAAAGAAGCTGTTGCAGAGCTCGTTGAAAAGCTTAAAGCTGCAAAATCCGGTGTTCTCGTAGATTACGTCGGTATCAACGTTGCAGACGATACCAAACTTCGTCGCGAACTCCGTGAGGCAGGTGTTGAATACACCGTAATCAAAAACTCTATTCTTCGTTTCGCAGCTAAGGAAGCAGGTTACGGCGAACTCGATGCTTACCTTTCCGGAAGCACCGCTCTCGCAATCTCTAACGACGATCCCGTCGCTCCCGCAAAAATCCTTGGCAAATTTGCAGAAGGTTCCAACGGTAAATTCTCCCTTAAAGCTGGTTTCATCGACGGCGAAGTTCTTGATGAAAAGAAAGTTCTCGAACTTTCCAAAACCCCCAGCAAAGAAGAGATCCTTACCATGCTCGTTATCGCTCTTTCCAGCCCGATCAAAGGCATTGCTGTTGCGCTTGACAAATATGTCGAAAAAGAAAACGGCGGAAACGATGGCGAACCCGAAGGCGACGGCGAAGCAGCATAATTGCGCAGCCTGATCGCAAAAAACATTATTTTAAGATTACAACGAAATTATCTACAGGAGGTAAATAACAATGGCTTCTGAAAAAATCCAGAACATTCTCGAAGAGATCAAAGCTCTTACTCTTCTCGAAGCAAACGAACTTAAAAACGCAATCTGCGAGGAATTCGGCGTTTCCGCTGATGCTCCCGTAATGGTAGCTGGCGCTGCTGCTGATGCTCCTGCTGCTGCAACCAAAGACAGCTGGGATGTTGTTCTTACCAACGCTGGTCAGACCAAAATGGCTGTTATCAAAGTTGTTAAAGAAATCACCGGTCTTGGCCTCAAAGAGTCCAAAGAGATCGTTGACGGCTGCCCCAAAGCAGTTAAAGAAGGCGTTTCCGAAGCTGAAGCTGACGAAATCAAAAAGAAACTCGAAGAAGCTGGCGCAGAGGTTGAAGTTAAATAATTTCTGCCCTATCAGAGATTCAAAAAAAGCTCTTCCCTTTTCGGGAAGAGCTTTTCTTTTTTCATATTATTTATGTTTATATGCCGCCCAATAAATCGGAACGACAATAAAAGCAATTGCGGCAATAAGAAAAAGAAGTTTTATCCAATTATCTATTATATGACCCGGCAAAATCCAATACGCAAGAAGAAAAAGAAACGGTGTTGATACAAGCCCCGAAAGAAGGCCCGTTCTTGCGCTTTTAACGATATACGGCCAGTTTCTGTTGTTGAGCGTAACCCCGGGAAGATTCATACGAAAAGCGCCGTGGCCGTAAAGGCTTATTTTGTTGCTGTCGTAATATTCTGGAAGGCGTTCTTTTGCAAAAAACATAAAATATGCTCCAAAAATCGCAAAAAGCCATTCAAAAGTCCATATAACGATGTTTATGGATTCAAGATACACAAGACCGCAAAATGTCGCGCCGACAGCGCCAACTATAACGCAAAGAAGATATATCAAAATTCCCTTTGTGTTGGTAAGATGCTTTGCTTTTTCATCTTCATCAGAAAAATTGATTGCTTTTCCAACAAGCTCATCCACCTGTTCCGGGGCAATGTTTTCGCTTTGCTCAAGCCTTCCGCAGTTGAGAAGCTCTGCCGGCGTGACGTCGAGAATATCAGCTAAAGGATTCAGTAACGTTATATCCGGAAGGCTCTGTCCCCTTTCCCATTTGCTGACGGCTTTATCAGAAACGAAAAGCTTTTCCGCAAGTTCTTTCTGGGTAAATCCCTTTTCTTTGCGAAGCGCCGTTATGAATTCGCCGAATTTTTCTTTATCCATTTCAAAATTCAAAAAATCACCTCCGAGGAAAATTATATCCCCGGAGGCTTTTTGTTTCAATATTATTTCGGTGGAATCGAGGTAAACTGTCGGTAGAGTTGTCATTCTTCCTGCTTTTTGCTTATTATTTCCATCCAGTAATGTTCTTCTTCACCGAGAAGCACGTTCATTATTCCGTTTTCGATATCAAATCCGAAATTGTTATAAACTATTTCAATATATTCGGTGTTCGAAACAGAAGCGCTTTGTTTTTCAAAAACAAGGTTCGTGCCGGCCCTTGTCACAAGGTCAAAGCCTTCAATGTTAAGCTTTTCCCTTCCGCCATAAAAATCATAGCTTGCTTCCCGAAGGGTCTTTGTTTCGATAACAACGCTTTCGCCCGCCGGAACAGTAACTTCAAAGGTGACGTACATAATGCGGCTTACCGAAGCAGTTTCGGAAATCACGTCGTCAAGCCTTCCCCCGTCATAACGCTGCGCAGGATTTTCTGAAAGCTGGCCGTGGGCATACATAAATTCCGCAACAAATCCAAGATATTCTTCGTCGGAAAGCATATCGCGGACTGTGTGTTCATAGTCGTTTCCGTAATATATGACACCGTAATTTTCGCTTGAAATGGTTTCAAGAATAATCTCGCCAAGGGTCATTTCACGGCGTTCCATTGTGACAGTGAACGCATCCGTTTCCGCTCTTTCATCGTTATAATGTTCAATTTCACCGGCTGTACTTTTCATATTGATGTTGTCAATATCATCGCCGTAAACGATTATGTGCATGATATTTTTTTCAAAATCCGGATTGAAGCTTTTCGGAACACTGGATGTTACTTTGGCCCAGCCTTCTTCCCTGCTCCATGTCATTCCGTTGAAACCGATGAACATCACTCCGGATTTTTCGTAATCGCAGTCAAAAGTCACAAGCGCATCCGGATTATCTATCTTGTCGAACTCTTCCATATCAATATTGTATTCAATGTCGAAACTATAAACTATAACGCTTTGGTCGAGGGTCGGCTTTTCTGCAAAAGCGGCCTTAAGATATTCGCCGTTTTCCAAAAGAGCCTTGTATTCATCCCACGATTCAATGCTGCTGAGGTTAAGGCTTATGCTTTCGCCGCTTTCATCGCCCCATGCGGGAGAAAATCCGCCGCTGTAAGGCCCGATTTTAAGCTCGGTTTCCGCAGCACTTCCGTCAATTGTAACGCTCGGTATCCTGTCGGTTTCGGTGCGGATACTTCCCGCAAAGGGATAAACTGCGGTAAAAGTGATATCCTCGTCAGTGGTATTTTTTGCAATATAGCTATCCGTCACCCAAACATCGTCATCATATACTTCATAGGTGACTGTTTCGCCGTCGGAATCTTCATAGCTGTCTTCATAGGGATAATAGGGCGAAAAATCAAAATCGGTGCTTCGCTCAAAAATGATGCCGCTCACGTCTTCAAGGGTCGCAAGCGGAAAAGCCGGCCCGGCATAGCTCATGTAATTTGAACCCGGTTCGCGGTTGGTTCCGCCGCCGGCACTTGCTCCCGGCGGGAAAAATCTTATAACCGTTCCAACCGCGGCGGCAACGACCAAACAGGCGGCAACAGTGCCCCAAACCTTCCACGAAAGACCTTTTTTAACGTGAATTTTTTCGGTGTTTGCTTCGTCGATATATTTTTCATCTATTTCGGTGATGGCATCAAAAAGCTTTTCGTTTTTCATAAAGAAATCCCCTCCTTTTCAAGAGAATCTTTAAGGCTTTTACGAAGGCGGAACATTTTTGATGAAAGCTTTTTTGGCAGGATATTCGCTTTTTTCGCAAGATCGGCAACGCTGTCGCCGTACCAATAACGCCTTACAAAAAGCAGGCGTTCCTCTTTTTTTAGCGAACCGAGCCAGCGATTTATGGCCGCAGTTATTTCACCGGATTCACTTTCCGACTCGGTATCCGCGGCCGAAGGAATACATTCTTCGAGTTCAGAAAGCATTATTTCCATACCGCTTCGCTTTTGGGCTTTGTTCATTCTCCAACGCGTTATGGAAAGATTTCTTGTTATCCTGCCGAGCCATGCGCCGAGAGAATTCGGCACCTGCGGCGGAATACTGTTCCACGCTTTGCCATAGGTGTCATTCACTGTTTCTTCGCTGTCCTCTTTGTTTGAAAGGATATTCATCGCTATTGCAAAAAGCATTTTTCCGAATTTACGTTCTGTTTCTGTTATGGCAAATTCGTTTCGGGCGTTATAAAGTTCGATTATTTTCTCGTCCTCCATCAAAGTTCCTCCTTTCGGGTTTGATTTTTATGAGGGCCTCAACCATAAAGACGCAGTTTTTTATGAAATATTCGCCCGATTTGAAAAAAAGGCGCAGTTTCTGCGCCTTTTTTCAAATCAGCTTATCAATATTATCAAAAGGACGATAATATCCTTTTTTTCCATAGGCTTCGATAGTTTGCTGAATCTGTTTATTCACGGCTTCGATATCCTCCAAAAGCTCGTTTGCGCTCATTCTGAGAACTCCGCTTCGCAAAGCGGCAACCTGGATAAGATTATCCGAAGTTGCAACTTTTACGTTATAGTTTTTTCCTATTTCGCGAACAAGCTTTTCGATATACATATCGCCCGTTTCGCCTTCTTTTGTGTAAGCGACGTGAATTCCGTGATAATCTGATTTTTCGCCGTAATTTCCTTTTACTTTATACCCATCGAAAACAAGTACAAGTTCGCATTTAATATATCCCCGATAGTTGCTCAGAATATCCATAAGTATATGGCGAGCGGCATCAAGATTTTCGTTTGCAAGTTTCTTAAGACCTTCCCAAGCGAAAATCATGTTATAACCGTCAACTATAAGGTAATCTTTTTTCTTCGGCGCTGCCGCTTTATATTCTTTCGGACGATCCATAACCGCTTCTGAATATTGCTTTCTGCGAATGGGGCCGAATTCGCGCTCCATTATAGCTTCAAGCTCTTTTTCGTCGATGCTGAAATTCCTGCGAAAAACCTTTACGTTCGGAATGAGAAGTATTCCGTTTTCGGAACTGAAATCCACACCGCTTGAAACGTGCATATGCCTTTCGACTTCGTTCCACTTTACGTTTACCCCCGCACCGTGGGAACAGAAAACAGAATCGGGCGTATTGAGTATATCCGCTTCCGGATCATATCCCGTTTCGGCAATGACCGTTTCAGCATTATGGCATGGAGAAAACCCGTCGGAAAAGCAAAAGAGCTTTCCCCTTCCATGGGTGTATGAAAGCACTTCTTTAAGATAGGAACGCATTGCCGAAACCGGCGCGCGGCCGCTTATTTCGACCATATCGCCTTTTGTTTCAGGTGAAGAAAAAGTTCCTTCCATCTCCCTGATATCGTTTATTGCGCGGCCAATCTGTTCAGAGGGCACTTCAAGGCGAAAGGAATAATACGGCTCGAGAAGAACGTTCTTCGCCTTCATAAGCCCCTGCCTGACGGCGCGATACGTTGCCTGGCGGAAATCGCCGCCCTCGGTATGCTTAACGTGAGCACGCCCCGCAATAAGTGTTATTTTCATATCTGTTACGGGCGAACCGGTGAGCACGCCCATGTGTGTTTTTTCCTCGAGGTGAGTAAGAATAAGCCTTTGCCAGTTTCTGTCAAGATTATCCTCGCTGCATCGGGTTTCAAAACGAAGTCCGCTGCCAGGCTCGCCTGGTTCAAGAATAAGGTGCACTTCGGCATAGTGCCGAAGCGGTTCAAAATGCCCTATCCCCTCAACGGGTTCCGCGATGGTTTCGCGGTAAATGATTCTGCCTTCGTCAAGGCCTATCTTAACCCCAAAGCGTTCAAGAACCATGCTTTTAAGAATTTCCTCCTGAACTTCACCCATAAGGCATGCATAAATGCCACGGAGCTGTTCATTCCAGACTATGTGAAGCTGTGGATCCTCATCTTCAAGCTGTTTCAGTTTCGGCAAAAACTGAGCTTCGCTTATACCTTCCGGCAGTTTTATGCGGTAGTTCAGAACCGGTTCCAGAATCGGTTCAAAGCCGCCTTCCTCAAAACCAAGTCCCTGCCCGGGATATGTTTTTGAAAGCCCCAGAACGGCGCAAACCGTCCCCTGCTTTGCTTCATCTATGGGTTCAAACTTTGCGCCGGAATAAACGCGAAGGATATTGGCTTTTTCCTCAACAGGCGCTTCCGACGGGTCCTTTGGCTGATACGAAACCACTGAGCGAACTTTGAAGCTTCCGCCGGTTATCTTCATAAACGTCATGCGGTTGCCCTGGTTATCCCGTGATATTTTAAATACCTTCGCGCCGAATTTTTCTGTTTCCTTCGGCTGGTTTGTATATTTTTCAATGCCTTCGATAAATTCCTCAACCCCCGAAAGCCGAAGAGCCGAGCCAAAAAAGCACGGAAAAACCTTGCGTTCCTTTATGAGCACCGAAATTTCTTCCGTGCTCAAAGTTCCGCTTTCCATATATTTTTCCATGCTCATTTCATCACAAAGGGCTATATTCTCGTAAAAATCGTCGTCCTCGGCCGAAAAATCGACCAAACCTTCCCCAAGGTTTTCCTGAAGATTTTTCATAATAACAGTCTTATCCGTATCTTCAAGATCCATTTTGTTGACGAAAACAAAGGTTGGCACACCGTAACGCGAAAGAAGCTTCCAGAGGGTTTCTGTATGAACCTGCACCCCGTCCCTTGCGCTGATCACAAGGATCGCATAATCGAGCACCTGCAAAGTGCGTTCGGTTTCTGAAGAAAAATCAACGTGGCCCGGAGTATCAAGAAGGGTTATCTCCGTATTATCCGTTTTTATAACTGCCTGTTTTGAAAAAATGGTTATGCCGCGCTCGCGCTCGAGTTCGTTATTATCGAGAAAGGCGTTTTTGCTGTCAACCCTGCCGAGTTTTTTGAGCCTTCCCGTGGAATATAAAAGCGCTTCCGAAAGGGTCGTTTTGCCTGCGTCAACATGGGCAAGAATACCCACAACCAGTTTTTTCATTGGATAACCCCCTTCCCGATAAAATACTTATTTATTATAACATTATTTTATATTTAATAAAAGCCCCCGATGAAAAATGCCGTTTCGGAATATTTCCGGCTGCCCCACCCCGGAAAGATTGACAAAGTTAGCCTTATCTCTTATATTAGAACTCAAGGAGGGGTTTTTATGCATAAAATGATAAAACCGCTAATTATTGCCGCCCTGCTCTTTCTTTGCATTCTTTTCAGGATACATATTGCGAAAGACGATGTTCGGCCCGATATAAAAAATGAATCTCCCTCAATCAACGAAAAAATCAGTTTGGAAGAAATATCTGTTACCCCAACCCTGAAAATTTTACCGTCGGCTTATGATTATATCGAACTTGAAATCGCCAACAACAGTAAATATCCGTTATGGCTGAACAGCAGTAATTACAATATTTACGAGAAAACCGCCGCCGGCTATATTTTAATCGACGTTGATAACGACGGATTCACATATAACGGAGAAAAGAATTTCAAAGCGGTCGAAGACCAAAGCACTCAGCGAATCAGATTTTATTTAGGTGAACTTATTGATAACAGTTATACCCGCAAAGGAAATTATAAAATAGAAATCCCTTTAGACGAAACCTTTGTTGTTGAAACTTACTTTGAAATTACCGACGAAACACTCAATCCGGATACGGGTATCTTCATCGCCTGCGACGCGGAATATTCCGCCGACAATGAGGGCCGTTTTAATTATACTTTAACTAACGGTTCCGAAGAAGATATTCAGGTAACTTTAGCGGTAATTATCTCGCAGTATAAAGACGGCAAATGGGTGCGGCTTCCTCTTTCGGAAAAATATTACGACGTTCACTATAACGCGTCGCTTTTGTCTGAAAATTTGCCCGCCGGAAGTCAGCTCAAACAGGAATTCAGTTTAAGTTTAGCCGATATGGTCGGTATGGAATTAATGCCCGGAAAGTATCGTTTGGAAAAGCAAATTGCATTCAACTGGTATTTTGCCGAGTTTGAAATTTATTGACGTCATTTTTGAAAAAAAGGAGAGTTTTTATGCTCAGAAATACAAAAATCCTTTACGGAATCATCTCCGTTTTGCTTGTTATCTGCATGCTTTGCGGAATACATATCGCAAAGGACCGGGCCATGATGTACGAAAACCGGGCATATATCGTCACCGAAACTTCTGCGCTGTCCGAAGGGGTCCTCGGCTGGATAACCAGCGCTGTTGAAGCGGAAAATCCCGATGATATCTCTTCTTCCATTTCCAATGCAAAAATTTATCTTGAATCGCTTATAGAAATCACTTCCATCGGCGGAAGAGGAGTTTATAAATATAACATCCTTCTCAAAGAAAAATCTTATGGCATACCCGGAATGTTTTCTCATGACCTTCGCGATATTGAACTTCGGCTCGATGAAATCCAGCGGAATCTTTCCGAAAACGGAAAGCTCAGCGAAGAGGATCTTGCATATCTAAAAGCCGCAGAAGAAGCTTTCGGCTATCTTTTTGAAAGACTTGAAACCGACGGCGTTATAAATGAAGACGCTGTCAAAAGCGACACATATATTGCGAATGTCTGCGGCAATTTCTGCTATATGATGCTTAATAAATAAAAAGAGGGATTTTCCATGCTCAAAAATACAAAAGTTCTTTACGGAATCATCTCCGTTTTGCTTGTTATCTGCATTCTTTGCGGGATACATATAGTAAAAAATTATTCCTTGCTGCTCGAAACCCGCGAACATCTTCTTAATTCATTTGCTGTAAATGCATCGGAACTTTATTCTTGGACTGAAGAAATTCTTGACCCCGATACCGATGAAGCAGCTTTTGTTACGGCGATTGCAAGGATAAAATACTGTCTTGATAAAATGGCCGAACGCTCTGAATATCTTTGTCCTCCATATTCAGTGTATAATGTCCTCTTTTTTGAAGAAAAATACCAATATTATATTGTGGCCGACTGGTTCAGCGGATATTATACCGATATTGTACTTATGGAAAGGCGCTATGAGGAAAACGGAAAACTTTCCGAAGAAGATATGCTTTGGATTGAAACGCTTCATACCGCAACTGAAGAGTTACTCGATGAACTCCTCGGAGAAAACATCGATGACGAATACATCTTAAACGTCAAAAATGAATACATCAAAAAAGATGATCTTTTTTCAATTCTCTGTTATAATTTCAATGAAAAAATGGAAGAAGTCGCAATACGATAAAAAAATAACCCGCATTTTCATGCGGGTTATTTTTATTCAAGCATTTTATCCAGCAGAGAAAAATCAAATTCCTCTTTGACCGCGTCCTTTTCGTAATGAAGAAGGCTTCCGTCCCTAAGGTTAAAGATCATGGCATCGCCGTTGACGGTAAGGTTCAGTTCACAGCCGTTCAGAACGGCGCTGAATTCCACCTGATATTCGCAGATAACGGCGATTTTCACCGTTTTATCCGTCTTTGCGATTATACGAACCGCCGCATAACCGTCGCTGTTTTTGAATTCCTTGGGGTTAAAAACCACGTTATGATTTTCGTCATCCACCCCGAGAACGTAACTCTCGTCAATTTCCACCACTGCGGTGCATTTTTCGTTTTGTAAAACCATAAAAACTCTCCTTTCCCGTTAACCGTATCCCCATGTCATAAGCTTCCATGGGCCGCCTTCGTTCCGGACCAAAATCCAGTTCCATTTTGAATACGTTTCGCCCGGTTTAAGGCTTCCGTCGCCGTCAGCCGCAACATAAAATTTCGAGAGAAGGACTATCGCCTCATCCGAATCATACTGCTCGGCCCAGCCTTCGGCTCTTTCTTTCGAATATTCTTCATCGTATTCGATTTCGAGCAAAACACAGCCCTCGAAATCAAAAGCAAATTTTTTATAAACGGCAAACATCGCCTTATCAATATCCCGTTCCGTAAAAATTTCGGATTCCGAAACGATTTTTTCCGCCGTAAAGCTTATTCCGCATCCCGAAAAACAAAAGACGCAAACCGCCGACAAAATAATTGCCAAAACCTTTTTCAAATTCCTCGCCTGCCTTTATAATCGATATAATCCAATTATAACGCAGGAATTTTTGTTTTCCATAGGCTTAATAAAATCTTAAAAAAAGATTAAGAAAATCTGTTGATTCAGCCGGCCTTTTCGACTGAAAAAGATCCGCTGTGTTCATCGGCTTCAACGCGAATTTTAATTTTTCCTCTTGCGGTAAAGGCATATTTCCCCGTTTCGGCATCATCAATTTCAAAAACTGTGTTTCCAAAGGAATCCGTTACAATTATGTCGATTTCGCCTTTTTCCGTGACCACCTCAATCACCATATCCTGCGCTTTTGTTCCAAGACGAAGAGTGTGTGATTTTCTTCCGTCCAGATAATCATGGCTCTGGCGCCAACTTTTTGCCGTACTGTTTTCTATCGACATAAACGCACGGTAGCTGTCGCATCCGCAGAAAAGAACCATTACGCAAATCAAAAGAGCAATCAATTTTTTCATAATATTCCTCAGTTCAGAACGCTGTTTTCAGCTTGTTTCAGCAGCTTATTATAAAATTCGATCTGAAAATCCAGTTTTTCAAGCCACATTGCTCTGCTCGTTTCGGTGGCAAAATCAAGGCTTTTGAATTTTTCAAGCTTTGCGACAAGCCTTTCGCAATGTTCTTTCTTTTCCGCAAGGGACATTTCGTCGTATTTTACCCATTTAAGGTTTTCATAAATACGATAGGCATCAAATCTGTCTATGTTATCCGCATCGCCGACTGAAAGAGCAAAAAACGTTCTTTCCCCGGGAAAATCCGCCTTATCGTCAACGTGAATTGCGATTCCGTAACAGATATCCTCGATAACTTCCGGTTCCATACCGATTTCTTCAAGGAAAGGACGAGCGATTTTTGCGGAATATCTTCCGTGGTTCATGGCGTCTTCCCTTCCTGCAAACTCATTGCAATAAGAAATATCATGCAAAAGGCAGGCTATGACCAAAGCATCGGAATCCATGCCCTCTTTTTCGGCTATGATTCTGCCGATATTCGCAACTCTTACAGAATGTTCAAAACGGTAATCCTTTTCCGCCTTTTTATCGGCGAAATATTCGCTTTCATCGAATTTCTTTTTGAGAAACTCCAGAGCAAATTCAACACAGTTTTCTTTTCTCATTTTTTCTCCTTCACCGATACAAAAACGGTTTTTATCATCTGCAAAATACCAACCGCCACCATAAGACCGGGAATCAGCACCACAATTCCCATGGCTTTCAGCGCGTTGCCGATCCAAAGGCTTCCACCCATAAGATAAATGGCCAATTCGCCCACCACAAAAAGAATAAGTCCCGCTGTAAAGTCAAGTGTCTTTACATTTAATTTTGTCTTTCCGGTCACAAAAAGCCAGCAGATTATCATAAAAATCGGCGCAAAAGTGAACAAAACGCCCATATAAAGATATACAGCGGAGCTGTTCCCCCCTTTGAGCACAGCGTTTTCGGGATTTTCCGGCTCATAAAGCACCGTTCGTACGCTGTCGATTTCCGGGATAATTTCGCTTCCGTAATCGGTTTCGATAAAATATTCCGCGCCGCCCGCATAATAAACATATTTAAGACGATATGTCGTTTCGCCGTCGCTGTTCACGTTATAGATGCTGTAATCCCTGAAATATCCCGGCGCATCAAACCAGTCCTTCGTTTTTATTGCAATGGCAACGCTTTCCTTTATTCCGAAAAAGAGCAAAACGGCCCCGACCAGAAGTGCAGAAGCAAAAAGAATTATTATGACTGCTTTTTTGAAATTAAATTTCATATCTTTGCCCCTTTCCTTTTTTCTATATTATACCACCTGTCAGCACGGCTGTATATAGTATTTTGCATTGAGCACCGTTTCGCTTTCGTCATCGTGCTCATCGGCAAAAAGTTCTTTCTCAAAAGAAAAGCCGCCGTGCTCAAAGCAAAGTTCCAGAAAAAGCATAAAGATGCCGATATCAATTCTGTTATAGAAAGCCACCTTGTCTGCGGGCATTATTCCGCGTTTTCCCGGCTTTTTATAGCGGTAAACCGTTATCTCGTTTTCTGCCGTTTCAACCTTCCATGGCTGGGTGTTGCAGGCGGAAGGCGCAAATCTTGCAATATTTCCCAAATCTTCATAAAAACCGCCGCTCCAGATTTCATCAATGGGCTTGCGCTTGCTTTTGAACATATCCTTGCGAAATTTTTCCGGCGGCATTTTTGCAATTCCGAACATGATGACATAATCAAGACCGTTATGCTGTTTTTCCTCCGTCTTGCCTATTCCGAACCAGAGAGAACCGATATTCATCGAGGCGAGATAAAGATCGAGCTGCTGGCCGATATATCCCACGTTGCGGAGATAGCCCTCCTTCTTTTCGCTGTAAATGAGAATATCGTATTCCTGTCCCCTTGTGCAGGAAGTGGAACCCGCCGGAAGAATACGGATTTCCGTTCTGACATTCTCATCGAGTGGCTTAAGTTTTTTACAGATTTCATCAATTGCGGAAATTTCCTCCGGCGCGATTTTCCCCGTTCCGGTAAAAATGTGGAAGGATTTTCGCTTAAAAATCATGTCATAGAGCAGTTTTTCCATGGTTTCACTCCTTTCGATAAAATAAGAGTAATTGAATTTAAAATTTTTTGCAACAGTTTTTTTTGAAGAAAGCATAAAAATCAAAACGGAATGGTCAAGACCGTTCCCCGCAATAAAACAAATGAGTTGAAAACAAAAAAAGACCGCCGACGGCGGTCTTTCTTTATTTATAGAATTATGCTTTTCCGTTGCAGCCGAGAACGTCAACAATTTTATGGCGAACCATTTCTTTGATGTTCTCTCTTGCGGGTTTAAGGTACTGTCTGGGGTCGAAGTGATCCGGATGCTCAACAAGATGCTGGCGGATGGAACCGGTGCAGACAAGGCGAAGGTCAGAGTCGATGTTGATTTTGCACACAGCCATCTTTGCCGCTTCGCGAAGAAGCTCTTCGGGGATGCCGATAGCATCGGGCATCTGGCCGCCGTATTCGTTAACAACTTTAACCCATTCCTGCGGAACGGAAGAAGAGCCATGAAGAACTATCGGGAATCCGGGAAGGCGTTCTTCAACTTCTTTAAGAATATCGAAGCGAAGTTCGGGTTTGTGGCCAGGTTTGAATTTATATGCACCGTGGCTGGTTCCGATAGCAATAGCAAGGGAGTCAACGCCGGTTCTCTCAACAAATTCCTGAACCTGGTCGGGTCTTGTATAAGAAGAATCCTCCGCACTTACGTTAACGTCATCTTCGATACCTGCGAGGGTTCCAAGCTCGCCTTCAACACAAACGCCGTGAGCATGGGCATATTCAACAACTTTTCTGGTAAGGTCGATATTGTCATTGAAATCATATTTTGAACCGTCGATCATAACGGAAGTAAAACCGCTGTCGATACAATCTTTGCAAACTTCAAAATCTGCGCCGTGGTCAAGATGAAGCGCAATGGGAAGACCGGTGTCATAAACAGCGGCTTCGACAAGTTTGGTAAGATAGATAGATTTTGCGTATTTTCTTGCTCCTGCGGATACCTGAAGAATAAGCGGAGCGTTTTCTTCCGCAGCTGCTTCGGTAATACCCTGGATAATCTCCATATTGTTTACATTGAAAGCGCCGATGGCATAGCCACCTTCATAGGCCTTTGCGAACATTTCTTTTGTTCCGACAAGCGGCATAAAAATTCATTCCTTTCAAATATAAATTACACTTTTATTTTATACCAAAACTTTCGGGTTTTCAATAGAAAAAAGTCAAATTATTCTTCCACAGGAAAAACTGTTATCAGCTTCGCCGCAAATCTTCTGATGAGGTTGGCGTCGAGGACGTTCACCTTGCCGTCACCGTTGACGTCCGCCGCGGCAAGCTGTTTTTCGTCGAGCTCATCAAGCTCAGCCGCATAGCGGCGAACAAGGTTCGCATCAAGAACGTTTATCTTTTCATCGCCGTTGACGTCACCGAGCAGATAATCAAGAGCGGCAAGGGCACGGCTTTCGGTTTCTCCGCAGGAAGAACATTTGCGCTGTTCTTCGCCCTCTTCATGGTAAGTGGGTGCCTTTGATTCATACCACTCGCCGAAGGAATGGCCTTTCGGCGCGATTTCTTTCGTTTCGTAATGGTCGCAGTTATTGCA
>JAFUJP010000017.1 GCA_017473745.1 Oscillospiraceae bacterium
AAGAAAAACTCTGCTATTTTGATAAATATGACTGCGTCCTCCTCGAAACCATGGCGGAAATTTATTGCTTTAAGCTCGAACCTGAAAACGCAAGGAAATATCTCCGCGCGGCACTTGAAAAAGCAAAGAATTTCGATGAGCATATAAACGAAATCAAGGGAGTGGAGCTTTATGACCAAATGAACCTCGATTTTCAGCCTTCCTATGATATTTACGGCGAAACCGCCCTTGATTGTCTTAAGCGAAGAATCAGTTACGGCGAAAGGCTTGAGGAAGATGACGAAGATATTCCGTATATGCTCGACATCTGGCGCGAAGAGTTAAAGGAGGTCTTCCCCGATGAGCAACTATAATTTGATACTTAAAAAGAATTTTGCCGGAATTTCCGGGGTTCTGCTCCTTAATATAATATCTTCCCTTGCGATGGTTTTCGCGGGATATTCCCTTTCGTTCCTCGTCAGCGCCTATGAATATGACGGGGATAAGATAAAAGCCCTTATTATTACTTTTGTAATTGAACTTGTTATATGGATATCCGCCATGGGAATTTATTATATCACCTGGCTTTTACAGGCAAAGCTCCAGCAGAAAATCAAAAATGACCTTCGCCGGATTATCGGAGAAAAAATCTCCGCTCTCGAATACGGCGAATTCACCGGAAAAGACTGCGGAAACTACGTTTCATGGCTCACAAACGACGTTGAACAGATTTACAGCCAGTCCTTTTCCCCGCTTTTTTCCGCAGTCGAAAACTTTTCGGCCGCAGCTTTTTCCCTTGCCGCACTTTTTATGCTCAGTTGGCAGATAGGTGCCGCGGCAATCGTTCTTCTTGTTTTGATTTCCGTTCTGCCCCAGCTTGCCAATAAGAAACTGCAAAAGGCAAACGAAGCCCGCTCCGAAGCCCTTGAAATCGGGACGGAAAGCTATAAGGACGTAATCATGGGCGGTTCGGTTTTCTTCCTCTCAAATCTGCGCGAAAGGATCGTTGAAAGGATTTCGGATACCTCCGAAAAAGCGGAAAAAGTCTGCTTCCGCTATAACGTCACCAATGCGACTGTTCAATCCTTCGTTATGTCCGTCAGCATGATCGGCCAAATCGTTCTGCTTTTCGTAACTCTTCTTGCGGTGGTTGCCGGTTCCACCGCAACCGGCGCGGTTCTTTCCGTCGGCAATCTTTCCGGCAGCTTTTTCAATGGCGCGGGCGATATGGTTCAGGCGTTTATGACCATCCGCGCTTCAAAGCCCCTTTGGGAAAAATTCAGGAAAGATAATACAAAATCCACAGCAGAAAAAGCCGATATCAAAGAAATCCAATCTATAAAAGTCGAAAATCTTTCTTTCGGTTACGGAAATCAAATGGTTCTCGAAAACAAAAACTACGTCTTCAATGCCGGAGGAAAATATGCCATTCTCGGTGAAAGCGGTTCCGGCAAGACCACCCTTGTAAAAATAATTCTCGGGCTGCTTCCGCAATACAGCGGCAGGGTCCTTTACGGAGATATTGAACAGCGCGGCGCAGATCTTGAAAGCCTTTATAATAAAGTCGCCTATGTTGACCAACAGGTCTATCTTTTTCAGGATACCCTGCGTTTCAACATCACCCTCGGCCGGGATTACAGCGATGACGAAATCGCATCCGTGCTCAGAAAATGCAGGCTCGACAAATTTGTTGATTCTCTTCCCAATGGCATTGATACGGTAATTTCGGAAAACGGCAAAAATCTTTCCGGCGGTCAGCGCCAGCGCATCGCTATTGCAAGAAGCCTTATCCGCAAAGTTGAATATATCATTATGGATGAAGGCACCTCCGCCCTTGACGAAACCAACGCCCTTGATATTGAATCCGCACTTCTCGATGATGAAAACCTCGGCGTTATTATCATCACCCATAATCTTCGCCCCGCCGTTCAAAAAAAGCTTTCGGCAGTTCTCTCTCTTACTTAAACAATATTACAAAAAAGCCTCCTGCCGGAGGCTTTTTTTATTTTTTTCTGTAAACAGTTCCTTCCCTTTCCATAATGCCTTCCGAAATCATATCCCGGCGGATAGTGCAGTAATCATCGTTATATTTCTGTATGATTTCGTTTATCTCCTTTTCCGGATAATTTCTTCCGCTTTCAAAATCCTTCGCAATTTCCTCAAGGCAGATGCGTTCCTTTTTTCTCTGCGAAGGGATGGTTTTCAGCCTTCCGTATTCAAAAAAGCTTTCAATGACTTTTTTGCGGTAAGCTTCTTCCCTTTTCTGCTGTTCATCCTCTTCCGGCGAAGCTTCCGCAATTATATCCATAATGCTCGTCATAAAAATCTCTTCGTTTATTGAATATACAGTATAATACTGCTCTTTTCGCGAAGCAACCGCCCCGGCGTCCTCCAGCTTTTTAAGATGGAACGAAACCGTCGCAGGGGTCAGCCCAAGCCTTTCCGAAAGAAGTTCAACGTACATATCCTCTTTCGCAAGGGATTTCAGTATCTGAAGGCGGGATTTATCTCCAAGGCATTTGAAAAGTTTAAGCGCCGATTCTTCCTGCATATTTTTTCTCCTTCCTTTAATACTCCCTTGCCTAAAGGGAGCTTTCACCAAAAGTGACCGCGGTATCGTAACCCCGCAACACTTTATTTCGCAAAAACCTCAACAAATTTTCCTCTCACATCCGCAAGGGCCGAAAGCTTCGCTTCTTCCGCGGCGGCTTTTTTGCTGTCGCCAAATTCCTTTGCCTTTTCAAGCGAGGCAGACCATGTTTTTTCAAATTCGTCGAGCTTTTTCAGATATTCGCCGCATAACGATTCATCCGACTTCATTTTTTTGAAAACACCGAAGACCGTTTTGCAAACGTCATATACGTTGATTCTTATTTTAACAAAAACAGCGTCATCCTGTCGATAGTTTTTTTCAAGTTCTGCGGCTTCGGCTTTTAATGCGGCGATTCTTTCTTCAAGATAACCGGTGAACATATCCATAATATCATTTCCTTTTCCAAATTTATTTTGATGTGCATCTAATTGGATTATATCACAGAATTCCGTTTTGTCAATAATTTATTTTGATGCTCATCAAAATAAATTTTCGTTTAATAATTCTTCGCATAAAGAAAAAAGCTCCGCCTTGTGATGTGCTTCGTAAAACAGTATAAAATAGCCGAGCCGCCGCAGTATATTGAAAGCCCTTGCCGACCCTACGGTTTGCAGATTATCGCATTTTCAGTGTAGGGCGGGGGCTCGCTCCCGCCGTAAACCCTGTCAGTTTTCGTTATGCGCTCTGCGTTTTTGTTTGCGGAACGTCGGGGACGACGTTCCCTACAGTGGAATGGCGACGGTAGCAACCTCCTCGGAGGAGGAGGGATTTTGCGCGGGCAAAGAAATGGGGTAAGTATTACATTTGCCGATATTCGCAGACTTGACAGGGTTTCCACC
>JAFUJP010000113.1 GCA_017473745.1 Oscillospiraceae bacterium
TTCTTCAATGAATTTCATTACCTTCTTCGGAGCGACTTTCAGAGCTTCCAGAAACGGTTTGCATTTCTTTTTCAGCTCGGTAAGTTCTTCCTCCAGGAATGAAATCTTATCGTTTTTCTGTTCAATAACAGATTTCTGCTTTGCGATTTCATAACGGTTTGCAATGCCTTCTTTTGCAAGAGTGGTAAGCTTTTCATAATCCTCTGCAGACATCTGGATTTTGCCGAGGATGTTTTTCTTTCCGATTTCATCGATCTGTTCCGTTTCTATTTGTACAGGCTTTATTTCCGCAAGAGCTTTTTCCGCTTTCTGTGCTTCGTGTTCAGCTTCAAAAAGTCTGCGTTTATCTTTTTCTATTTGATATTGCAGAGAGGAAAGATGTTCCGCCGTGCTTCCTTTTTCGCCGCGTTCAAAGTTACGGAATCCTGCGTTCTGCATATATTCCCAGAACTTATCCTGCAAAACGGAATAGGAATAGTTGTAATACATATTCCCGTTTTCATCAGTAACTTTTTCGGAATACCATTTCTTTGAATGGCTTACCTGCATTTCTATTCTCTTGACTTTGCCTACAAGGGATTTATCTTTGCACCGTTTTGTCCAGCGTACCTCTTTTTCCACAACCGGAAGCGCCATAACGTGCATGTGATAATGATAGTAGGTGTCGAATTCATCGGAAAGGCCAAGGTTCACCTCGTCGGCGTGCATAACCGCGGAAAGGATATATTCGTTTCCGTAAAGTTCTTCCGCAAAATGGAAAGCCTCTTCATAGAATTTTTTTGCGAATTCATAACCGCCGTTCTGGTAAAAATACTGTGTATTTACATCGAAGATAAGCTCATCGAAAAGCGGAGAATCCTTTTTGATATTCCATAATGAGGCTTTACCTTCTTTTATCATTTCATCAAGTTTTTCGGTGTAGGTCATGTCGCAGGATTTGAAATGTATGTTGTTTTCGGTCTGCGAAAGATCCACATTCATGTTCGAATAGTTTTCATTTTTTCTTTCAATGTGGCGTTCGAATTTTTCAACGTTCTGTCGTGTTCTTTTTTCAACTCGGACCACACTGAAGTTAGTGCCCATGGCAAACACTCCCTTCGTCGAATCATCGTTTTTCGTTACGCTACTTTTTCAAAGTGCGTAACCCACTATGACACTTTCGGATAACCGAAAGATGTCAGTGGGCTCTCCGAGGGGGATACAGGGCGCTGCCCTGCTTACTGCGGTAAGCCACCCGGCAGGGGCTGCCCTTTGAAAAAGGGCACCCTGCACCCCGCCTAAACTTTGAGCCACCGGCTGAAAAGAATCAGCCGTGTCGATGAGTGACGATGGTGACGGTCTTTTCTCGGGCGGTAAATCATCGTCACCACCGTCACGGACCGTCACGCAGTCGGATTTTGAAGAGCCAGTTTTATGGTTCTCCCGTCATGACTGCGCTTGCTTTCATAATAAATTTCGTAATCTTTTAATAATCTTCCGGCGTTCACATTCAGCTTCCGTGACAAATGGTTCGGTAGCATATGAACGCCCAGGGCATTCGCAAGTTCCGTGGAAGTTCCAGTCCAGGTTGGATTTTCGGTTGTTATAAACCGGGAAATCTGCTCCAGCAAAGGTTCCGGAGATTCCTTCCAGAGTTCCGTTTCAGCCCGGTCAAACTCCCACAAAAGCGTTTTTTCGTTACGTTCAAAATAGATTGTTTGTTCCGGCTGATCTCGTCCCGTAACATCAAGGGTTGCTCTGTTGTCGGTGCGTTTTTCCTTGCTGAAAACAAAGGCACCGTCCGCTGCTCCGAGAAGACCATTGGTTCCGGAAATCATATCGAACTTATCTTCCGACGGAAGCTTCCGTACATGGTGAACTGTAACAATGCAAACTCCGAATTCATCGGAGATTTTCTTTGCGTTTGCTATAAGCTCATAATCTTTCGCATAGCTGACTTGGGCTTCCGCTTCCCGGACTTTCTGCAAAGTATCGATGATTATAAGGGTCACGTCCGGGTGTTTCTTGATGAACCCTCTCAGCTGATCCTCAAGTTCTTTTCCGAAAACTCCGGCGGAAACCGAAAGATAAAAATCATCGGAACTCTCCTCTCCGAACATTCTGTAAAGTCTTTGCTGAAGCCTTGGATAGGTATCTTCGAGAGCAAGATAGAGAACCGAACCTTTTGTCACATTCATATTCCAAAGGCTTTTGCCGGTGCTGACATGATAACCAAGCTGAAGCATCAGAAAACTTTTGCCGAGCTTTGATGCTCCGGCGATTATATAGGTTCCGGGATAAAGCAGACCGTCGATAATCGGCGGTCTGCTCAGGTAAACATTCTCATAAAGCTCGCTCATGGTAACAGTGCTCAAGGGCTGGAAGAGGTCCTCATTCAAAGGTTCCTCTTCCAAAAGTTCCACGGTCTTGCCAAAATCATTAAAATCGTTTATACTGTAGTTGCAATCTTGCGATGGCTGTTCCGTATCTGCGCCAACAGATACATTGGGAACAGTCATTATTTTTTTGTCCAATTTACCTCACCTTCTTTTGGAAATTCATCATTGCAGATGCTTTTTCCTCCGAAGTCGGTTTTTGATAATTTCCTGTTGCTTTCGGTTATTTCCAAAAGCTGTTCAAGCAGTTTTATACATTCGTTTACGGTCTCCGTTTTGTCCGTTTCATCTAACCGAAGCCGAAGCTTTTTTATTTCAACGCTCAGCCGGTCGCTCTGAAACTTTCCGACGGAAATGATGACTTTCTGGTGCAGAAGCGACTGGATGAAATATTCGCCTTTCGGCATCCCGCAAACGCTTATCCTTGCCTGAATCCGGTCATATTCGTCCTGGGTAACATGGAAATTTATACACCGGCTTCGGGTTCTGCTTCTGTTTTTCTCTGCCACTCAAAATCCTCCTTATAAACTTTTTCCAACTTATCGGAAATGGCTTTCTGCTTGTTAGGATAAAGATGTGCGTATATGTTGAGGGTTGTTTCGACTTTTTCGTGTCCAAGCCTTTCCGCCGCTTCAAGCGGTGTTACGCCCATTTCCATAAGCAGGGCGCAATGTGAATGCCGCAAATCGTGGATTCTTATCTTTTTGATTCCGGCTTTCTTTGCTCCTTTGCTCATGCTTCGTTCAAGATGGTTCTTTGACATAAAGAAGAGCCTGTCGTCCTTTTCCATTCCCAAAAATCCGTTTATATAATCCTTTATATCCGCCAGCAGAAAATCCGGAGCTGAAATCACCCGGTTGCTTTTGGGTGTTTTCGGTGGGGTTATAACCTCTTTTCCTTTGATTACATGGAAGGATTTTGTGATACTGATCGTTTGGTTTTCAAAATCAATATCACCGGGAGTTAAGGCAAGAAGTTCGCCGATCCTCATCCCTGTCCAGAACAGAACCATGAATGCGGTATATGTTCTTTGATCGTCCATAAGAGCGTCGGTGAATTTTTCAAATTCTTCTTTAGTCCAGAAGTTCATTTCTTCGGCATAGTTTTTGCCGATAATTCCGGCTTTTCTTGCCGGGTTGCTTTTAAGGTCATAGAAGTTTACGGCAAAGTTGAAAATGGTGGAAAGTTGGTTGTGGATTGAGCGCAGATAGGTGGGTTTATAACCCTGCGAAATAAGCTCATTCTGCCATTTTCGCACATCTGCGGCGGTTATTTCATTCATTTTCTTTTTGCCGAAATAGGGAAGAATTTTTGTTTCTATGATATGACCTTTGTTTTCCATAGTGCTTTCCCTGATACGGTTTTTAGCATCGTCACGGTAGAGGTTCAGGAATTCCTCGAAAGGCATTGTTAAATCTGCCTGTTGGGTTAAAAGGAACCGCCGGAGCCATTCTTCCGCTTCGTGCTTGGTGTTGAATCCGCGTTTTGTGGATTTCTTTCTGTTTCCCTGCCAGTCGGTATAACGGTACTGAATGTTCCATTTCCCGGTGGTAGGATCTCTTTTTGCTGCCATAAAATCACCTCCTTAAGATTTGCTGCAGCCGTAGTACTTTTCGTGGAAGTATGCTTTCGGAACTTTTCCGGCAACGATGATGTAGCCTTTCTTCTTGAGTTCCTTGTTCATTTCCCGCATGATTTTATAGGTCGTACTGACGGAAAGTCCAAGCATCTCCGCAACTTCGTTTACATCGTAATAAAGTTTTTCAGAAGTATTCATTATGTTCACCTCCTTTCGGTGTTTATTTTAGTGTTGCGACCTCGCTACACGATTATATTGTAGCGACATCGCAACATTTTGTCAATGGTATTTTTTAATGTTTACAAATATTTAATTTTTTTAAAACTATGGATTTTTGATATGTCGTATGGTAAAATAGTAGCGAAGTAACTACAAAAGGAAGGATTTGTTGTTATGACCATAGGGGAAAGGATTAGATTTTTCAGAAAATCAAGAGGAATAACACAGTCACAACTTGCAAAACTTTCCGGAGTGCATCCGGTTTCTGTAAGAAAATATGAAACAAATAAAATGGTTCCGCAGCCTGAACAAATCAGAAGAATCGCTGATGCTTTGGCTGTAAGTTATTATGCCATCGCCGGAACGGAAAGCCTCGGTACGCTCGAAACGAACGGTGATCTTGTCGGTTTTATAATTATGCTTTGTAAAAGCGGTATTATTGAATTCATCGGTGAAAAGGACGAAAGGAACAGATTCAATCCTGAAACCGCAAGAATTAAAATAAATCCCATAATCAGTGGACATTTTTCTGCATTTGTTAAAGACGAAAAAATTGAAGCCAAAGAGCTTTCCTTTAAGCTTGAATATGCAAGCGAATGGGAAGACCTCGTCCATTGGGCGAGCATTTATTTCGACTGCATGGAAACTGTTGAAAAATATAAAGACCGAGAAAACGAACCTGCCATTAAAGCTGTAAATGATGAAATAAGACAGGGATTTGAATTGGTCGAAATGAAAATACAAAATTCCAATATTCTTCTTGATACGACCGACGGTCTGAAAATTAAAATCAATCCTAACTACAAATTATAAAAAACAAAAAACACCCCGGATAACGGGGTGTTGTACTCAAAATGCACTCAAAGGCAAAAAAATAACCCCGGAAACCTTGATTTTACAAGGCTTCCGGGGATTTTTCATATTATTCCCACTCGATCGTTCCGCAGGGTTTCGGGGTGAGGTCGTAAAGAACTCTGTTAACTCCGGGAACTTCGGCAGTGATGCGGTTGGTGATGTGTTCAAGAAGCTCATAGGGAACGCGTTCGATGGTGGCGGTCATGGCGTCAACGGTGTTGACGGCGCGGATGATCACGGGATAGCCCTCGGCGCGCTTGCCGTCTTTAACACCGACGGAATGAACATCCGGAACGGCGGTGAAATACTGCCATACTTTTCCCTCAAGACCGTTTTTTGCGAATTCTTCGCGAAGGATCGCGTCGGATTCGCGAACACATTCAAGGCGTTCGCGGGTGATGGCCCCAAGGCAGCGAACTCCGAGACCCGGGCCCGGGAACGGTTGGCGGTAAACCATACCGTCAGGAAGACCGAGAGCCTTGCCCACTACGCGGACTTCATCTTTATAAAGAAGGCGAACGGGTTCAACAAGCTCGAACTGAAGGTCTTCGGGAAGGCCGCCGACGTTGTGGTGGGCTTTAACACCGTCGGATTCAAGTATATCGGGATAGATGGTTCCCTGTGCAAGGAATTCGATGCCGTCGAGCTTACGGGCTTCTTCCTCGAAAACACGGATGAATTCCGCGCCGATGATTTTACGTTTTTTCTCCGGTTCAGAAACGCCTGCGAGTTTATCAAGAAAACGATCAACGGCGTCAACGTAAACGAGGTTTGCATCCATTTGGTTGCGGAAAACCTCTACAACCTGTTCGGGTTCGCCTTTGCGAAGAAGGCCGTGGTTAACGTGAACGCAAACAAGCTGTTTGCCGATGGCTTTGATGAGAAGCGCAGCGACAACCGAAGAATCGACGCCGCCGGAAAGTGCGAGAAGAACTTTTTTATCGCCGATCTGCGCGCGAAGTTCAGCAAGCTGTTCTTCAATAAAAGCTTCGGCAAGCTCAGGGGTAGTGATGCGTTCCATGTTTTCGGGACGGGTGTTGCTAAGCATGAAAATTCCTCCTGTATATAATGAAAATTTAAAACGCTTTAACAGAAATATTATACTCATATAAAAGCCCTCTTGCAAGATTTTTTTAACGAAAATGCAAGATTTTCTTTGGTCATATTGACAAAGTCTGCACAATATGATTTAATCTAATTAAAGAAATTTTGAAATAGGTTGAAGGAAGGCGAAAGCTTGGCCATAAACGAACTTCTTGGGGCGCTGGCGGATGAGAACCGCCGGGCGGTTTTGCAAAAACTGCGGGAAGGAAAAATAAATTCCGGCGATCTTGCCGCCGCGGTGGGGCTTTCACCGCAGGCGCTTTCATACCACCTTGCAAAGCTGAAAAAGGCGGGGCTTATTTATGAAACAAAGGAAAAAAACTTCATATATTACGAGCTGGATTTGACCGTTCTTGATGAAGCGATAGTCTGGCTGAGTACCCTGAAAGGAGAAAAAAAAGATGAAAACTAAAAAAGCCGTTTATTATCTGCTGATGTTTTTGCCCCTTTTAATAACGGTGCTTGCTCTTCCTTTTCTGCCGGAAGAAATCCCCGCACATTATAATTTTGCCGGGGAAGTTGACCGTTGGGGCAGCAAATACGAAACGCTTATTTTTCCATTATGCACTGTCGGCATGGGGTGTTTTATGCTCTGGATGGCTAAAATTGCCGCAAAAGATGAAAAAGACGGAAAAAACAACGAAAAAATTGTTTTCTATACCGGGATGGGGATTTCGGTCATGTTCACGGTAATGCACTGCTGGTTCCTCTATGCGGATTACACACGGGCGGAAAATCTTAACGGCTTTGAAGCGGATATCAACCAGCTTGTATGCGTTCTGATGGGAATAATCATTCTGATTACGGGCAATTTCATGCCGAAGCTCCGCAATAATTCTGTAATCGGTTTACGAACCACATGGAGCACCAAAAACGACGTCGTCTGGAAAAAATGCCAGATTTTCGGCGGGATTTCATTTATCATCGGCGGAATAATCATCGTCGCCTGCGGAATTTTTATGGATGGCTATACCGCCATGTACGTTGCCCTTGCGGTCCTCATCATTTGCACCGCTGCCGGAACGGTTTACAGCTATTTTGCCGCGAAAAAATATTGAAAGGGTCACCGCAAAGCAATGACCGAAACGGAATAATCACAAACGATCGTTACAATCGGCTTTCTCCGCCCGGCAAAACCGCCTTTTCCGAAGGAAGGCACACCTTGACGGCGATTTATCAAATCGCAGATGCAACCGCAGGTTGACAAGGTTCAAGGCCGAAATGGTGGTTTTGCAACCGGGCTTTTTGGTATCATAATGTCACAAAGCAGAAAGGAGAAAGCAATATGAATATTTCAGACAGAATCCAAAGCCTTAGAAAAATAAAGGGCGTTTCACAGGAAGAACTGTCGGATAGGGTCGGCGTATCGCGCCAGGCTGTTTCAAAATGGGAAAGCGAACAGGCGATGCCTGATATCGACAAAATCATTGTTATGAGTGATTATTTCGGTGTGACAACTGATTATCTGCTTAAAGGGATAGAACCCGTTTCGGAAGCTCCGGCTTCCAAAAAAGCGGATGCCATGGTTTTTGCCATTGCGGCGACGGCGATAAATTTTATCGGGCTTGTTACAGCAATAATCCGCTGGTACGTTGTTTGGGATCCTTTTGCCGCCGCTTACGGGGCTTCCATTATGGCGGCAGGCTGTGCGGTTTTCGGCATCGGCACCATTTTTTCCAAAAAAGAAAGCATAGGAAAAGCTTTGAAAGTTTTTGTTTCGGCCAATATATGGATACTCGCCTATATCCCTCTTGCCTGCATGATCAACGGCATTTTGGGAATAGCGTTCCGAAACCCGTTTCTTATTATTGATACTTCTCTTGAGGAATACGGAAACGGAAAATATTTCTGGCCCATCTATATTATTATCTGCGCCGCGGTTACATTTGCGGTAAATTATAAAAGAAAAAAATAACCGGCAGGAGCTTTACCGGTGAAAAGGATTTGCAGAACACAAAAAGCAGCCGCAATGTTTACGGCTGCTTTTGCTTTAATTACGCTGTTTTTTCGGTCAAAAGCGGGTTCCATTTGCCCTTGATGTAACACCGCAGGAACATCATAAAAATGAAAAGGTTGTGGGCGATCATACAGGCCCATGCGGAAATAAGGTTCAGATCAAGAAGCTGGGTGCAGATAAAAGTGCCCGCTATTCTTATGCACCACATACCGACTATGTTGTAAATAAAAGGTTCTCTCGTTTTGCCGACGCCCTGCATCATGCCTTCGATTATGATGGAAAAACCATAGAAAGGTTCCGAAACGGCGACCATTCGAAGTACCGTCGAGCCAAGGGAAATAACTTCGGGGCTGTCGGAGAAAATATCCATAAGCGTTGGGGCAAGGGCAAAAAGACTTGCGCCGGAAATTATCATAAGGGCAATTTCGATGGGTATGAACATATTTGCAAGGTCGTGCATACGCTGTTTATCCCTTGCACCGTAAGCGTTGCCGTTAAGGGTGGCGGCGGCGGTCTGCATTCCGAAGCCGGGAATATAGAAAGCGGATTCGACCGTATTTGCGATGGTATGCGCCGCGGTGGAAACATCGCCGAGAGAATTTATCATCGAGGCAAAGGCAACAAAACCGAGGGAAGTTCCGAAACGCTGGAGCATATTGGGGAACGCCACTTTAAGGCAGGGCTTGAGGATATCCATATCCGGAGCAATGCGCTGGCCTTTCGGCGAAAGGGAAGGATGACGCCAAAGAACAACCGTTATGGCGATGCCGCCATAGGCAAAGGCGATAGCGCTTGCGATTGCCGCGCCGATAACGCCCAAGCCTGCGCCGGGCATGGTGAATTCGACGGAGAAAATTTTGAGCACGCGGGTTTCGTAAATGAGCAGGAAGTTGAGCACGACGTTTATCAGGTTCATCACAACGCCGATTTTCATGGGCGTTTTGGTATCGCCCGAGGCTCTTAAAACAGTTCCGAAAATGATGCTTGCAGCCCTCGGGAGCATCGGGATATAGACGATAAAGAAATATTGCGAAGCGATTTCGCGGATATTTTCGTCAACCTGCATCCATACCGGCACATAGCTGCTCAAAGAAAGGGCGAGCACGGTGAAAAAAGAACCGAAAACAAGCACCGCAAGCACCGATTGGCCGACGGCACGCCTTGCGGTATCTTCATCGCCCGCACCCCGGGCTTTTGCAATGAATGCGAGAAAGCCGATGCTCATAGCGGCGATGCTGCTGCTTATAAGCCAGTTTACGGTGCTCGTGGAACCGACGGCGGCGGTGGCCTGGGTTCCCAAGGTGCCGACCATGGCTGTATCTATATATTGAACGGCGGTCTGCATTGCCTGTTCGAGCATGGTCGGCCAGGCAAGGGACCAGATAACGGCGATCATCGCCGGGTTGAGTTTTTTGAAATAATTTTTAAGCATAGTTCCTCAAAATTTCTTGTAGTCCGTGGCTTTAAGTTCAACGTATCCGCATTTATTGCAGACGTAGCATTCGACAGGACTTGTTTCCGGAGTTTCGAAAATCGAATTTGTTTTCGTTTCAAGAACAATTCCGCCGATGGTTGAAAAATTTACTTTTGTCATTTCATTTTTGCATTTGATACATTCCATAAAAACACCACGCAGCTATCAACTGTTTTCATAATTAAAAATAAAAAACATACTTATTATAGATTCTATCATCAGCATTGTCAATGTTTTGGAACGGCGAGATAAATTGTTGTTTATATGCCTTTAAAGCCTTCCCCTTGAGGGGAAGGTGGCATCGCGGAGCGATGACGGATGAGGTGTTCTTCCAACAGCCGTCGTTCTATATAACAAACGGCGGGGGCAAGCCCCCGCCCTACACTAAATTGACAAATCTTGCGCGTTCGTTGCGTTATTGAAAACGTCGTAGGGGCGGACCTATGTGTCCGCCCGTCAAAAA
>JAFUJP010000114.1 GCA_017473745.1 Oscillospiraceae bacterium
AGCGCTTTTATGTATTCTTCATAGCTTATGTCTTTTTCTTTCAGCAGTTTATCATAATAATATTCCACCGCAAAAGTTTTGTCTTTATCGGTCATATAGAAAAACGCATCTTCCTTTTCTTCCGCATGCGCAATAAACCTTGCGAAAGAAACCGGATAAGGAAGTATCCCGCCAACTTCCCAATCTATAATAACAGCTTTTTCCTCCGACGCAATAACGTTGAACGGAAGAAAATCATCATGGCAAAGCGTCCTCGGCAAGGTTCTGTATATTTCAAGAAAATCTTTATACGTTCTTTCAAGTTCTGCATCATTGAGATATTTTCCGCGGTTTATTCTTCCCTCAAGGCTTTTTTCAAATCCGCGCCCGCAGGAAGCAAATTTTTCATTTTTCCAATAACTTTTTTGCATGGAAATAAGCGCATCAAGCGCCAAAATCAGCTTTTCGCGGGTGCATTTAATCAAAGTTTCACCCGGAACGTATTCCATAAGCAGATAATCTCCGTCATCCGTGCGGGCAGTTTTATATAATTTCGGTGCAAAATCATTTTCCGTGCTCAAAAAACTTTCATAAATTTCAAGCTCGTATTCCTTAGCTTTTTTGAGCACGAGAGTGTTTTCCGGCGTGCTCAGCTTCCAGACCGCGTAATCATCGCCATCCTCTTCATTTTTGAATGCTGATATTTCCGCACCGAAAATACCCATAGTTTCAAGAATTTCTGCGATTTGCATTATAATTTCTCCCATTTTTATAAAAAAGCCGCCGCAAAGCGGCGGCATATTTTATTTTATAAAGAATATAAAAACCACCGCGGCAATAAACCCGGCCAAAGTAAGTACAGCAAAAAATCCGGAAGCAATAAGCAGCGGATAACTCGATTTTTTCTTTGCACCTTTTGCAAAGGCCATTCCGGCAACACCGCAAAGAAACGCGGCAATCATAATAATCACTTCAGGTTCCATGCTCAATCCTCCGAAAGTTCCGCCCATTTATCCATAAGGTCGTTCTGGCGGTTTTTGATTTCTTCCATTTCGGCACAAAGGGCGGCCATTTTTTCATAATCGGCACAGATTTCCGGATCTGCCATTTCCTGCTCAATCTGCATAAGGCGTTCGTCGCAATCGGAAATCTCCTGTTCAACGGCTTTAAGACGATTGCGGCGTTTTGCATCCTCGCTCTTTTGCTGTTTGGAACGGTAATATACCGTTTCGTTGGCCGAAGGCTTTTTCTCCTCTTTCACAGGCGCCGCGATTTCTTCTTTAAGGCGCATATAGTCATCATATCCGCCTTCATAGCTTGCAAGATGATTCGGGAACATTTCGATTATCTTCGTCGGAACACGGTTTAAAAGATATCGATCGTGGCTTACCATTATAATGGTGCCGGTGTATTCTCCAAGAGCCTCGTCCAGTGCTTCCTTACAGGTGATATCCATATGGTTGGTCGGTTCATCCAAAAGAAGAACGTTTGCATCCTTAAGGGTCAGCGCCGCAAAGCTCAGTCTTGCCTTCTCGCCACCCGAAAGCACCTCAATACGCTTGAAAACGTTGTCGCCTGTAAGCCTTGCCCGGCCGAGAGCCGTTCGCAAAGTCAGTTCATCCGAACGCGGGAACATATCCCACATTTCGTCAAGCATGGTTTTTGAACCGGTGAGGTAGCTGTTGTGCTGGTCGTAATATCCAGTACGGACATTCCTTCCCCATTCAATGATTCCACCGTCATGGGGTAAAATCCCAAGAAGGGTTTTTATAAAGGTACTTTTTCCTACTCCGTTCATTCCAACCAAAGCAATTTTTTCGCCACGGCGAACTTCAAGATCAACAGAAGGGTTAAGAAGCTTGCGTTCTCTTCCTTCCCCCACTTCAAGCCTGAGATTTTTTACAAAAAGCACATCTTTTACAGGTTCGCGCTCGTATCCGAAACGGAATTTCGGCGGCTTCGGCGGCGGGGTCGGGCGTTCTTTTATCTCCATGTGCTCGATTTCTTTTTCGCGCGCCTGCGCCCTTTTTGTGGTCGAAGCGCGGACTTTGTTTCGGGCAATAAAATCCTCCAGCTCCGCAATTTCGCGCATCTGGCGGTCATATTCCTTCTGCATTCTTGCAAGGCGAGCAGCTTTAAGGTCAAGATATTTCGTATATCCGGCGTTATATCTTATAAGGGTCTTGTTTTCAACCTCGCATACGATATTGACTATTTTATCAAGGAAATAGCGGTCATGCGAAACGGTAAGGATGGCGCCTTTATAGGACGTAAGATAATCCTCAAGCCATGTCAGGGTTTTAAAATCCAGATGGTTGGTAGGCTCGTCCAGCATCAGAAGATCCGGCCCTTCAAGCAAAAGCTTTGCAAGGGCAAGCCTTGTTCTTTCGCCGCCGGAAAGTCTTTCAACCGGTGTTTCCGGGTCAAATGTGCTGAATCCCATACCCGTCAAAATCGTGTTTATTTTTACAGAAACGTTATATCCGTCGTTTGCAACAAAGAAATTCTTTTCGTGCTCATATTCTTCAAGAAGGTTTTGATATTCCGCGGAACCGTGCTCAAGAGCAGCCATGCGGTGCTCAAGTTCACTTATGCGTTCCTCCGCCTTGAGCACCGGCGCAAAAACCGAACGCATTTCTGAAATAATCGTTCCCTCGAGGGAAAGACCGCTGTCCTGGCGAAGAAATCCGATTTTCTTTCCGCTTCCTTTTGCAAAGGTTCCGGTATCATATTCCAGATCACCGATTATGATATTAAGAAGAGTAGATTTTCCGGCACCGTTTTCGCCGATAAGGCCGATGCGGTCGTGATCCTCTATCTTCAAATCAATATCAGTCAGGACGGTTTTTGCCCCAAAGCTTTTTGAAATTCCGTTCATATCAATAATCATGCGGCAAAACCCTCCTTTCGTAAAAATACCAATATATT
This sequence comes from Oscillospiraceae bacterium, assembly GCA_017473745.1. GTDB lineage: Bacteria > Bacillota > Clostridia > Oscillospirales > Ruminococcaceae > UMGS1668. The sequence goes on from JAFUJP010000114.1 coordinate 2,908, forward strand.
ATAGCCTAAAATCGCATTATTTTCAATAGCGGCTTTCCAATCTCGTTTTTTGTCCTGTAAAATTTTGCCGTAAAACGCTATAATTCAAGTCGAAAGGTGCTGAAAATCAAATAGATCAGCAAAAAAGTTGAAAGAGCATGGCTTACAGGCGGAACGCTTTTGTGCACGATAACGGCGCTTATTATAAATCTTATAAAAAATATATAATACATCCTGCCCTATCCCCTACAAATATAAATATATTACTTATTTATAATACATTTCGACTTTTTTAACGAAAAAGGTTGCTTTTATTTTGCTAAATGTTATAATATATAGGCACTTTTGTTGAATTCTTAACAAAAGAGTTTTTTAGGGGGATTATTTATATTATGAAAAAAGACCAGCTTAAACTTAAAGGCACCATTCCGATAATCGTCGGTATGTGCCTTATGCTTGCTCCGCTTGAGCTTATTTGGGCCGAAGTAGGAACTCTTCTTGATTTCTTCGGCTTTCTTCTTATTACAAGCGGGCTTTATCTTCTTCACCGCGAAACCGGTGGTTTCACTCTTTCTATCATGACCGCAATGGTCTGCACCACTTCCAGTTTCATCATGATGTGGTCCGAGCTTGATCATCTCATCGCTCTTTTGCCGAAGGCGGCATTCTGTGTGCTTCTTTATCTTATGTGCACAAACTATGCCAAATATGCCAATGAAGCCAGCGACCACCATATGTCCCACCATTTTATCACGCATATGTGGATCGACATTATCGCAACGGCTATCGAGCTTACCTCCCACGCCATGGGGATCCACGGAATTCCTTCCTATATCTTCCTTCTTATTGACCTTTACTGCGAAGCAATGCTTATGCTTCATATGTGGAAATTCTATAAGAAATATAACGGATTCCACCTCGAAAAACCCGTTTATTCGTAATAAAACGATACCAAAAAAACAGCCTGCAAAAGGGCGGTACTCATAAGACAGTTAACAGGTACAGCAGTTTGATCTGCTGTGCCTGTTCTTGTATATTCGACCAGATAATGATAGCATATAGACAGTTAAATAAACTTGAATTTTACGCTCTTTTGACTACAATTGTGTGTCAAAAGATTTTGACAGGGATAAAAAGCCCTTTGTCAAAGCCTTTTGATAGCACTAATATCTGTTTTTGATTAAGATACAAGTGCAAGGAGGTGTATTGAATGGAACTCGGAAATCAAATTAAAAAATATCGTTCAGAACTGCAAATTTCACAAGAGCAATTAGCGGACCGCATATATGTGTCTCGATAAACTATTTCAAATTGGGAGAATGAGAAAAGTTATCCAGATGTCAATAGCTTGGTTCTTTTGAGTGAAGTATTCCAAACCTCCATTGATAATTTGATCAAAGGAGATATTGAAATTATGAAAGAAAAAATCGATGAACAAGAAATTAAGAAATTCAATTACTATGGTAACATTTTTAGCCTGCATTTTGTAATCATGATTTTATCGGCAGTCCCATTGTTCTTTTGGTTAGAACAGCTTGCATTTATTCCGTTTGGAATTCTTTTTGCAATTACGATGTACTGGTCTTTGAAAGTGGAAAAGCTGAAGAAGGACAACGATATTCAGACTTACAAAGAGATTGTAGCCTTTTCAGAAGGAAAAAAATTGGACGAAATACAGAAGCAACGAGAAATCGGAAAACGACCATATCAAAATGTACTGAAAGTGATTGTAGCTGCAATTGTTACGACCGTGGTATGTTTCTTGATTGGACTACTGTTTCATTTGCTTGGCAATTAAGCAATTGCCATTAGGATAATAGGCATGAGAAATGACTCTGAAATTTCAGTCTGTCAGAGAGACAGATTCCAATTGGTAATCGAACAATAATGGCGCACTTCTATACATAGCATTCTGCCATGTAGTGCGAACAACGATAAAAGCCAAGCTGCACTTTGCAGCTTGGCTTTTACTGTTTTATGAACCCCGCCCGAATGCAGGCTGTTTTTTTGGTTTATGTAACGCCGCTTTGCGGCTGCACCTCATCCGTCATCGCTTCAAGATGCCGCCTTCCCCTCAAAGGGAAGGCTTTAAATTATTCAAGGCTTCCTTCCCCGCCCATCATTTTTGTAAGTTCTTCAATACGCTCAATGGGGAAAGGCGGATTCGCAAGGGGTTTCATTGCGATGGACATAAGTTTCATAGGGTTATCATCACCGGCAATACGGTTTGAACTCATCGCTCCGCATATACGGCAGCGGTGAACGATAGCCCATTCACCGTTTTTGCGAACCCAAACTGCGATAGGTTCCATAAGACCGCCGCAATCCGCTTCGCGGTCGCCGGGTTCATTGTCAAGATGAACACTGCAAAGGCAGTTCGGGCAATGGTTGCGGTGGTCGCTTCCTGCGCCTTCGGGTATAACTTCTCTTCCGCAGTTTTTGCATACAAAAGTCTCGTTGCATGCATGGGTTTTATAATAACCTTTCTCAAAAGATTTTCTCTTATTTTCTCTGTTCATAAGAGTCCTCCTACATTTTCATTATAAATATAAAATATATCATTATTCCGCTCGTGTCAATATCAGTTTTTAAGTAAAGCCTATGTTATTTTATATTACAGTCGCATTTTTAAGCTTTGACATATCATGTAATACAAATAAAAAAGGAGGCTTTTTATGAACAGATATAATTGTTCCGAATCTCAACCGGAAGAAATTTCTGCCGGCTTCAATCGATACAGACCATATGCAATGCCATATGGATGCAACTGCAGCCCATCTTCCGGCGGAAATGGTTCTGCCGGACCCCAGGGCCCTATCGGTCCAAGAGGACCGCAAGGCATTCCCGGCGCAGTCGGCCCCGAAGGTCCCCAGGGTATTGCCGGCATTCAGGGTCCTCAAGGAATCCAAGGACCACAAGGTCCCCAGGGTCCTGCGGGTGAAACCGGTGCAACCGGCCCGCAGGGGCCCATTGGTCTTACCGGACCTGCCGGTCCTCAGGGTCCTGCCGGTGAAACGGGCGCAGCCGGCCCGCAGGGGCCCATCGGACTTACTGGACCTGCTGGTCCCCAGGGTCCCGCAGGTGAAGCGGGCGCAACCGGACCGCAGGGGCCTATCGGACTTACCGGACCTGCCGGTCCACAGGGTCCCGCAGGTGAAACCGGTGCAACCGGTCCGCAGGGGCCTATCGGACTTACCGGACCTGCCGGTCCTCAGGGTCCCGCAGGTGAAGCGGGCGCAACCGGCCCGCAGGGGC
>JAFUJP010000115.1 GCA_017473745.1 Oscillospiraceae bacterium
GCCTGCGCCAAATCCGGCTCGCTGTATCGCCCACAGGGCGCGCTTCGCCGTCTTTGCCCTCTGGGAAGGCTGCCCTTCGGGAATCCCTTTTTAACGGGCGCACACATAGGTGCGCCCCTACGACGTTTTCAATAACGCAACAAGCTTGCAGGATTTGTCAATTTAGTGTAGGGCGGGAGCTCGCTCCCGCCGTTTGTTATACAGAACGACGGCTGTTGGAAGAACACCTCATCCGTCATCGCTCCGCGATGCCACCTTCCCCTCAAGGGGAAGGCTTTAAATGCATATAAACAATAATTTATCATTTCTGTGACAAAGTCACTGAAAAAGAAAATCCTTTCGGCTATAATGAATTCATCAAAGAAAACAAAAACCGAAAGGATCGATAAAATGTCTGTTAAAGTTTTGAATAAAGAAAATTTTGAAGAAAACGTGCTTAAAAGCGAAGGTTCCGTCGTGGTGGATTTCTGGGCACCCTGGTGCGGACCCTGCAGAATGCTTTCACCCGTTGTTGATGAAGTTGCCGGCGAACTCGACGGAGTTTCTTTCGGCAAAGTCAACGTCGATGACGAAAAGGAACTTGCAAATCAATACGGCATTATGAGCATACCCGCTCTTGTGCTTTTCAAAAACGGCGAAGCAGTCAGCACCATGATAGGTTTTCGCCCGAAGGAAAGAATAGTCGAATTTTCAAAGAGTTAATCTTTTGATCGCTTCAAAATCAGTTATTGTTAGCCCGCCCCTTGAAAGCTCGACATAACCTTCGGATGAAAAATATTTGAGCATCCGCGAGACGACCTCCCTTGCGGAGCCCATATATTTGGCGATCTGTTCATGTGTCAGCTTTATCTCGGGGCTTTTGCCCTTTTCAGCTTCAGAAATCAGAAAAATGGCAAGGCGCTTATCAAAGCTCATAAAAAGTATCTGCTGCATAACCCACATAACGTCGGAAAAGCGGCTTACCGTTTTTTCAAGAAGGAAAACCTTCATTTCCGGATTTCTTTCCGAAACGCGCATGAAAGAACCCGGGCTTAAAATGCAGCAGCGGCTATCCTCTTCCGCATCGACATAAACGTCAAAGTTTATGGAATCAAGAATGCACGAAGCCGAAAGAACGCACATATCCCCGGCGTAAACGCGGTAAAGGGTTATTTCCTTCCCCTCTTCCGAAAGGATATATACCCGAAGGCAGCCGGTTTTCACAAAGATAATTCCGGTGCAGACCGTTCCGTTATGAATATTCGAGCCTTTTTTGAATTCGGCGCAGCCGGCGCCGTTCATAAGATCGATTTTATCCGCTTCGGAAAGATTTTTCCAGAAGGGCATTGATTTTTCAAAAAGAAGATGACATTTTTCACAGGGCATATTTTTCCGCTCCTTTGAAAAGTTTTATGAATTAAATATATCTCAACTTCGGGGATATGTCAAATGAAAGGAGAATAATTATGTATATCAGAATGATAAAAAGAAGGCTTATTTCCCTTGGCGCGGCGCTTGTTTTTCTGTTCGCGCTTTCCTCAATGATCTGATGAACGCCTTGACGGGGCGTTCTTTTTTTGTAAAAAACGGAGCCTTAATTTTATAGCCGCAAGCAACAACGGCGTCTGTTTCCGCTAAAAGAAACTGACGCCGCTGTTGCTTTATTTACAATTGAGTTTTAGCAGCCCAAACATCCCATCTTGGATCGGCCTGCATCTCCGCTTTGACCTGTTCCGCTTCCGGAACGCTCCACCAGGGCCAATCTTCCGGCATAGTCCTGTAATCCTGACGCGCCTCATCTGCATTGCAATACGCTTTTTCTTCCGCAAGCCGAACCAGCGGAGCGGTATAATGCGCCGTACCATCCTCGCAAATCCGAATAAGTTTCATACCGTTTTCTCTTGCCCTTTCCAATGCGGCAAAGGCTGCATCCTTTTGGCCATCCAGCCAAAGGTACAACGAATGCAACATTTCCAAACTGGCAATATATCCGTGATGGCAGCCGTAATTTCCATCCGGACAAACAAGAGCAAACAACCCGATGGCACTTGCTATATTATCCGCCTTTTCCTTTGCGGACAAATGCTGCTGATCGCCGGTAGTGATGTTTACTATAAATACTGCAGAAGCTCTGATCGTTTCCAAAAGTGTTTCGCTGTGAGCTTTTACAAATTGCTTTCCACTGCAGGCATAGGCGCGCAGAAATTCCCTGCTGTTCCACATATCAGGTGCTGAATCCGCCAAAGCCATCCCCTTTTCATATTCTCCCAGATTGAGATAGAGCTGTGAAAGCTCATCCACCGCACGGTTGCGCAACGCGCCATTGGGCAAAGATTCCAGAGCTTTTTCATAAAGCGGAACTGCTTCGCGCCATTCCTCATAAGTTCTGTGTTTTTCGGTATCATATACCCCGTATCCTTCTTCATCAACCAAGTGGCATTCGCCATAGCGCACACCCCCTGCGGTATATAGAACAGAAGCCAGAGCAAGCATAAGCTTTTCGTTTCCGGGGAATTCCAGCAATGCATTCCTTGCAGTAGAAATACACTCGTTTATATTATAATCCAAACCATTGTTCTGACGCTTCATATCGTAGATTAAAGCAACCAATTCGTCTATTCTTTCGGTTCTTTTGTTTGTGTAGCCGAACAGTTCGTCGATGGAAATTCCGAAATAATTTGCGATGGAAGGAATGAGATTCATATCGGGGTAGCTTCCGCCCGATTCCCAGCGGGAAACAGCCTGGGATGTAACTCCAAGCGCTTCCGCAAGAGCTTCCTGGGTTCTTTTATTTTTTCGGCGAAGCTGTCGAATGTTGCTTCCTAAATCAAGCTGCATATAAGTTTCTCCTTGAATTGTAAATTCACCGGTGTGCTTATATTATATCATTTTCATGCAATAAAACCATTATCAATTCGTTGTTGTTTTTACAACCAATGATTGATTTTAGTTGATTTTAAAAAGTGCATCGCCGAAAAACAAAAAGACCCGCAAGCGGGTCTTTTTGTTTTGTTTGACATATTGGAATCGGTTAGTCTGTTCTCAATTCATATATTCGATGAATTCCAATCCCTTCGTAGTAAAATATATAATCTTTGGGCGGCAATACTTCTTCTACCAATTTTGCTCCAAGTTTTTCAATTGTTTTATAGGATGCCACATTATCGTAATCGCACGTTAAAAAAATCTTTTCCATTTTATGATATCGTGCGACCTTCAGCACCAGTTGACATGCCAACAACGCATAATGATTGCCCCTATATTCCTCATCAACCTCATAGCCAATGTTGCCATTGTAATAGGAATGATAGTTGTGCCCAATCCTAAAACTAATTTTTCCGACAGCAACATTATTCGGTTTTAGGATAATATCCCACCAATAGAATGGCAATTCACCATCTTCACCTTCGTATGTATCTATCAAACGAAGTTCAATGTTTTCTCCTTTGATATAATAAAGGTCTTCGTTAAATAAATTATCTGCCATAAGATTACCTCACCAAATTATCGCTTATCGGTCTGTTTACATTATAGCATTACGATTATTGTTTTTCAACACAGATAGATACCGTTCCCTACGGTAAACCCCTCCGTCAAAACCTTCGGTTTTGCCACCTCCCCTGTTAGGGGAGGCAAGCGCTTCGCGAAACGGACCGGCGGGGACGACGTTCCCGACAACGGAACGGCGGTTTTATGTGAAAGTGGGCGGATGATATCCACCCCTACGGTGAGATTTACCGATATAAAGCTTTTTTCTTGTAAAACTCTCTTAAATATTGTATAATAATTATTTAGTCAAATCCCGTTAAGGAGGTTCCTTATGAAGGCTGCGTTTTTCACCCTTGGATGCAAGGTCAACCAGTACGAAACTCAAATAATGGAGCAGGCTTTCAGCAAAGCCGGCTTTGAAATAGTCGATCCCGAAAGCGGCGCAGATGTTTATGTAATCAACTCCTGCACCGTCACCGGCACCGGCGATAAAAAATCCCGCCAGATGTTGCGCCATTTCCGCCGCAAAAATCCGGGCGCCGTAATAGCCCTTACCGGATGCTATCCCCAGGCTTTCCCGGGCGAGGCTTCCGCCCTTCTCGAAGCGGACGTCATCACCGGCTCTGCCGACAGAAGCCAGGTGCTTCCGGCGGTTCTTGATGCTCTTGACGGAAAGCGCGTCGTTCACATCACCCCCCACGAAACCTTCGAGGAATTTGAGCCTATGCAGGCGGACGGCATGCTCGACCGCACCCGTGCTTTTGTAAAGATTCAGGACGGCTGTGACAACCGCTGTTCCTACTGCATCATTCCGAAAGCAAGGGGTCACGTTCGTTCGAAGCCCCTCAAAGACATCGAACGCGAGCTCGAAACCCTTCTTGCAAAGGGCTATAACGAGGTCGTTCTTGCAGGGATCAACCTTCCCTTTTACGGCCGTGACCTTGGGCTCGGCCTTATAAACGCTGTGGAGCTTTCCTGCGAAATCATGCCGAGGGTGCGCCTCAGCTCCCTTGAACCGGAGCTTCTTACCCGCGAAGATACCGAGCGCCTTTCAAAGCTCCCGAATTTCTGCCCCCAGTTCCATCTTTCGCTCCAAAGCGGCTGTGACCGCACCCTTAACAGAATGCGCCGCAGATACAACACCGATATGTATCGCGAGGTCGTGAAGAACATCCGCGAATTCTTCCCGGAAGGCAGCCTTACCACCGACGTGATAGTCGGCTTCCCCGGTGAAACCGATGAGGATTTTGAAGAAAGCTGCCGCTTTATTGAAGAAATGGGTTTTGCAAAGGTGCATATCTTCCCCTATTCCAGAAGAACCGGCACCGATGCCGCCGATATGCCCGACCAGGTTCCCAACGCGGTAAAGACCGAGCGCGCCGCAAAAATGGCACAGCGCGCCGAAGCAGTCCGCCAAAAATTCCTTGAGGAACAGATCGGCAAAACCGAATCCGTTCTTATCGAATCCGAAATAAAGGACGGAATGATGCAGGGATACACCATGAACTACACCCCGGTTGTCATTCCGGCGGTAAAATCCCTTCTCTGCACCGTTCAGGAAGTTGTCATAACCGGTGTTTCGGGTGACATTTGCATCGGAAGAATAAAAAATCCCCCGGTGGGATATGACCCCATGGGTATGTTCTGATAAACTCAAAACTGCTGAAAACCGCATATTTTAGCCGTTTTTCAGACCTTAGAAATTTTTTTGAAAAAATTTTAAAAAAAGTGTTGACATTTTGCCCCCGCTCGTGTATAATAATCAACGTTGACCCCACAAGGTCATTGTGGCCCGGTAGTTCAGCTGGTTAGAACGCTAGCCTGTCACGCTAGAGGTCGAGGGTTCGAGCCCCTTCCGGGTCGCCACTTTGCTGATGTAGCTCAGTAGGCAGAGCACTTCCTTGGTAAGGAAGAGGTCATCAGTTCGAATCTGATTATCAGCTCCATCAAGCCGCTATATCAAGCGGCTTTTTGCTATTGTATGGAGCTTTCATATAGATGAACTTCGCAAACGGATCGCCGTTTCGCGGAGTTATTTTTTTGCCTTTTTATAAACGTAAATTATTGTTTACGCACCGCGGTGCAAAACGTGAATGTAGGGGCGCACCTATGTGTGCGCCCGTCAAAAAGGATTCCCGGAGGGTAGCCTTCCCAGAGAGCAAAGACGGCGAAGCGCGCCCTGTGGGCGATGAAGCAAGATGTTTTTGGCGCCGCAAGAGGGCACATAACCAAGAACGCGGAGCGCTTGCC
>JAFUJP010000116.1 GCA_017473745.1 Oscillospiraceae bacterium
TTACGGCGGGGGCGAGCCCCCGCCCTACACTGAAAATGCGATAATCTGCAAACCGTAGGGAACGCCGTCCTCGGCGTTCCGCTAAAACGGCAATAATCTGCAAATTGCAAATGCAGATATCATATGCCCGAGAAATCATAGGAATATCGACTCCAAAAAACTCCCGCCGGAAATCCGGCGGGAGTTTTTAATCGAACGCTGTTCTCGTCCTTGAAATTTCAATATAAAAAAACAAAAGGCACGCTTTCGCGTGCCTTTTGTTTTTATGGTGGACGGTACAGGACTCGAACCTGTGACCTTCCGCACGTCAAGCGGAAGCTCTACCAGCTGAGCTAACCGTCCATAACTCGAGCAAGGGATATGATATCATATCAAAAACAAAATTGCAAGACTTTTTTAAAATTTTCTCAAAAATTTTTTATCCCGCTTCGCCGAAAGCCCAATCCGAGAATGAAAATTCCGTTGCATAGCGCTGAAAAGCTGCGCTTATAAGGGATAAATCTTCGGAAGAAAGCACCGCGGTAAAATCGTCATTCTTTGCAACAAGGTTCCCGTCCTCGGTGCTAAGGGCAAATTCGTCGGCGTTCGCCAGTTCGTTAAAAAGCTCTTCCAAAAGCAAAAAAGGCGTTCCGCCGGGAAGAGAATCGGTATCTATTTCTTGTTCCATTCCCTGATATGTGACCTTTGCGTGCTCATCAAAAAGTTCAATTCCCATTCCCGCAAGCTCCGCCGGTGAATCAAGCAAAATGCTGATGCTCATGCCGTTTTTGCTGATGCTCATACCCGTTTCGTTATCACCGAAAACCGCCGTTGCCTTTGCGGAAAAATCCTTCCGAAAAGCAGCCGCAACCTCCTGCGGAGTTGCCGCGGCGGCGTTTGAGCATCCGCAGAGCGAAAGAATGAGCACGAATATAACAATCAATTTCCTCATAGAAAAACCTCCCTTTCCCGGATATCCATTTATATCCGTTTCGGGAGGTTTTTATTCATCAAAGTCCCTTTTCTGCAAAAATCCTGCAAAGATAGGTCGGGATGTCGCTCGGGAGCATCCCGTATTCCGAAAGTTCCTTTGCGGCTCTGTCCGCCGCAAGGCCGTGGAGATAAACTCCGCATACAGCACAGGCCGTTTCGATAAATCCCTGTGCCGCAAAGGAGGCTATGATCCCCGCAAGGCAGTCTCCGCTGCCGCCTTTTGAAAGGCCGGGGTTGCCGGTCGTGTTGAAATATATATCCCCGTTCGGTTCGGCAACAACCGTTGTTGCATCTTTCAGCACAACGATGCATCCGTATTTTTTCGCCGTTTCGGAGGCGGTTTCTATGCGCTTCTCAACGGTTTCTGCAATAGAAATTCCGCGTAATCTCGCCATTTCCCCCATGTGAGGGGTAATTATCGGGATTTCTTTTGCTTTTTTCAGAACCTCCGGTTTTTCTGCAATGCAGTTGATGCCGTCCGCATCAAGAACAACCGTACAGCCCGCGTTTTCGAGCACGAATTCAACAAGCTCCGCAATGTCCTTTCCTCTTCCGAGGCCGCAGCCCATAAGCACCGCGTCGGCTTTTTCCAGCGCCGGAAGAAGCTTTTCTTTTGCCTCTGCGGAGATGGTTCCGTCCTCGTTTTCGGGAAGAGGAAGAAACGTTGCTTCCGGGATCCTCGGCACTATCATCGAAACGACTTTTTCGGTGGTGGCAACGGTGGTTATGCCCGCACCTGCGCGCAGCGCCCCCATAGCTGAAAGCGCCGCCGCCCCGGGGAAATTCGCCGAACCGGTTATGCAAAGAAGTTTTCCGTATGTGCCTTTGTTGCTGAAACGCGGCCTTTTGCGTATGGAAGAAAAGACCATATCCCCGCCGGCGGCAAAACAGTTCTGTTCAATCTGCGCGCGCACTTCATGCGGGATTCCTATATCAACGATTTCGGTTTTTCCGCAGAATTCTTTTCCCGGAAGAAGAATATGCCCGGGCTTTGCCGCTTCAAACGCAACTGTGAAATTCGCTTTTACGGAACCTTTTGCCGCAACGCCCGTTTCGGCGCTGACCCCGCTCGGAATATCGAGCGATATCCTTACCGCAAGGGCGGAATTTATCATTTCGGCAATTTCATCATAAGGCGCGCGGAATTCCCCTGCGAAGCCCGTTCCGAAAAGCGCGTCGATTATGATATCCGCACCTTCGAGAAAAGTATCGACCTTTCTGCGGTCCATATCGAAATCAAGCATGGTTGTGCCCGCCTGAATAAGGCAGTTATACATATATTTTGCCTCGTCGCTTCGGGGCATTCCGCCGCATAGAACCACGATTACGTTTGCTTTTTCTTCAAAAAGCTTTCTTGCAACAACGAAACCGTCGCCGCCGTTATTTCCGCTTCCGCAGAAAATCATAAAATTGCGGCCGGCAACGTTTGAAAGGGTTTTTCTTATGAAAGCGGCGGCGGCACAGCCGGCATTTTCCATAAGCCGCTGATAGGTAACGCCCATTTCGTCCGAAAGGCGTTCTTCGGCTTTCATCTGTTCAACTGTAAGAATTTTCATGGAGATACCTCCTTTTTGCGCCCCTTGCCAAAGGGGAGAGGGCCACATCGCCGTATGGCGGTGGCGAGGGGATTCAACTTGTATTTGCGAAGCTCCGCATTAAAAATCCCTTCTGCTTTTATCGGCGGGAGCAAGCCCCCGCCCTACAATAAATTCACGTTTGTCCTTATTATATCACCACATCCGCAATTTTCAATCGAAAAAGGGCTTGAAAATTGTTTTTAATTATGTTATTATCTCTTTTGTTGTTAATATTTATAACGCATTGACCGGGAGAGTAGGAATTATTTTTCCGAAAAGAGAGGGAAGGTCACCGGCTGAAAGCCTTCCTGCGGATAAAATTTTTCTGAAGTTCACCCGAGAGCGGTTCTGCTGAAAGTTTTTCGATTAGGCAGAAACGGGCGGCGCCGTTATACGCTTTATTAAGTGCCCGGTGTTTTCATCGGGAATGCGGGTGGTACCGCGGAGAATTATTGTTTATGAGTCTTCGTCCCATATTGCGGCTTGGGGCGGGGATTTTTTTTGCCCTTTTTTCGCAATAACAACAAGGCAGAAACTCATAAACAAAACGAAATCATTAAAAATGGAGTTGAAAAAATTTGAAAGAGCAGCTTGAACAGATCCGCCTTGAAGCAAAAAAGGCTCTTGAGCTTTGCGAAGACCCCAAAGCTCTTGAAGACCTTCGTATCCGCTATCTCGGCAAAAAAGGCGAGCTCACCGCCATTCTTAAACAGATGGGCAAGCTTTCTGCGGAAGAACGCCCCGTTATCGGCCAGCTTGCAAACCAGGTCCGCGCCGAAATCGAAAACGACATTACCGAAGCAGCCGAGCATATCCATCAGCATCTTCTTGAAAAGAAGCTCGCTTCCGAAACCATTGACGTAACCCTTCCGGGAACTTCCTGCCCCACCGGCAAGGAACACCCGCTCAACATCGTTCTCAACGAAGTTGAAGATATCTTCCTCGGCATGGGCTTTTCCATCGCCGAAGGCCCCGAAGTTGAAACCGATTATTATAACTTCGAAGCCCTCAACCTTCCGAAAGATCACCCCGCAAGGGATACCCAGGATACTTTCTATATCACCGAGAATGTCCTTCTCCGTACCCAGACCTCTCCCGTACAGGTCCGCGTAATGGAAAAACAGAAACCTCCGATCCGCATCATCGCACCCGGAAGAGTTTACCGTTCCGACGCAGTTGACGCAACCCATTCCCCGCTCTTCCATCAGATCGAAGGTCTTGTCGTTGACAAAGGCATCACCATGGCCGACCTCAAGGGCACCCTCGAAATCTTCATCAAGCGCCTTTACGGCGAAGATTCCGTAGTCCGCTTCCGCCCGCATCACTTCCCCTTCACCGAACCTTCCGCCGAAATGGATATCCAGTGCTTCAACTGCCACGGCGAAGGCTGCCCCATGTGCAAAAACGAAGGCTGGATCGAAATCCTCGGCTGCGGCATGGTTCACCCCAAAGTCCTTTCCAACTGCAACATCGACCCCGAGGAATACAGCGGCTTCGCTTTCGGCATCGGTCTCGAGCGTATCGTTATGAGAAGATTCGCCATCAACGACCTTCGCCTTCTTTATGAAAACGACCTTCGTTTCCTTGACCAGTTTTAATTGAGAGAGGAGTTTGAAAATGACCAGCAAGAAAGAACTTTCCGACCTTACTCTCCGTTTTCAGGCAAGAACTCTTAATATTTACCGCAAACTTTTCTTCGATCTTCAGGAGCGCGATTATTCAATCGAACTTCGCGACAGAAGCGCAAAGCTTGCGAAAGCCATAAAGGAAGAAGATTATCCCGAAGCAAAAAGCCAGGCCGAAAATATCACTTATCTTTTCAAACTTGCCTATCAGGCAAACCTTATTCTTCCGACCGTTTATCAGAGCCTTGCGGTTGACGGGCTTACCCTTTGCGCAACCATAGAAGAAGCCATAAACGGCGAAATCGGTCCCGACCCGGAACCGGAAATCATCCCCGTTGAAGAAATCCCCACCACCGTAAGAAAATATATCCCCGGCGGGAACAAATAAAACGCCCCTTGTTAAAGGGGAGAGGGCCACGAAGTGGCGAGGGGATTCACAATAATTTCTGATAAATATTAAAAGAATCCCTCCGTCATCGTCGCTTGCGCTCCGATGCCACCTCCCTTTGACAAGGGAGGTAAAAAAAATGAAAAAGAAGGTAAAATAATGGATTTATCTCTCAGATGGCTCGCTGACTACGTTGATACCGGTGTAACCCCAAAACAGTTCTGCGACGCTATGACCATGTCCGGCTCCAAGGTCGAATGCTATAACACCGAAGCCGACTATATCACCAACTGTGTTGTTGGTAAAATTCTTAAAATCGAAAAACACCCCGATGCCGATAAACTCCAGATCTGCCAGATCGATATCGGCAAAGAGGAACCCATCCAGATAGTAACTGCCGCAACCAACGTTTATGAGGGCATGATGGTTCCCGCCGCTCTCGATAACTCCACCCTTGCGAACGGCATCAAAATCAAAAAGGGCAAACTCCGCGGCGTTGTTTCCAACGGAATGATGTGCTCCGTTTCGGAACTCGGCGTCACCGTTCACGATTTCCCCTATGCCATCGAAGACGGCATTATGGATATCAAAGAGGATTGCAAACCCGGCGACGATATCCGCGAAGCTCTCGGCCTTAACGACACCACCGTTGAATTCGAGATCACTTCCAACCGCCCGGACTGCCTTTCCGTTCTCGGCCTTGCAAGAGAAGCCGCCGCAACTTTCGGCAAAGAGCTTCATCTTCCCGAAGTAAAAATCGAAAACGAAACCGGCGATATCAACGAGCTTCTTTCCGTCGAAGTAAAGAACCCCACCCTTTGCCGCCGCTACGTTGCAAGAATGATTAAAAACATCAAAATCGCTCCCTCCCCCAGATGGATGAGAGAAAGACTCCGCGCAAGCGGCGTTCGCCCCATCAACAACCTTGTTGATATCACCAACTATGTCATGCTCGAATACGGCCAGCCCATGCACGCATTCGACTATAAATACCTCAAAGGCAACAAAATCGTCGTAAGAAACGCCGAAGAAGGCGAAAGCATCATGACCCTCGACGGCGTTGACAGAAAGCTTTCCCCCGAAATGCTCTGCATCTGCGACGCCGAAAAACCTTCCTGCGTAGCGGGCGTTATGGGCGGCGAATACAGCGGAATCCAGGACGACACCAACATGGTTGTTTTTGAATCCGCTTCCTTCCTCGGTTCTTCCGTAAGAACCACCGCAAAAAAACTCGGCATGAGAACCGAATCTTCCGGCCGTTTCGAGAAAAACCTTGATTCCAGAATGTGCATGCCCGCTATCGAAAGAGCCTGCCAGCTTGTTGAAATGCTCGGCGCAGGCGAAGTCATCGGCGGATACATCGACATCGACAACGAAGGCGATGAACCCTATACCATCGAATTCTGCCCCGACTGGATCAACCGCTTCCTCGGAATCGAGCTTTCCGCAGATAAAATGGTCGGGATCCTCGAAAAAATCGGCTATAAGGTTGAAGGAAACACCATCACCGTTCCTTCCTTCCGCGTCGGCGACACCCGCCACAAAGCCGATATCGCAGAGGAAATCGCTCGTTTCTACGGCTATGACGTTATCCCGAACACCGCAGTAAAAGGCGCTTCCCAGGGTGCTCTCACTCTCCGCCAGCAGTTCGAGAAAAAGCTTTCCCGCCTTCTTATGGCAAACGGCTGCTATGAAGTACAGACTTACAGCTTCATCAGCCCCAAATATTACGATAAAATTGCCCTTCCCGAAGATTCCGGCCTTCGCAGAAGCGTTGTTATCACAAATCCCCTCGGCGAGGATACTTCCGTTATGAGAACCACCTGCGTTCCCTCCATGCTCGAAGTCATCGCAAGAAACTATAACAACCGCAACGTTGCGGGCCGCTTCTTCGAACTCGGCACCATCTATCTTCCCAAAGAATCCGCAGAGATCCTTCCGGAAGAAAGAGGCGTTGCAGTGGTCGGTTCCTACGGCGATAAAGAGGATTTCTTCGCCATGAAGGGAATCATTCTCGAAGCTCTCGATAAACTCGGCGTTTACGGTGTTGAATTCACTGCCAACAAAGAAAATCCCACCTTCCACTGCGGAAGATGCGCGGATATCTCCATCGGCGGCAAAAACATCGGCGTGATCGGCGAAATCGCACCTGCCGTTCTTGAAAACTACGGCATCGGCACCCGCGCATACGTTGCGACCCTTGATATCGCCTATATCTTCGACGCACGCATTGTCGAAAAGAAATTCAAACCCACCCCGAAATTCCCCGCTTCCACCCGCGACCTTGCAATCATCTGCGACGACGAGCTTCCGGCCGCCGCTCTCGAAAAAGCAATCCGCGCCGGCGCAGGCAAGCTTCTTGAAAAAGTCGAGCTTTTCGACGTTTATAAGGGTGCTTCCATTGCCGAAGGCAAAAAGAGCGTTGCATACACCATGACCCTCCGTGCCGCGGACCACACCCTCACCGTTGAGGAATGCGACCGCGCAGTCAACAAAGTCCTTAAAGAACTCGCCAACATCGGCGCAGAGCTCAGAAGCTGATTTTTTTACAAAAACACCTTCGAAATTTTTTCGGAGGTGTTTTTTTCTTCTCAATCGGGTGCTATAATACTATTATTCCGGACGGAAAGAAGTGTTCCTATGACAATCCGAGCCATAACACGCGAAGTTTTCGCGAAAACCGAAAATGAAAAAGGAGGCACCGCCATGAACCCCGTTCTCGAAAATCTTGAAACCAGAAGAAGCTGCCGCAATTACACAGAAGAACAGATAAAAGACTGTGATCTTGATGCGATTTTGCGCGCAGGAACCTTTGCCGCCAGCGGAATGAACCGCCAGAGCACTTATCTTGTTGCGGTACGCGATAGAGAAACCCGCGACCTGCTTTCAAAGCTCAATGCCGGCATTATGAACAGCCAAAACGACCCTTTCTATGGTGCGCCCTGCGTTGTGGTCGTTCTTGCCGCGCCGGATCCCACTTTTGTTGAGGACGGAAGCCTTGTTATGGGCAACCTTATGAACGCCGCCCATGCCCTCGGTCTCGGCTCCTGCTGGATCCACCGGGCAAAACAGGTCTTCGAACTTCCCGAAGGCAAGGCTCTTCTTGAAAAATGGGGCCTTCCGGATAATCTTGTCGGAATCGGAAACTGCATCCTCGGATACGAAGCCGAAGTTCCCGCAGAAAAGCCCAGAAAAGAAGGAAGAATAATCAAAATAGACTGACAGACAACATAAAAACATCATATTTTCGACATAATAACATCAAAAAAGGCGAAACGGAGAATTCCGTTTCGCCTTTTTTCAATTTAGCATCCCTTTATCGGTGGATTCATTTTAATTGATAATTGAAAATTGACAATGGAAAATTATATTTGCGCAAAATTGTTTTCAAAAATCGCAATTTTATTGTAGGGAACGCGGAGCGTTTGCCTCCCCTATTAGGGGAGGTGTCACCGCAGGTGACGGAAGGGTGGAAACCCTGTCGTGTCTGCGAATATCGGCAAATGTAATATTTACCCCATTTCTTTGCTCGTGCAAAATCCCTCCTCCACCGTCTTCGACGGTCCCCCTCCTCCTCCGAGGAGGTTTGGACCGTCGCCGTTCGGAGCCGGCAACGGTTTTCATCGTACCACGACGGCTCGGCTGTAACGGTTCGCCAA
>JAFUJP010000018.1 GCA_017473745.1 Oscillospiraceae bacterium
CAGTTGTTTGTGTTTTTTGAAAAATCCTTGAAATCCTCATAAGCGTTTTCAAGGCGCCAGAAATAGAAATACTCATATTTTTCATACATGGTTGCAACATAACAGCTTCCGTAATAAGAAGCCTCATAATCATTTCCGTTCACGGAAATGGTTTCAATATGAATAGGGGAGTCGATGAGTTCATTTATTTGAGTGGAATGCATAGTGACCGTATCGCCGTAATGCTGGTGTATCATGTTCGCCATGCAGGGTGAGGTATTATCGGTGGCAGTATTCACTCCGTCAATATATGAATGGGAACCGCCATATATTCCCATAACGCTTTCGCCTTTAAGACTGTCAAATTCACGGATAAAATTTTCCGCCATTTTTTCTTCGCGATAGTTATAATCGTCGGAATAACGGCCCGATTCTATTTGGTTATATACTTCATAATAAATTCTTCCCTGTTCGATGTTTTCCAAAGCGATTTTGTATTCTTCGGAATTTTTCATTCCAGTATCCTCGAGGTATTCAAGATAACGCGCCCCGATGGTTTTATATTGGTGACCGACATCGTTGCCGTGAAAAACAGTTTCCGGGCAGTTTTCTTTTATAAGTCGGAAAAATTCCCAGTTTGATTCCGCGTATGCAAAAGTGCCAACCAAATCATTGCGAAGCTCATCAAGAATTGTGTCATCTTCGGATTGCATCCAGATATTGAGGAACTGCGCTCCTGCATAGGAATCTTCTATGAAAAGGTGGCGCATACCTTCGTTATGATAGTAATCGTACCAAAGTTTATATTCTTCCATGAAATATATTTCTCTTCCGTGGTTATATTCTCCGTAAAGATGAATAACCGGAGGCTCTTTTTTACAGCCGGAAAAACCTGTTATCAATATTGAAGCAAGAAGGATATATACGATAATCTTTTTCATAGATAAAACTCCTTTTAGATTATTCGATAACCAGTTCTTTAGCAAGAGGTTCTCCGTTTCGGATAGTGATTATATGAACGGTACGCTCCGTTTCACCGGTTTTGCTGATGTAATCAATAACAAGGATTTCGTTTTCTTTAACCGGCATAGGGAAGGTGGAAATCGTCATATTGCGGCTGCTTTTGGAATAGCCTTTGAAATCCTCATAGGCATTTTCGAGGCGCCAGAAGTTGAAATACTCATAATCATCGGTATAGTTTGCAACATAGATGCTGCCGTAATAAGAAGCCTCGTAATCCTTTCCGTTTACGGAAACGGTTTCAACAATGATGGGGGAATCAATTAGATCTTCAACAAAAGTTGAAAGCATGGTTACGCTTTCACCGTAATTCTGATGAATCATATTTGCCATGCAGGGAAGATTGCGGTTGTAATTGCTCATTCCGTCAAGAGGAGTGTGGGAACTGCCGTAAATGCCCATAACGCTTTCACCGCCAAGGCTGTCAAATTCGCGGATAAAGTTTTCCGCCATCTTTTCTTCACGGAAATCCCAGGCTTTATATCCGTCCGCAAGGTTCGGGTCAAGGGTATCATAAAAATATTTTCCGTCCTCAAGATTTTCAAGGGCGAGTCTGTATTCTTCGGAATCCTTCATTCCGTTTTCTTCAAGGTATTCAAGATACCGCGTACAGGTGGTGTCATACTGATGACCGATGTCGGTTCCATGGAAAACCGTTTCGGGACAGTTTTCTTTTATAAGACGGTAAAAATCCCAGTGGACATCTGCATAAGCGGAACTGCCTTTGGTGTCTCCGCGGAGCTGTTCAAGAATTGTGTTATCTTCGGACTGCATCCATATATTGAGGAACTGCGCACCCGCATAGGAATCTTCTATAAAAAGGTGACGCATTCCCTCGTTGTGGTAATAATCGTGCCAGAGTTCGTATTCTTTGAGAGTGATTATTTCCGCGCCGTGTGATTCACCGAAAAGATAAACGGAAGGCGGCTCTTTTTCACAGCCGGAAAAACCGAAAGCAAGAATGGCGGCAATTATAATGGCAAGTATCTTTTTCATAAATTTAAAAATCCTTTCTATGTGGGGTGGCGAAAGAATTATAATAATTATAGCATACATTTATAATATAAAAAACTCTTTCAATTATATAGACGCAAAAAGCGAAAAAAACGCAACACGCTTTTTCGCTTTTTGTTAAAAATAATTACAAAAAAATCCCGCAATCTTTCGATTGCGGGATTTTGGTCTGAGTGACGGGACTTGAACCCGAAGCGGATGGCTTTATTAAGCCATTTTTTTGAGGTTGTGGCAACTTTCGTGGCAACTATTTTAAAAGTGAAGTGAATTTTTGGGTGACGGCATCCGTGGCAACTTTGGTTGTTTCGGGGAGAGTATGGGTATAAATTTTTTGAAGAGTGGAGGCGTTTTTCCATCCTCCACGCTGCATGATGTATTTATCCGGAATGCCCTGGGCATGGAGGAAGGTTGCTCCGTAATGACGAAGATCATGGAAGCGGAAGTTCATATTGAGCTTTTTTAGTTCGCGCTTGAAAGATTTGTAGAGCTGGTTCGGATTTTGGCTGATGGCTTTTTGAGAATCCTTTGGAATCAAGGAAATGATTTTCGGAGGCATTTCGACTGTTCGGTAGCCAGCGAAGGTTTTTGGCTGTTTTATGATCCATTTTTCTTCGGAAGATTGAACCATTGCCTTATCGATTTTTATGCTGTTTCCAATTACATCGGTTTTGGGGCAGATTGCGCAGATTTCGGATCTTCGGGCGGGAATGAAAGCGGCAAGGCGGATTGCAAGACCGAGTTCGGTTCCTTCGGTTGCTTTGAGGAGGAGCTTCATTTCATCATCGGTGATGACATGGTATTCCACGGATTTTTTCTTTGGGAGGGTTATTTCAAGATCCGAACCGAAGTGATAGAGCTTTAGAACGCTTTTGAGATATCCGAAGGCATTTTTGACCGACTTTGGAGAATGGGCGGCGGAATAATCGTTTAGCCACTTTTGGACGACATCGTTATTAAGGGAGCTTAGAGGATAGCTTTTGATATCGTTATAAGCCTGGGAAGAGAGGCTTTCATATCCGCGGACCGTTGAAGGGGAGAGGATGTTGCTTTTTATTTCGTTATAGCGGAGCATTGCATCGGAGAGGATCGGATCTTCTTCTTCTTTCTTGAAAACGGATATTTCCACAAGATATGCCGAAGCGAGATGTTCCGCTTCTTTTTTTGTTTTTGCGGTAAAAGATTTTGAGAGTTTTTTTCCGGTTTCATCGGTTCCGAGATAGATTCGGCAGCGGTAATTTCCGGAAGGTAGTTTTTTTGCTTTTGGCATATATTGACAGCCTCCTTTTATTTTATTATAATAAAAGGGCAGAATTGCCCCTTGGTATTTGAGGAAATGCTTGGGAGAATAATTCTGTGTTCTATTCCCGATCCCGCCCGGAGTTGCCGCTCCTGGGCGGGATTTTTTCTGTTTTTTTGTGATTTTTTCGCAAAATTAACGATTTAATTGCAGTTTTAACGATTTTAATGCAAGTTTAACGCAAATGCGTGCAAGTTTAACACGCGCGCGTTGGAGGTTTGAGAGCGACATTTGTGTCGGGAGCAAATTGCCGACCCCGGCAAAATGGTATCATTTTCGTTAGGCCGCGAAAATGGTTATTTTATTTTCTTTTTTGCAATGCTGTTTGCGGATTTTATTGTTTCGAGATAGGCTTTTTCGACAGAAGAAAGGGTTTTTGTTTGATATTTTCGGTATTCGTCTTCAGCTTTTTGCATAGCCTGGGCATGAGTGATTGTTCCGGCATCTTCGAGAATTTTTTCGCCGGTGGAAGAGAGAATATTATCAAGCTGGGAGATATAATCGCTCATATACATCGGGTTTTGGCGCATAGCCTGGATTTCGGCGAAATCAAAATATCCGGAAACGAGATTATTGAGAATTTTGAGTTCGTTTTCATCGAGATAGTTTTTTGCAACGGAAATATCCTTTTTTGTGGGAAGATCCCCGGAAAAAGTGCGCAGACCCATAAATTCTTTTTCTGCATCGGCACGTTCATAGATAACCTCTGCGGCGGTATGGCCATGGGCGGCATAATGGAGTTTATTTTGAACGATTTTGAAAAACTTAATTGATTCTTCGCTTTTTGGGTCATAATCGACGCTTGTGGCATATAAATCAAGAACCTGGCGATAGAGGACTTTTTCGGAAGAACGAATATCGCGTATTCTTTCAAGAAGTTCCTTCCAATAGTTTCCACCGCCGAGATTTTTGAGGCGTTCGTCATCCATCGTGAAGCCTTTTATCATGTATTCTTTAAGGCGTTGGGTTGCCCAGATGCGGAAGTTTGTTGCGACGGAAGATTTTATCCGGTAACCGAGAGAAATTATCATATCGAGATTGTAATATTTTACGTTGTAATTCTTACCATCGGAAGCAGTTGTTCGGAAATTCCGAACAACTGAATTTTCTTCGAGTTCACCCTCTTCGTAAATATGTTTTATGTGTTCGCTGATATTCGATTTGCTTGCTTGGTATAATTCACACAGTTGAGATTGATTGAGCCAGACGGTTTCGTCTTCCATCTTTACGTTTATTTTTGTTGAACCGTCTTCGGTTTGATAGATTATGATTTCGCCTTTATTTTCCAAGAGGAATCCTCCTTTGTTGGTACGATTTTGGGATTATTATTTTGTTAAGAAATTTCTAAATTCTTTGTTTTTCTTAACCTCGATTGTATCTGTAACGTTTTTTATAGAAATAGCAACAGTATTCAATAATAAATTGACATCATCATCATTGAGAGGATTTGCATCAATATAGTATATACCATCTAATTTTACAATTTGTTTCCCATATAACGACATAAATACGTTGATTGCTTCTATTTCTTTGGGTAAAACTTCGAGAGGTTTCAATTTAGGAAAATTTCTTAGTAATGAAGAATCGTTTTCATCCATTCCATAATCCGCGTTCATAGGCACATCATAACCCATTAACCATAATTCGTTGACATTTAATGCCGAACTAAGTACGGTTAATTTTTTTTGACTTGGAATAACTTTTCCGGAAACATATTGGCTTAAATCATTCCTACCAAGTTTTATATTGTATTTCTCACAAAAAGGCTTTGCTGCTTCGAGAATATCAACTTGTTTCATATTTTTAAGATTCATAATATCTTTAAGTCTATCGGATGTAGTAGCTTTCATATTATTTCCTCCGTATTTGGTACTGATTAGATAATAACACAAACAGCAAAAAAGTTCAATAGAAAAGTGAAAAAAATTCAAAAAAATTGAACAAAAAATATTGACAGGAAGCCAAGCGAGTGGTATTATTGTGTTGTTCAATTAGGTTGAACAATTTGAACAAAGGAGGATTTGAAATGATCTTTGATTACCGTAAGTTAAACGGCAGAATTAAAGAAAAATTTGGTACCCAGGCACGATTTGCGAATGCCATTGGTCTTTCAGAGAGAAGTCTTTGCTTAAAATTGAATAATAAAATCAATTTTAAGCAGGACGAGATCATAAGAATTTGCGAAGTTCTTTCTATAAGCTATAAGAAAATACCCTTATATTTTTTTACGCTTTTTGTTCAATATCGTTGAACAAAAAAGGAGGACCCCAAATGGACAAAAAACAAGCAAAAAAGATTCTCGCCCAAATTGAGAAGAAAAAGGCACTTCTTGGGATTCAGAACCGGGACATTGCAGTTTTCATCGGAGTTTGCGAGAAGACGTTCCGGGAAAAAATCCGGGACCCGGAAAAATTTTCACTTCGGGAAATTTACCAGATCATGCATCTGCTTCGGTTTTCCGAAGAGGACAAAAAGGAGGCATTTTTATGACCGAAAAAAAGGCCGTTCCTTTGGGCGACAAAATTAAAGGAACGGCAAAAAGTTTTTATGACGGCTGCAGTTCGAAAGAAGCTTGCGACTGGCTTGAGGGATTTGTTGAGCACAATGCCGTTACATCAAAAAGCCTTTGCGAATGTATTGGGGAATACGACGAAAAAGGCAGGGCGGACATTGACGCAACCATTGTAGGAGCTATCGCGAAGCTTGTTGACACGGTTCGGAAGCTTGATACCGATTGAGAAGTTCTTCGAGAGAGGGAAGGCTTCCGATAAAAGCGTTTTCTCTTTTGATACATTGGGTACAGAGTTCGCATCCGTTCATATTATCGCAGCCGGAGAAAGGGGAAAACAGTATCTGACCTTCCGGAGTGTATGTATAGCGGTACTGAATATCCTGTTTTTCGTTATAGACAGGACAAGCAATTTTTAGGTTCAGACATTTAACCATTTAATCAGCTCCTTTCGCATTGATTTTAGCACCGGAGGGAGAAGAAAACAAGGAGGCATTTTTATGAGAAAAGAAAGCATCAGCGATTTTGAAGTTGAGCTTGAGATTGAGAGGCTTAGGGGGACGGAAGAAGTTCGCCTTGCGCAGAAGGAGATCCGCCTTAAAAACAAGCGCAGGTTATATATGCATCAGCTTCGGTGCCTTGAAAAGAGGGGCAAGGTTCTTATGGAGAACGGAGTTACCCTTGACAACATTGAGGAAGCCCTTTTCGGTGAAATCGGAGAGGAGGAAACGGAATGAAAAACATTCTTGAAATTCTTATGCTTTTCGGTTACATAGCGGCGGCCTGTTGTTCGGAAAACATTCCGCTTTGCGCGGGCCTTATCGGAATCAGCTTTTTGAGCGGATTTATCTATAAAATGCTTTGGTGCAGGGGGATAAAAAAATGAGCTGCATCGGAGAGGCGGTTCGGCGCAACATCGGAAAGACCGATCCGGAGGAAGCTTGTGACTTTGCGGAAGGATTTATTAAGGAAGCGATGCTTTCGGACAAGAACCTTTCGGAGATTCTGGACAGTTATTCCGAAGGGAACGAAACAAAGAAAATGAATGTTAACGTTCGCTTTATGGCGGCGGTTCTGACCATTATTGACGAAGCCAGGAACAGAAGGAGGCACTTTGATGTACGGAATTGAAGCACCCTGGATAGGCTATCCGCCGGAGGACGAAGAAGAAAAGGAGGAATACATTCCGGAATATTACCCGGAATGTGATTGCGACCTTGAATGAATCCCCCCGTCTGCTTCGCAGACACCCCCCTTTAGGCAAGGGGGGCAAGAAAGGAATGATAACTTATGATTACTAAAATCAAGACCGAAAGCAGGGAAGAGTGGCTTACTCTTCGCAGACAGAGCATCGGCGGAAGCGATGCGGGAACCATCTGCGGATATAACCCTTACTCATCCAAATACGCGCTTTGGGCAGAGAAGACCGGAGCTGTTGTTCCGGAGGATATTTCCGAAAAGGAAGCGGTCAGACTTGGAAACGACCTTGAGGATTATGCCGCAAAGAGATTCACGGAGAAGACCGGAATCAAGGTTCGGAAGGTGAACTTCACTTTCAGAAACGACAAATATCCCTTCGCCCACGCGAACATCGACAGGGACGTTGTGGGGGAGGATGCGGGACTTGAAATCAAGACCACAAGCAATTACGAATACATAAAACTTTGCGAAAGCGGAGATTTCCCGGCTCAGTGGTATGCTCAAATGATCCATTACATGATGGTGACCGAAAAAAAGAAGTGGTACCTTGCGGTGCTTTGCTTCGGAAGAGGGTTTTACATTTTTGAGATTGAGCGCACGGCGGAGATTGAGAAAGAAATCGAAGCTCTTGCCGGGATAGAAAAAGGATTCTGGCAAGAGGTTCTGAGCAGGACTCCTCCGGACATTGACGGAAGCAAAGCGACGACGGAGGCGATCGGCAGCATCTTCGGCAAGGGTAATTGCGAAACCGAAATCGACCTTTCGGGAGCGGCGGAACATCTTTATAAATACAAGGCAATTTCAGGGCAGATAAAGCAGCTTGAGAACCTTCTTGAGGAGGAGAAGAACCGCATCAAGGTTTTTATGGGCGAAGCGACGAAGGGAAGCTTCGGGGACTTTGGCATCTCGTGGAAGGAACAGAAGAAAAGCACCTTTGACAGCAAAAGATTTGCTCTTGAGCATCCGGAAATCGATATGAGCATCTATTACAGAGAAAGCACCTCCAGGGTGTTCAGATTCAACGAAAGGAAGGCATAGAAATATGAAAATCAGACTTGGCGACAGAGTTCGCATTCATAAAAACGGAAAGGTTGAGCACGGGACCTGCATTGACGTTCTGCTTGGAACTTCTATGAGCACACAGTTTTACAACATTGTGCTCAAAAACGGCGAGAGCCGCATCTGTGAGGAGAATGAGGTTGTTTTGGACGCAAACGATGACGAATACACCTTTTTCATCGACGTTGTTCCGGAAAAGAACGTTGTGATCGCGAAGATGAACGTCAACGGCAAGGAAATTGCCAGGGGACACGGACACGTTATCCACACAGGCGACCTTGGCATTGCCCAGGCGACCAGTTACGCATTCAAAAAAATCTATGACCAGATTTTTGAACAGGAAGGAGAAAATTTATGAACACCGGACTTATTCAGCAGAAAACACAGCAGAACCTTGAGGCAAAGAAAACAGAAGCAGGAAAACAGACGGTCAGCGCGCTTATGAACAGCCTTCTTGATTCCGAGAAGATGAAAACACGTTTTGACAGCCTTTTGGGAAAGAGAGCACCGCAGTTTATCTCTTCTCTTATTACTTTGGTCAACGCGGACGAGAACCTTCAGAGAGCATTTTATGAGGCCCCGATGACGGTTATCCAGGCGGGACTTAAAGCGGCGAGCTTTGACCTTCCCATTGAGCCTTCGCTTGGGTTTGCATATATAGTTCCGTTCAACAACAGCTACAAGGACGCGAGAGGCGAATGGCAGAAGAAAACCGAAGCGACCTTCATTCTCGGTTACAAGGGACTTGTTCAGCTTTGTCTTCGCACAGGAGCTTACAGCAGGATTCCGGACGCGGTTGAAGTTCGCGAAGGGGAGCTTGTTTCTTATGACAGGCTGACCGGGGACGCGGTTTTTAACTGGATCGAGGACGAGGACGAGAGGGACAAGCTTCCGATTATCGGATATGCGGGTTACTTCCGCCTTAAAAACGGAGCGGAGAAGACCATTTACATGAGCAGAAAGCAGATTGAGGCTCACGAAGCGAAGAACCGCAAAGGCAAGAACATGGGCAAGGGATGGAAAGACGACTTTGATTCCATGGCGAAGAAGACCGTTATCCGCAGGCTTATCAACCATTACGGACTTATGAGCATTGATTATCAGAGCGGCGACGAAGCCACGGTAAAGGCGGCGGAGAACGTTCTTACTGCCGGAAGAGAGGATTTTGACGAGATTCCGGTTGTTGAAGGAACAGTTGTTGACGAAAGAACCGGAGAGATCTTCGGCGGAGTTGACGAGGCATTCCCCTGGGAGGAGGAACAGAAATGAGAAAACCGGATAAAGTCAGCAGCAGGGAGAGACAGACTGCTCTTTACTCCTTCCTTCTTGGGAGAAAGGATTGGACGAGCCAGGAAGAGGTTTGCGGGATTTACGGAATGAGCGGAGGAGATTTTCACAACTCCTCCGCCAGGAGGATTCTTTCGCAGGACATCCAGGACATAAACGCGGACCCGGAATTTGAGAAAATCATTATTTCCGGGAGCAAGGGGATCAAGATTGCGACCCAGGAAGAGATGGAGGAATTTCTTCGGAAACACTTTACGGAGCTTTCGGAAAGATTTCGCAGGGCAAAGATTATGGCGGCGAAGGCAGGGGCGGACGGACAGCTTCGTTTTGAGAGACCCGCGGTTGAAGCATTCGTTCGGGACAAAAACAGAATTGAGGGGGAATGGAGATTATGAACGGTGTTTATCTTATAGGCAGGCTTGCGGCTGATCCGGAGCTTCGGCAGACGGGCAGCGGAGTTCCGGTTACATCTTTTACCGTTGCGGTTGACAGACCCTATTCCAAAGGCGAACGCCAGACCGACTGGATCGACATTGTTGCCTGGAGGAGCACGGCGGAATTCATCTGCAAGTATTTCGGGAAGGGTTCGCCCATTGTTATCAAGGGCCGCATTGAGACCCGGAACTTTGAGGACAAGCAGGGCAGCAAGCGCAAATCCGTTGAGGTTGTTGCAGAGGAAGTTGAGTTTGTTCCGAGAAACACCGCAGGAGGCTCTGTGACGCCGCAGGAGAGAGATTTGACAGCAGGGAGTGAAACTTATTACCCGGCGGAAATAAGCCCGGAGGGCTTTGCTGTGGTCGATGACGAGGATGTACCGTTCTGAAGGAGGGTGTGATTTATGGAGCAGGGATGGGTGAGCCTTCACAGGCAGATACGTGACCATTGGCTTTGGGCGGATAAACCCTTTTCAAGAGGGCAGGCCTGGGTTGACATGATTCTTCGCGCAAACCATGAAGAGAAAAAGGTTTGCTTTGAAAACAGCATCATCGAGATTTCCGCCGGAGGTTTTCTTTCTTCCGAAACCGCTCTTGCCGAGGCTTGGGGATGGTCGAGGAGGAAAACACATAGTTTCATAGATGTTCTGATGAAAGACGGAATGTTGGAAACAAAAAGGAACGGAAAAGGAACCGTTTTTTTTCTCGTAAATTACAGCAATTTCAGCATTTACGGGACAGAAAAAGAACCGGAAAAGAACCGCACAGGAACCGATGAGGAACCGATGAGGAACCGCACAGGAACCGCACAGGAACCGATGAGGAACACAAACAACAATGATAACAATTATAACAATGAGAACAAAGAAAGAATAGTATTATTCTCTCCTGCCTTTTGTGGAAAAGTTGAAAACTCTGTTCCGGACGTTGACATCGATTTCCACTGGCACAGACTCCATGACAGATACGGGATCGAGGTCACGAGGGAAGAAGTCGGGGAGCTTATGCGGGAGCTCCCCAACATCGACAAAGTTTATTCCCATTTCGGGATAACAGAAAAATAGAAGGGGACGGATTATGAAATATCTTATTGACAGAAACAAGCTTCAGATTGACCTTATCGGAGCTGTTCCGCTTACGGAAGAAAACATTGAGATCATTCGGAAGGTGGAGGAAGTTATTCTTGACCAGCCGGTTATTCAGAGAATCGGGAGAGCGGAGGCTGATGAATTTTGAAGAAAATACTTAAAGAGCTTTTTTGGAGCCTTCTCTTCGGAGCACTTTTGGCAGCGATTATTCTTTTCCTTACGGTTGAGGCTTTTGCTTATGAGCTTCCGGGAATTGAGGAGCCCTGCGGAATGACCGAGGAGGAGCTTGGGGCAGTTCTTAAAGGGGAGCTTAAGCAATACGCGAGGGAGTTCCTTTGGGCGGAGGAAGATTATCAGATAAACGCCTGTTTTCTTGCGAGCATTGCCGCCCTTGAAAGCGGATGGGGCGAGCACCTGTTCAGGCCGAACAACATCTTCGGATTTATGACAAAAAGGGAGTTTTCTTCAATTCCCGAAAATATTGATTTTGTTGCCTGGTACTTAAGAAAGCATTACCTCAACGAAGAGGGAAGATATTACAGAGGCGGGACCATTGAGGCTGTGGGCAGGATATACTGCCCGGATGACGGAACCTGGGTGCGCCTTGTTACGGAGATTTACGGAGGGATGTTCCGAAATGAGATGGGAAGATAACCCCTGCAACGGATGCACCGAGGAGACCGGAAGAAAACAGGGATGCCACGGAAAATGCCGGAAACGCAAGATATGGTCGATCCTTAACGAACTTCGGAAGAACGAGGAAAAAAGGGAGATCGAGAGCAAGAAGGCAATCCTGAGCCCGGCATACGTCAGAATCCACAGGAATGTTTTGAAAAGAAAACTGGAGGGGAGAAAATAAGATGGCTGAACTTAAACCCTGCCCATTTTGCGGAGGGAGAGCAAGAGTAATTCAAAGCGATCCACTTGAAAAGGGCAAAAAAGAATTTTATGTTTTCGGCGTTTACTGCACTGACTGCGGGGGTTTGATGCGGAAATGCGCAGAAGAAGATGCAGTAAAAGCATGGAACAGGAGGGCGGAAAAATGACACAGAAAGAAAAGCTTGTTAAGCTGTTGTTGCTTGGATTTATTGAATGGCAACGTAACAAAAAGAAACGAAGCATATATGAAGGGTTTGCCGACTACCTTCTTGAAAACGGAGTTATTGTGCCGCCCTGCAAAGTGGGAGATACGGTGTATATTGCTGAGGATTACGGATATAAGAAAGAAATCAGAGCGCAAGAAATTGGTTGCCTTGTAGTCAAAGGTACAAACGATTTTTCAAAAGAATTTTGGCAAGATGTTTATGGCGGCGTAATCTGTACTTTTAATGATTTTGAAAAAAACGTATTTCTTACCAAAGAAAAAGCCGAAAAAGCACTTGCGGAAAGGAGGGCCGACAATGGCTGAATTTACATATGAGTCGACAAAAGAACTGTTTGTACTGGCTTGGAATTCTAATGCTTACCTCAATATGTGCGAGAGTAGCGACATAAAAAACGCTATTAATGCTCTTGAAAAGCAGATACCAAAGAAGCTTGATTACCAAGCAGACGGATATGCAGACGGTGTACTTGTTTATGATGAAGCCCTTTGCCCTGTATGTGAACATTGCTTTGAAGAAAGCGTAAACGATTGGGGAAGTAAATATTGTCCTAATTGCGGACAGGCTTTAGATTGGAGCGGTGAAAATGGCTGATTACGAAATAACGGAAAGATGCAAAGATTGCTGTTATTGCTATGAATACAGACGTTTTTCTGGAAAAGGTTTTGAAAAAGTTGGTTTTTGTTGCACATATTTTTCTCAAATCGAAAACGGTCCTGTGGATGAAATAAAAGAAACTGATTTTTGCGAATGTTGGAAGCCGAAAGGAGAATAACAATGCGACTTATTGATGCGGAAGCATTGAAAGAAAGTATTTATAAGGAAAAAGAAAAAATTCAATACAATCAACCTTTTATACAGGCTTCTTTAATTCTTTTGGAAAAACTCATTAAAAATGTTCCCGCCATAGAAGCAAAACCGGTTGTTCATGCTCATTGGTTTATGTTTGAATATGAATATTTTAGCTGTTCAAATTGTGGTGTGGATATTTGGAACGGTTGTGACAGCACAGCACAGGCAGAACAAATGCTTGCAAACAAAGAAGTCATGTTCAAGTATTGCCCTTACTGCGGTGCTCAAATGGACGAGGTGGTTTCCGAATGAGCGATAACGAAAGATGCCCGCAATGTGAAGAAATGCAGAAAAGCCATAAAGGACACGATTGCAAAATATGAACCTTATTGGAAAAAAGTTATTGCCATTTGCGCAGATAACTGAAAGGAGAATGACAATGAAACTCAAGAAGGAAAAGAAGCCCTTCGGGGCTCCGGCGAATATTCCCATCAGCAAGAACCCGGCGGTGGCATATCAGCAGGGATTTCAGAGGGGACTTGAGGACAAGAAGAGCAACGAGACCATCTGCGGATTTGAGTTCATGCAGAGCCTTCTGATGCTTGTTATGTATAACGTGAACGTTGATATGAAATATCTTTCGATGTGCAGGCTTTCGGACTTTTACGAGGCTTGCCAGGCGGAGCTTACCAGGATCAAGGACGACGTTATTGAACCGGACAGGGGCATCACAAACGAGGACAAGATTCTTATGCTTGAAGCCTGGACGGAGAGGGTTGCGGACAAGTTTAGGGAGGCTCTTGAACGAAGAGAAAAAAGGGAGGAGAAAAAATTCCTCCGGGGAAAGAAGGCTGACGAACAATGAAAACTTGTAAACATTGCGGTGCACCAATCAAAGATTCTCAATCCGAATGTGAATACTGCGGAAATGATGTTGAAGTGAAAAGAGGCACAGCAAACAGAAGAGATTTTCCTTATATTCCGTTTGGAGGAAAAATCAGCGCGGAGATTTCACTTCCTATGAATTTCGTACATGATGCGACTCCGGAGGAACTTGAGGAATATTGCAAAATAAGGCTTCTTACAGAAATGAGGGATGCGCTTATTGCAAATATGAAAATACAGAGAACCATGGACCCTACAACGGATTTCTGTGGCGGACCATACAAGGTACGGGGAACCATTGTTCTGGGTGCAATTCCGAAAGAGGGGTTCTTTTGCAGGGTCAATGGGAAAAGTTATTTTATAGAAGGAGATTAACTTATGATAATCAAAATCATGCTTGATGAGGGCGCAATCTTGCCCACCAGGGCGCACAGGGCGGACGCGGGGCTTGACCTTTATACTCCGCACGACGTTCTTATAAACGGCGGATGTTCCGCCGAGGTTGACACGGGAGTTCACATGGAGATCCCTTTCGGATTCTTCGGGGATATCCGTTCCAGGAGCGGACTTCTTTTCAAAAACAACATCTTTACCGACGGAACCATCGATTCCGGATATACGGGTTCGATTCGCGTCAAGGTGCTGAACCTTGGGCATCAGCCGGTTCTGATTATGAAGGGAAATAAAATCGCGCAGATTGTTATATCCGGGTGTGAGCTTCCGGAGCTTGTTCCTGCAAAAGAGCTTGGAAAGACGGAAAGAGGCGACAATGGTTTCGGATCAACCGGGAGGTGAGAGCCTGTGAAATCAAAGAGAAGGGCGGACAAGAGTGTTCTTTGCCCATTCTATTCGGAAGAGGAGGCGCAGTTCATCCTTTGTGAGGGGGTTGAGGACAACACTTCGCTCCACCTTGCATTCGGAAGCCCTGCGCTTCTTAAAGCATACAAGCACAGGTACTGCTGCGGAAGCAGGTTCAAGAAGTGCCGCATTGCCAGGATGCTTTATCAGAAATACGAGGAGGAGGAGAATCCCTCCGCCGCTGAGGCGGTTCCCCTTGCTAAGCCGCAGACGGCAACCCCTCTGTCCGCTTCGCGAACATCTCCCCTAACAGGGGAGTCTCCTTCAGGCAAGGGAGGCTTTGCAGATGAATAAACTCAACGCCAGGAAGGTTTTTGTGGACGGAGAGGTTTTTGCAAGCCGGAAGGAATACCGGAGATGGAGGGAACTTTTGCTTCTTCAGAAGGCGGGAGAGATTTCCGACCTTAAGAAGCAGGTGAAGTTCGTTCTGATTCCGGGTTTTTATGTATTTGAACCGAGGTATTCGGAGAAGACCGGAAAGAGGCTCAAGGACAAGAAGGTCTGTATTGAGAGGGAATGCGCCTATGTTGCGGACTTTGTTTACACCGACAGGGACGGACACGTTGTTGTTGAGGACACAAAGGGATGCAAAAAGGGAGCTACATACGAGCTTTTCAAAATCAAGCGGAAGCTGATGCTTGAGAAATACGGGATCTCCGTCAGGGAGACATGAAAAGGGAGGCGAAAGCCTTCTTTTTTATTTATCCCTCATCCACCGCGCCATACGGCAACGGTCCCCCTTCCCCTCTGGGAAGGCATATTTAGGGGGGGATTTCATAGCGAAAGGGCTTTGATATAAAATTTCTGTATCACGGGAAATGAATCCCCCCGGCACGGCAAAACGATTCGAATGAATCCCCTCGCCACAAGTGGCCCTCTCCCCTTTGACAAGGGGCGCGAAAGAGGAAAGGGGGCAATAAAAAAGAAAGGAGCTTTCTTGTGGACTTCGGAAAGCTGAAAAAAGAATACCTTAAGGGTGGCACAAGCTATCGGAAGCTCGCAGAAAAATATAACGTTCCTTTCGGTACGCTTCGGAAGGTTGCCGCCAAAGAGCATTGGAGAGAACTCCGTGACAAAACAAGGGCAAAAACGGACATAAAAACCATTGAGATTATCAGCGACAGCGAAGCGGACAGAGCAAAGAGGATTCTTACGGCTTCGGACAGCCTTCTGGAGAAGATTGAGCGGAGCATCGAGGCTTTTGACGTGCTTGACGGAAAGACCGCACAGGGGTTCGCAGGCGCTCTTAAGAGCATCAGGGACATCCAGGGAATCCGGAATCCGCTTGACATCAAGGAACAGGAAGCAAGAATTGCCAAGCTTGAGAAGGAAGCGAAGAGCGACGAAGAGGACAACGAATTCATCATCCGTATGGAAGGGGTGGACCCGGAATGGCTCAAATAGTTACGATTCCGCCGCCGAACCCGAAGCAGGCAATCTTTCTTGCGGACCATCACAACGTTGTTGCCTTCGGAGGTTCCAGAGGAGGCGGCAAGAGCTGGGGAGTCAGAGTCAAGAGCTTTCTTCTTTGCGGTGAATACAAGGACATCATCATTATGATTGTGCGCCGGAGCTATCCGGAGCTTTATGCAAACCACATCAAACCCTTCAAGAAAATGCTTAAGAAGGGGACTTATAAATACAACGATTCCAAGAAGGAGATCACCTTCAGGAACGGAGCGCAGATTGTTTTTAAATATTGCTCTAACGAGAAGGACCTTGACAACTTTCAGGGTACTGAATGCGACGTTCTGTTCATTGACGAGGCGACGCAGTTTACCGAGGAGCAGTTCAAGGTGCTTTATGCCTGTGTTCGCGGTGTTACGGACGGAGATCCCATTCCGAAGAGGGTATATCTTACCTGTAACCCCGGAGGAGTCGGGCATCAATGGGTCAAGAGGCTTTTTATTGACAGGGTTTATCTTGACGGGGAAGACCCGGATGATTACAGCTTCATCCAGAGCGGAGTTAGGGACAACAAGGCTTTGATGGCACAGCAGCCGAAATACATAAAACAGCTTGAGGCGCTTCCCCCGAAGCTTCGCAAGGCATGGCTTGAGGGGAGCTGGGACATCTTTTTCGGGCAGTTTTTTGAGGACTTTATGGACCTTCCGGAGCATTACAAGGACAGGCAATGGACGCACGTCATTGAGCCCTTTGAGATTCCGGAAAACTGGAAGATATACAGGAGCTTTGACTGGGGTTATTCCAAGCCTTTTTCCTGCGGTTGGTGGGCGGTTGACCCGGAGGGAGTTTGTTACCGCATTCTTGAGCTTTACGGATGCACGGAGGAAGCAAACACGGGCATCAAATGGACACCTGCACAGGTTTTTGCGGAGATACACAGGATTGAGACCGAGCACAGGTGGCTTCGGGGAAAGAACATACAGGGTGTTGCCGACCCGGCAATATGGGACGCGGAATACGGCGAAAGCATTGCGGAGACGGCGGCGAAGAACCAGGTATATTTCAGCAAGGGAGACCACAAGAGGATCCCCGGATGGATGCAGATGCATTACCGCTTTGCTTTTGATGAGAACGGATTCCCCATGATGTATGTATTCAGCAACTGCAAGGCATTCATCCGGACCATTCCGCTTTTGCAGTATGACGAACACAAGGTTGAGGACATCGACACCGACGGAGAAGACCATATCGCCGACGAGACCAGGTATTTTTTTATGTCGCGGCCCATCAAACCGAGAGAGAAACACATTGACAAGGAGGACGACAGCCCTCTTAACATCTTCCTTGATATTCCGAAGGAAGAGGTATTTACGAAAACCATTAAACCGGGATTGGAGATTATAGGATGACTTTTGAAAACAAACCGTTTACACCTGTGCAGATGCCTGCGGACGGGCTTGCCCAGATGAGATTTGAGCAGGCGAAGAACATGGTTTTTGAGAAGCCTCCCATCGGAAGGGAGGAAATTCTTGAAGCACAGCAGATCCTTCAGAAATACAAAGAGGGAAAGAAAAACCTTGAGACCAGGATCATTGAGGACGAGCAATGGTACAAGCTGCGCCATTGGGAATGCATGAGGAAGAGCAAGACCCAGGAGGTTGAACCGATTTCGGCATGGCTTTTTAACTGCATTGCAAACAAACACGCGGACGCCATGGACAATTTTCCTGCTCCGAACATTCTTCCCAGAGAAGAGGGGGACAAGGAAGAGGCGAAGAGACTTTCGTACATTGTTCCGGTGATCCTTGAACACAACGACTTTGAAGAGACCTATTCCGATGCCTGGGACTATAAGCTTACCAAAGGCACCGGAGTTTACGGCGTTTTTTGGGACAGCACGAAACTGAACGGACTTGGGGATGTTACCGTTAAGCAGATGGACCTTCTCAACCTTTTCTGGGAGCCCGGAATCAAGGATATTCAGAGAAGCAGAAACCTCTTTTCTGTTGAGCTTCGGGACAACGATCTTCTTGAGCAGGAATATCCGCAGCTTAAAAACAAGCTTGGATCTTCGACCATCGACGTGAGCCAGTACATATATGACGATACCGTTGATACTTCGGCGAAGAGCGCGGTTGTGGAATGGTATTACAAGAAGACGATGGGAAAAGGAAAGACCGTTCTTCATCATGTGAAATACGTTAACGACGAAGTTCTTTTTGCTTCGGAAAACCTTCCGGAATATGCGGAAACCGGATGGTACAGCGACGGGAATTATCCTTTTGTTTTTGACCCGCTTTTCAAGACCGAGGGCACGCCCTGCGGATTCGGTTATATCGATATTGCGAAGAGTTCGCAGGAATACATCGACCGCGGCGGACAGGCAATTATGAAGAATATGCTTGCCAACGCGAGACCGAGACATTTTGTCAACAAATCCGGAGCTGTGAACGAAGAGGAATATGCCGACCCGACCAAGGATTTCATCCACGTTGACGGAGCCCTTGGCAAGGATTCGATTATTCCGGTGCAGGTTACAGGGCTTAACAGCATCTATCTTGAGGTTCTTAACTCGAAGATTGACGAGCTTAAGGAGACCACGGGCAACCGCGATATTTCCACAGGCGGCACCACGAGCGGTGTTACGGCTGCTTCCGCCATTGCGGCGATGCAGGAGGCAGGTTCCAAGCTTTCAAGAGACAACAGCAAGGCGGCATACAGAGCCTATCGCAAGATCATCTATATGGTGATCGAGAGGATAAGACAGTTTTATGAGCTTGAAAGACAGTTCCGCATTGTTGGAGAGAACGGAGCGGAAGAGTTCATCCGGTATTCCAACGCGGGAATCAAACCGCAGTTCCAGGGCATTGAACACGGAGTTGACATGGGTTACAGGGTTCCGCAGTTCGACCTTGAGGTTACTGCGCAGAAGCAGAGCCCTTATTCCAAGATGAGCCAGAACGAGCTTGCGCTTCAGTTCTATTCCCAGGGGTTCTTCAATCCCCAGATGGCGGACCAGGCTCTTGTTTGCCTTGACATGATGGACTTTGACAGAAAGACCTTCATCATGCAGAAGATCGCACAGAACGGCACCATGTATCAGCAGATGCTTATGATGCAGCAGCAGATGCTTTCGCTTGCGCAGATGGTGGATCAGACGAGGGGATCGAACCTTGCACAGCAGATGGCCGCGGGAATTACCGGAGGACCTGTTCCGGCACCCGTTGACGGGACACCCGCACAGCCGAATGGGGAAGCCTTTAAAGCTCTTGGGGGAGATAAAAAGGACGAAGCTCCCGGAACAAAGGCGGCAAGACAGAGAGTTGCAGAGTCAACTTCGCCGACTTAAGGAGGTGAACCCATGATAAATGTTTCTTTTACCCAGGACAGGGAGAGCCAGAGCATCATTATGAAGGTTTCGGGTCATGCGAACAGCGGAGAGAAAGGGAAGGATATTATCTGTTCCGCCGCATCGATCCTTTGCTATACCCTTGCACAGAGCATGGAGTTTATGTACGAGGAAGGGGAACTTCACAAGAGACCCCACATCAGCCTTAAAGAAGGCGACGCATTTGTTATTGCGAAACCGAAGACTGCGAACTATAACAAATGCCTTCACGCATTCTTCATTATCCAGGTGGGATATTTTCTTCTTGCGAGGAGCCACCCGGATTTTGTGGAACTTATCACGTTTGGTGAGCCGGAGACGGCTTGAATATAAACCACGGATCGTCCACGACACGGACAGGAGGATTTTTTATGCAGAATACTATTTACCCCTTTGTTCTTAATCTTCAGCTTTTTGCCGAGGGCGCAGGTTCCGGCACAGGCGCAGGTGCAGCAGAGGGAACCGCGGGCGTTAATGCGACGGTCGCCGCGCCGCAGACAGAAAAGGGCGTTAAAGGAAATTCCCTTGCAGATGTTCAGTACGGCATTATGCAGGAGAAAGATAATGTTCCTGCCGCCGGGGAACAGCAGCTTAGCCGTGAGGAGGCTTTTGAGAAACTCATCAAGGGCGATTACAAGGATCTTTACGATGCAAAGATGCAGGACACCATTCAGAAGAGGCTTAAAAGCACCAGGGAAACCGTTGATGCCTTTGAGAAAGCGAGCCCCATTCTTGAGCTTCTTGCGAAGAAGCACGGTGTTGATGCCAAGGACATGGATGCCCTTGCCAAAGCAATCGAAGAGGATGATTCCTATTTTGAAGAGGAAGCTCTTAAGCGCGGACTTACGGTGAAGCAGTACAAGGAAGTAAGAAAGATGGAACAGGAAAACGCGGAGCTCCGAGCTTTTAAACAGCAGCAGCAGAACCAGGAGAACGCGGACAGGCTTTCCGCCGCATGGATCAAACAGGCGGAGAGCGCAAAGCAGTTTTATCCTTCTTTCGACCTTAAAACCGAGCTTATGAACCCGAAGTTCACCGACCTTCTTAAAGCGAACATTGACGTCAAAACCGCTTTTGAGGTGCTTCACAAAGACGAGATCATCCCTGCGGCGATGCAGTACACCGCACAGGAGGTTGAGAGAAAGCTTGTCAACAAAGTGATGGCGGGCGGCATGAGGCCCGCGGAGAACGGCACGGGAGCACAGGCTTCGGCAATCGTTAAAAACGATGTATCGAAACTTACCAGGGCGGACATGGACGAGGTCGCCCGAAGAGTTGCAAGAGGAGAAAAAATCACTTTCGGAAATACTCCGATAAGATGATATTCCTAAATCTCCTTTTGCGGATATGAAAGGAGAAATTTTACATGATTGATTACATCATCCTTAACCTTCAGCTTTTTGCAGGAGCTATGAACACCAACGTCACCGGTGACACCGGTCTTTCCGTAGAAAACAAGACTTTCTACGACAAAAACCTTATCGAGGAAGCACAGGCAGAGCTGATTCACGATCAGTTTGCACAGAAAAGACCCATTCCCAAAAACGGCGGCAAGAAAATTGAATTCAGAAAATTCGCTTCCCTTCCGAAAGCACTTACCCCTCTTACCGAGGGCGTTACTCCGGACGGAAAGAAACTGAACGTAACTTCTCTTGAAGCAGAAATCGCACAGTACGGCGATTACATCGTTCAGTCCGATGTGCTTGAACTTACCGCCATCGACAACACCATCCTTGAAGCCACCAAAGTTCTTGGCAGACAGGCAGGTCTTACCCTTGACACCATTACCAGAAACGTTCTTCAGAGCGGAACCAACGTTTTCTATGCCCCGAAAAGCGACGGTACTGCTGTCACTTCCAGAACCGGTCTTGACAAAACCTGTGTTCTTACCGGCAAACTTGTTAAACGCATTGTTGCTTTTCTTAAAAAGAACAACGCACCCAAAATCGACGGAGACTATGTATGTCTTCTTCATCCCTATGCCGCTTATGACCTTATGAACGACCCCAACTGGATCGATGCTCACAAATACACCAATGTGGAAAACATCTACAAAGGCGAACTTGGCAAATACGGCGGCTGCCGCTTTGTTGAATCTTCCGAAGCGAAGGTTTATGCAAACGGTGTTATGGGCTGTCTCTTCCTCGGTGCAAACGCATACGGCACCACCGAGATCGAAGGCGGCGGTCTTCAGACCATCATCAAACAGAAGGGTTCCGCAGGTACTGCTGACCCTCTCGATCAGAGAAGCTCTATCGGTTGGAAAGCAATGAAAACCGCAGAGATCCTTGTTCAGCCTTACCTTGTAAGACTTGAATGCATGAGCGAGCTTTCCGGCGAGCTTGAAGAAAACTGATAAAACCTTTTAGGGGAAGGGGAAAACCCTTCCCCATTGCTATTACAGGAGGTAAAAAATATGGCTAAAAACGCAGAACAGGGCACCAATGTTGAAGAAAACAAACAGGGAGCTGTCGTTGATGACGGCATGGTGACTATCAAACTTCCTCTTACCAGAACCGAGAAGGACGACGTTTATGTTGCCCTTAACGGCAAGACCTTTCTCATTAAGAGGGGCGAAGAGGTAAGAGTTCCGAGAGGAGTTGCGGAGATCCTTCAGCACAGCGAAGAGATGCTTCGTGAGGCAATCGAATTTGAAGCGGCACACATGAGCAAAGATTGATTTAAGGGGAACGAAAGCCGTTCCCCTTTCTTTGAAAGGAGGGGTTTTTTTGACATATACGGACGTGATAGGCCAGATCGACCTTTTTAAACCGAACAGCTATACCTTTGACGAGAAAAGGGCATGGCTTAAAAGACTTGAGAAGAAAATTGAGACTGAGATCATCGCCACGCACGAGGGGGACTATCTTATCGGGGACGTTACCGGAGACGGAAAGATCGACGGGAAAGATGCTGAACTTGTCAATGCTTACACCAAGGGAAATGCCGAACTGAACTTTGGGCAGCTTAAAGCGGCGGACGCCGAAGGCGACGGAGACGTTGACTATGAGGATGCCCGTGCAATCGGCGGATATGAAAACGGATATATTTCGGAACTTCCCGCAGAAGAGGCAAAAGAGGAACTTTTTGTAGGGATGCCCTATGACGAATTATATCTGCGCTGGCTTGAGGCGCAGATCGATTATCACAACGGAGAGATAGAGAGATACAACAACAGCATCACAGCTTTTAACAGCGCATATTCCGCCTTTGAGCGTTATTATAACCGGACACATCTGCCGAAAGGCGTACAGCCGGGATACTTCTGACAGGAGGGAAAAGGATGCAGGAATATCCGACACTTAATGCGATCCCGACCACCAGGCAGAGCGTTGAGACATTTAAGGGTTACAACCACAACATGAGGATCGGAAACGGAGAGTTCTTTGATATGGAGAACCTTTGCTCTGATTTTTACCCGGTTCTTTCGCCCAGGGGGAAGAGAGGAATCCTTGCGAGACCCGAAGCGGCGCGAGGAATGATATCCAAGGACGAATTTTGTTACGTTGACGGCACCGAGTTCGTTATGGGCGATCAGAGGATCGAGATGGGTTTTGATGACAGGGAGAAGGAGCTTATATCCATGGGTGCCTTTGTTATCATTATGCCCGACAAAAAATACATCAACACAGCGGACATCACCGACTTCGGCGATATTGAATCCGCTTTTACATCTTCCGGGGAAACGGAGTTTTACATCTGCAAGGCGGACGGTGAAGGTTACGGGGAGATGACGGTTTCTGACACGGCACCGGAAAACCCGAATAACCTTGAGGTCTGGCTTGATACCTCGGCGGTGCCGCACACCCTTAAACAGTATTCCACCGCAAGCGGAACCTGGGTTTCTGTTGCAACGACTTATGTGAGGATTGCGGCGGAGGGAATCGGAAAGAACTTTGAGGTTTATGACGGAGTTGCCATATCCGGTATTACTGCTGCGCCGGATCTTAACGGTACGGCGGTGATCCAGGCGAAGGGCGATGACTATATCGTTATCACAGGGCTTCTTGATGAGGAGCAGAGCCAGTTTGACAGCATTGAAGTAAAGAGAGCTATGCCCGCAATGGACTTTATTACAGAGGCGAACAACCGCCTTTGGGGATGCAGATACGGTACGGCGGAGAACGGCGACACGGTCAATGAAATATATGCCTGCAAGCTTGGAGACTTTCGCAACTGGAACTGCTTTATGGGGATTTCGACGGACAGCTATGCCGCTTCATGCGGGACGGACGGAAAATTCACCGGGGCGGTTACGCACAGGGGATATCCGATTTTCTTCAAGGAAGGATGCCTTCACAAGGTTTACGGGAACTATCCTTCGAACTTCCAGATACAGGTTACGGAATGCAGAGGGGTGCAGGAAGGATGCCACAGGAGCCTTGCCATAGTGAACGAGGTTCTTTATTACAAATCCCGCAGTGCTGTTTGTGCTTATGACGG
This sequence comes from Oscillospiraceae bacterium, assembly GCA_017473745.1. Lineage (GTDB taxonomy): Bacteria > Bacillota > Clostridia > Oscillospirales > Ruminococcaceae > UMGS1668. Next base: position 23,764 of record JAFUJP010000018.1, read on the forward strand.
ATCGCTTCCGGTTGAAATGAGCACGGCTCTTGGCGAAGAAAGATATAAAAATGCCGCAGGCGGAGCCCACGGCAATAAATATTATATTTCGATGCTTGACAGCAGAGATGAACCGAGCCTTTTTGTTTATGACACCGCAAAGGGAATGTGGCACAGGGAGGACGCAACGAAGGCAAGACAGTTTTGTGAGCATCGGGAAGAAATGCTTTTTATTGATGATGCGGACGGAAGCATCAGAACTGTTTTCGGAAGCGGAAACGAGCAGGAGGAAAGCCTTGAATGGATGGCAGAGACCGGAAATCTTGGAATGGACATGGCGGAAAAGAAATATATTTCGAGGATTATCATCAGAATGTCGCTTGATATCGGTTCCGTTTTGAGCATCGATGCTCAGTATGATTCTTCCGGAAAGTGGGAGCACGTTACGGACATCAAGGGAACGAGCCTCAGGAGCTTTTCAATCCCCGTGCGCCCGAAGAGATGCGACCATTTCAGACTTCGTTTTTCGGGAAAAGGGAACGCGAAGATCTTTTCGATGGTGAAAACCTATGAACAGGGGAGTGATTATTGATGGACCTCAGACTTCCGAACATTACGGCGAGCACCGACAAGGGGCAGATTGAGCAGATAAAGAGCTATCTTTATCAGCTTGTGAGACAGCTTGAATGGATTTTTTCGACCTTTGAGCACGGGGACGGGCAGAAATCATCTTTGAGCACGGACGGAGATATCACGAGCATCCTTGCGGCGATAAAGCCTCTTATTATCGAGGCATCGGAGATATCCAACGCCTATTACGAGCAGATGAAACCGAACTTGAAGAAAGACTTTGTGCAGAGAACCGAGCACGAGAGTGTCAAAAAGGAAGTGGGCGCGCTTGACAAGAGGATCGAAGCGGCGGAGAAAAGCCTTGGAAAATTCGATAACCTTCATTACAGTTCGGCATACATAGGTGCAAATACCATGAAGATTGCTGCTTTTGATGTGGGAATGAGCATTTTTATCTTCGGGCAGAAAGTTTATGGGATTATCTATATAAACAACGACGGCACCGCGGGATTCAGCGGTTCGGAAGGGGTTTCTTCCGTAACATATGAGCAGGGGATTGTTACCCTTGAGCTTGCGGAAGGCGGCGGGAGATACGCCGCATTTTCCGCAGATGATTTTGAAATTCTTTAAGGAGGAAACAAAATGGCAGAGGAGAAGAAAAAAGAAGAGCTTCTTCAGGATGACGTTGTGACAGCGGCACAGCAGACCATTGCAGAGCAGCAGAACCGGGGCGGATATCAGAGCCAATGGCAGAACCAGCTTGACGATGCCATGAACAAGATACTCAACAGGGAAGAGTTCAGCTATGATCTTAACGGCGATGCTCTTTATCAGCAGTATAAGGATAGATATATCAAACAGGGACAGCAGGCTATGATGGACACGGTTGGACAGCAGGCGATGCTTACCGGAGGTTATGGCAACAGTTGGGCGCAGACGGCGGGTCAGCAGGCTTATCAGGGATATCTTGGGGAGCTTAATGAGATGGTGCCCCAGCTTCAGCAGCTTGCCCTTGACAAATACAACGCGGAAGGCGACGAGCTTTATAACCGCTATGCACTTTTCACCGATGCAAACGATCGGGATTACGAGAAATATCTTGAGAACGAGGATCTTAAAAAGTGGCTTGCCACCCAGGACGAGGAGACAAGAAACTATTATCTTAACTACGGAAAGGAACCCGAAGAGAACGCGGGAGACGGATATTCCGGCGGGACCACGGGAACAATCGGCAGGGTTACATCCAAAACGGGCAGCAATTCTTCCGGAGGAAAGACCATCGACCAGCTTGCCCAGGAGGTTATTGCGGGCAAATGGGGCAACGGAACCGCAAGGAAAAACGCCCTTGAGGAAGCGGGTTATGATTATGCGGCGGTGCAGGCGGCGGTCAATAAGCTTATGGCGGGAGAAACGCCTGGAGGCGGAGAAGATGGTGAAAACGATGACGGTGTCGAAGCTTCTTCAAATTATCAAAACATTGAAAGTGAAATTGTTAAATCCGTTGCGACGGGAAATGTTGGCGCAAGCGACATTGCACAGGCACTTATGGAAGAATACAGGGCGGGTAATATTACCTATGAAGAATACATGGAGCTTTATGAGAAGCACGTCAGAAAAGATTCGGGCGGGAACAGTGATTTCTTTTCTGAAATTCGCAAAGCGGCAGGACTTAATCCATAAAGAAACGGAGAAATAATATGGCAACTGGAATTGAAGGACTTAAAGAAAAGGCCCAGAAAAACAGAACGGTCAATATGCTTCGGGATATAGCCAAAGAGGTTCACCAAAAGGCGGCGGAAAAAGAGGCCGCTGAGGAAAGACGTCTTTATACATACAACACCAAAGAGGCACAGGAGGAAAGATACCGGATCAAGCAGGAACTGGATTCTTTGGGTACGGAATATGAGGGCACGACGGCAGGGGTTGTTGCTTCTTCGCTTGACCCGAGGAAGGGCACGCGGGGGCCGGTTGAAACCGATGCCGAAAAAAAGGCGGAGCTTGAAAGAAAGCTTTTGGAGATAGAGAGGGACATTACCCTTGCGAAAAGAATTCAGAACGGGGATTTTCAGAGAAGATCCGCCATTGAGGCACCGGATTTTGAAAAATATTCGCAGATCGAAGTTCCGAAGGAAGATGTTCGGATAAAACCCCATCAGCAGAACATCCAAAGAGAGGATTCTGCGATGAAGTATATGGACGAAGAACAGCAGGGCATATATAACTACTATTACGCGAAGTTCGGCAAGGAGAGAGCAAAGGAATATCTTGACACAATTCGGGACGACCTTAACAGGAAACAGGCACAGGCAATTTATTCCGGAAATGAGGACAACATTGCGGCGCAATATCTTATCGGCGCACAGGCGGGATTTAACCAGGCGAAGACAGGTTTTCAGGGTGCTATCAGAATGATTATGGGTGATGATACCTATCAGCCCCCCAGCACGGAACAATATCTGGCCGGTTTGGCAAGGCAGGATCTTTCGGACGACGGAAAGCTTCCTTCCTGGATCAGCAACATCATCGGAGCGGAAAGCATCGGACAGCTTGGATTTGACCTTATCAAAACCGGAACGAACATGGTTCCTTCCGTTGTTATCGGTATGGCTACCGGCGGCATCGGAGGCGCGGCGGCGATGGGTTCTTCCGCAACGGGCAACGCCTATAACGAAATGATCGGACAGGGTTACAGCGGCGACCAGGCGGCCAATTATTCCTTGCTTGTGGGCGCTTCGGAAACGGTTCTTTCCTATCTTCTTTCCGGTGTGGGCGCGCTTGGCGGCAAGGTTACAAATTCCGTTCTTGGGAATAAGCTTGCGAAAATTGACGGAGTTTTTAAAAAAGTTGCGGCGAGCCTTCCCGCAAAGATGGCTTCGGAAGGTGTTGAGGAATATCTTCAGGAGATACTTGACCCGGTGTTCCGCAACTATGTTTTCAACGAAGAAAACGAGATAGACCCTTTTTCGCAGGAAGCGATTTATTCCTTTGTGCTCGGTGCGCTTTCGGCAGGGCCTTTTTCTGCGGCGGAGACCATCGGGGCAAACTATGACGCGAAGCAGACTTACGGCGAATTTGAGAATGAGCTTGTTGAGGAGGGGCTTTCGGCACCGCAGGATTCCGCCGCAAACAGGCTTGCAAAAATTGCGCAGGAGAAAATTGCCGGAGGAAAAAAGCTTTCGGGCAGGGAGCTTCGCAAGCTTGCGGACGAGAACGCAAAAGCAATCGAGGCCGAGCCCGCCCTTGCGGACGAGAAAGAGATTATTGCAGAAAGCGCAACAGTTGATTCGGGCGAAAAGAAAGCTTCTTACAAAGGCGCACAGGGGCTTGTTATCGCCACAGGAAGAAACCACAGGGACACCATTGAAAAGACCGCATCACACTTTGTCAACGCGACAGCGGAAACGGGAAAGCAGATTGCGCAGGCTTATAACCCGGAGGACGGAGTTTCGGTTGAAACTTTTCTTGAAGGGGTCAACGAGGCTTACCGTTACGGAACATATAACTTCCCCATCGAGGAGATGAACAGCGGGGGTTCTTTTATAAAGGATATCACCGAAGCCCAGAAGATGAGCGGTTATTACCTTGGAAAAGAGAACGCAAGGAAAGCCCTTATTGCCGAAGCGGAAAAGGAACAGAAAAAGGTTCTTCCGGGGATCAAAGGGAAGGTTGTTTACGAGGGCGCGGCAAGGCTTGGAGTTATGGCTTTGCAGCAGAAGGCCACGGTTGAACTTATTGACAGACTTTCGGAATACACCGGAATTGAATACCACATTTTCACTTCCATCGTTAAGAACGGCAAGAGGGGATTTTTAAACAGCGAGGGCAGGTTTGTTGAGCTTAGTGCGAACGGATTCTATGATCCGGTAAAGCATCAGATATGGATTGACACCAATGCAGGAAGCCGGGAACAGGGCATAATGCTTTATACCCTTACCCACGAGCACGTTCACGATATCAAGGTATGGTCTGCGGAGCATTACAACAAACTTGTGAAGATTACTTCTGCGGCTTTTGAAAAGAGCGGAAAGAGTTTTGAAGAAGCGGTTGCGGTAAAGCTTGAACAGTACAGGAAGGACCACCCGGAAACGGACGAAAGCATTGCCCAGGAAGAGATTATTGCGGAAACTATGAGCGGACTTCTTCGTGACGGCAAGGCTCTTTCTGAATTTTCCGAACAGATCTACAAAGAGGACAGAACCCTTTGGGAGAAAATCAAGGATTGGTTCAAGGGCATTATTGCGAAGATCACAGAGGCTTATAAAGACTTTGCGCCGGAGAGCGAAGAAGCAAAAATGCTTATGGAGCAGAAAGAACTCTTTGAAGAGGCACAGAAGGTTTTTGCAGAGGCGGTTGCGACTGCGGCGGAGAACTATAAGAATGCAGGAGTTCAGTCAACTACCAGTCAAGTAAACAAAGCTGATACCAACGCAAAATTCCAGGCTCGAAATTATGATGAAAGTCAACGGAATCAAGTGGTTTTGGAAGACCAAAGAAAATATGTCGGAAAAGTCTTTTTTGAAAATAGCGAAATTTTCAGTTATGAATTTCTGACATCGCTTCACGACATGACCGTGCTTGATATGCCTCCTCTTTCGGAAACAAAGATTGACGGAAAGATTAACCAGGAACACGTTATAGAACTTGGCCTTAAAAATGCTTCTGAACTTGGAAAAAAAGTAGAAGAAGATATATTCGAAGTACAGAATGATTATTCCGGCAGGCAGTTACAGATTGGAAAACACGGAATAAATCACAGTCTTGACGCAAATGACATAAAGAGACTTCGCACAAATGCAAGACTTGCTTTGATTGCAGGTGATATTGTTAAAAATGCCGTTCCTATCAATGCTCTTAAAAATGAAAACAGACAAGCAAAAGGCACTTATGCCATGGCTTGTCTGCTTAATAACGGAAGAGGATTTACAGTTGCGATTGTGACAGTAAATGAAATGAAATCGAAAATTGAAAAAATAGATTGCATTGATATTATTCACTCAATTAACGGAAGGCAACAAAAAAAGACAGCTGGTCTTCCTCAAGGGAATCCGGATACGGACATAAAGTCGGCTCCAGCCACAGCTATCTCTAAAATTAGAATAGCAAATTTCCTTGAGGTTGTCAATAATACACATAGAAGTATTTTATCGAAAGATGTTTTGGAACATTTTGAAGAAAAAAGACCTGCTGACGGATATTATTCGGATAGGGTGCTTTTTCAGCTCCGGGACAGCAATTATTCCAAAGCGGTTTCTGACGGAGATATGGAAACGGCGCAGAGGCTTGTTGATGAAGCGGCGAAAGAGGCGGGATATAATTCTCCGATGCTTTACCACGGAACGGGAGCTTTTGGATTTACAGAATTTGACCTTTCCAAAATGGATGACAAGCGTTCCATATTCCTTACGGACAGCGAGAGAATAGCTTCGACTTATTCCGGAGTTGAAGGCAAAAGAGAAATCGGAAAGAAAGAAAAACCGATTGAAAATCTTTCGCTTGATGAGCTTGCGGAAGAGCTGAACAGATACCGGGGTGAAAGCGAAATGCAATTTACCTATGATACCTGGAACTATGAAAAGCAGAACAGGCTTATTCAAGAAGTTAACGACGGAATCGACAAACTTAACGAGCTGGTTGGAGAAAAGATTAAAGTTTATGCGGAAAAACTTGCAACAGATTTTGCCGAGGGAGATTATAAAACCCACAGACAGCTTGTGAAGCTTAAAGAAAACCTTGAAAACTACAAATACAAAGAACTTTCCACCCCGATATATCTTCTTTTGCACATGACGGATGTTTTTAACGAAAACGCAAACGAAATTGCGAAATTAGAAATAAACATTCGCCTTATGAACCAGTTTACAGAAGAAGCGGCAAAAGGAAATGACGAGTTTATTGTTGAGAGCGGCCTTGACGGTTACAGTATTAAGCTTTTTCCTCCGAAATACGCGAAGGAACTCCTTGAACGGCATAAAGGAATGGGAAACTATTCTCTTTATGCCAATCTTGGAAGAAGCCTTGAAATTGATGCGGAGGGACAAGTTTGGAATAATATTAGAAACTGGTGGAGAGCAGTAAGGGTAACCGATCAAAACACTTATGTTAAGAAAACTGACAAAGAGTTTCAGCTTATCCGGAAAGACGACGGAAGCGTTGTTGAGGGTGGAATAGTTGAAATAAACGACCACAACAAGGATTTTACAGAAGCACAAATTCATTATTTTCTTGTTGGAAAAGCAAATAATACGCTTTCAATTCTTGCTGAAAATTCGCATACGACAAGAGGTATTTCTGCTTGGGCAAAAAATTGGGGATATGACAGCGTTGTTTTTAAGGGACTTAAAGACAACGGTGGAAGAAACTTTAATGTGGATATTGATGAAACGGCAAACATCTATATTATTTTTGACCCGAACAGAGCCAAATCCGCTGACCCTGTGACCTATGACGATAACGGAAATGTTATTCCGCTTTCCGAAAGGTTTAAGAAGGAGAATCCGGATATAAGATATTCCCTTCGTGAATCGGTTGCTTCTTTCGATCCGAACAGCTATAATGGAATCAGACTTCCGAAAGAGGAATATGCGAGACTTTCTTATGCAGTTGGAACATATCAGCCGCAGGTGAGAGGCTATACTTCACAGATTCTCGACAACAAGAACGGAGAACCGGCATATATCTATCACGTTAAAGTCGAGGACGATGGACGACTTATTGTTTTAAGTAAAAATATCGCAAAAAATATTCACGATATAAAAAGGAGTATTAACAATGCACGAAAAAAAGGAAATATTGATTCGGATGTTGACGCATATCGGAATATTGGAAGACACGATAATAGCGGCGGCGGAGGAATTGGAAGACAATCAGTTGGACGAGATGATAGAGTTCGTGATAGAGTGGCACGAAGAGGGCAAGGAAGTAACGAACGAGGAAGTAGTGAAAGCACTACTGATTCTGATGAAAGAAAATGGCGCAATTTCGTAAATTATTTCATTGAGGACGGCGAGCGGTTTTACCAGGAACGCCTTCCGATGGAAGACCGGAACCGGCTTTCGGTTCTTGGCGGAAAGAAGGACAGGCTTTCCAAAGAGCTTGCGGTTCTTGAGAAAGAATTCGGAGAGGTCATCCGCGAGGCTTACAGGCAGAACGTTGAACCGAACGAAGGACTGAGCGAAAGGGCGGAAAAGATGAACGCGAAAGCGGCATACCGCCTTATGAGCGAGGTTGCTTCGGTATTCCACATTCCGAAGGAAACGGCGGAGGAATTTGTTCTTCCAATAATCGCGGAGATGGCGGACAAGGGCCCGGCAATCAGCGAGAGGGACGGACTTTTTGAGAAGCTTTTTGAAACGGCATATTCCCACACGGAGGACTATATCGTTGACAACGACCCGGAGGGAATATATAAAAACCTTCGGAATTACATCCGCAAAACTCCGCTTTTTGTTGACAGCGGAACAAAGGCTGACATCGGAGATTTTAACAGCTTTCGCAAGCACAATATGGGAAGCCTTAACCTTGTTAACGACACGGGCGCGCTTTCGCTTGATGAGTTTTACGACGAGGTGGCGAACCTTGCTCCGGAATATTTCAGCCATTCCGCGGACGGAGCGGAACAGCTTTATGAGCTTTCGGGCTTTATGAAGGACAGGGGAAGAACCGAGAGCATCGGGGACTTTATGCCGAAAGAGGAATTTGTTTCGTGGGCGGAGGACGTGCTTTCTCCGGAAATGGACAAGCTTTTTGACAGCACGGTCGGAACATTCCTTTCCGAAGCGGGCAGGAAGGAAACCGAAAGAAAGAGAGCGGCCACGGTGCAGAACGCTTTTGAGGCTGTTTCTGACAGGATCACCGGTTTTGACAGCGCGGTTAAAGAGGCAAGGGCGGAAGGTGTTCTTGCCGGACAGATGAGCCAGGGCAAGGCTATGGCAAAGGAAATGCGCCGGAAGCAGGAAGAATTTGACCGGAAGGCGAAGGGCTATGAAGAAGCCATTGCCAAAAAGAGAGAGCAGATTGCCGAAGTGAGAGCGCGCAGGGACGAGCTTATTGAGAAGGCAAGAACCGAGAAGAAGGAAGCTGTTGCAAAGCTTCGCCGGGAGGCAAGGGACAGACTTGAAAGAACCATTGCCGAAGTTAAAGCGGAGAAGAGAGAGCAGATCCAGAAGCTTCGCGACAGGAACAAAGAGAGACAGCAGGAGATCCGCGACAAATACCGCGATTCCATAAAGAAAGCCACCGAGGGCAGGCACAGAACCTTAATGAGGGCGAAGATCAGGAAAGTTGTGGGAGAACTTAACGACCTTTTGCTTCATCAGACGAAGGAAAAACACGTTCCGGAGAGGATGAAGGCGGCGGTTGCGAAAGCGCTTGATATACTTAATGTTTTTGACCCGGCTTATTATGACAGCAGAATAAAAAATCTTGAGCAGAGGATTGAGCAGGAACAGAACCTTGCGGAGAAAGCAAAGCTTAAGGTTGAGCACGCGAAGCTTCTTGAACAGAGAGAAAAGGCGGAACTTGAATTTTCTGTGCTCAAAGCGGCTTATGACGAACTTGGCAAGGACGGAGATGCGGCATTTGACCCGGTTGTTGCGGAGAAAATCGACGCGGTTGCGGCGGAACTTGAGCACACGAAGTTCAAGGATATGAGCATGAGCCAGCTTGAGCAGGTTTATGAGCTTTATTCCATGCTCAAATCCGTTATAAGCAAGAGCAACAAGCTTTTTGCACAGGAAAAGGCGGAATCTGCAGCGGAAGTCGGAGAAAAAGCCATTGCTGAAATTCATAAGGCGGGAGGAAACCATCCGCTTTCGCTTAAAGCCACGAAGGGAATAAGGAGCTTTTTCTGGAACAACGAGAAACCGATTTATGCTTTTGAGAGAATCGGTTCGGCGGCCCTTACGGATATGTTCAGATCCATTCGCAGAGGCGAGGACGTTTGGGCAAGGGACATTGCGGAGGCGAAGGATTTTTATAAAAAGGCAAAAGAAAAATACCACGTCGAAAAATGGGACAAAAAGAAAACCTTTGCCTTTGAGACATCGGAAGGAAATTCTTTTGAGCTTACGGTTCAGCAGATGATGAGCATTTATGCTTACAGCAAGAGGAAGGACGCGGACAAGCATCTTTCCATCGGCGGTTTTGTTTTTGACCCGAAGACCGAAGTCAAGAAGGGACTTCTTAAATACGAAGTCAACAACGCGACCGCGCACAATATCTCTCCGGAGACAATTCTTGAGATTGCCGGAAAGCTTTCAGACGAGCAGAGGGCATTTGCAGACGAAATGCAGGCTTATCTTTCGGAGGTTATGGGAGCCAAGGGCAACGAGGTTTCTTTGGCGATGTATGACGTGAAGCTCTTCAGGGAGAAGAATTATTTTCCGCTTAAATCGGCGAACCAATATCTTTTTGAGCAGAACAATCCGGCAGGGGAAATCAAGCTTAAAAACAGCGGATTTACCAAGAGCAGGGTTCCGGGGGCGAACAACCCGATCATTCTTTCGGATTTTATTGACGTTTGGGCAAACCACATCAACGACATGAGTATGTACCATGCGTTTGTTCTTCCCATAGAGGACTTTAACAGGGTATATAATTATAAAACATCGCTCTTCCCAAATCAGAAATCCGTTAAGGGAGTTATTCAGAACGCATACGGAGAAGCGGCGAACAGATATATAAGCCAGCTTATTACCGACCTTAACGGAGGGGCCAGGATTGACAGCACGGCGGGAATTATGAACAGCCTTATCGGTAAGTTCAAGAAGGCTTCGGTTTTTGCTTCGGCTTCGGTTGTTATTCAGCAGCCTTCGGCCATAGTGAGGGCACACGCGGTTCTTGATGAAAGATATTTTTACGGATTCCCGAAGATTGAAAACCACAGGAAGCTTTGGGAAGAAGTGAAGAAATATGCTCCGGTTGCGGTTATCAAAGAGATGGGATATTTTGACACCAACATGGGCAGAAGCACGGTGAGCTATATCAAGGACGAAAAGACCGTTATGGACCGGATTGACGACAGCATGAGCCGGATGCCAGCTTATGCGGACGAAGTTAGCTGGTGCGCAATCTGGAACGCGGTTAAGAGGGAGACAAAGGCGAAAAACCCGAACCTTGATTTTGGATCCGAAGAGTTCCTTAAAATCTGCGGAGAGAGATTCAGCGAGGTTATTACCCGCACCCAGGTTTATGATTCGGTTCTTTCGAGAAGCGCGAACATGAGGAGCAAGGACCTTGGAATGAAAATGGCGACAGCTTTTATGGCGGAGCCCACCACGAGCATCAATATGCTTGAGGACGCGGTTCGGCAGGCGAAGAGAGGCCACAGAAAGCAGGCGGCAAAGACCGCGGGAGCGGTTTATGGTTCCCTTCTTCTCAACGCGGCGCTTGTTTCGCTTGTTTATGCGGCAAGGGACGACGACGAGGACGAAAGCTTTGCCGAAAAATACATCGGAAGCCTTACCGCCGAGATTATTGACGGATTCAACCCGCTTACGATGATTCCCTTTATCAAGGACGCAATCAGCATTATGCAGGGATATGAGGTTGACAGGGCGGACATGAGCCTTGTTACCAAGGTTTATGACGCTTTTGAGAAAGTTTTTAAGGCCGTATTTAAAGATACTTCCGGAATGGACGAAGAGGAGCTTTCGGAATACCGCGGGGAGCTTCGGGATGCGGTTCTTGGATTTGCGGGAGAGGCGGGAAACCTTTTCGGCATTCCGGCGAGGAACGTTATCCGCGACATCAAGGCGGCGATCAATGTTTACGAAACAATGATGAACGCGCCGGAGGCTTCGTTTGGAAGCATCTTTGACCAGGTTCTGGATTCGGTTGGAAAATCCGTTCCGATTTACGGGCATTTTGCCGGAAAAGATAAGAATGACAAGCTTTATGACGCAATCGTTGCCGGGGATAAGACCTATATCGAAAGACTGCGTGCCGGTTATGCAAGCGAGAGCAGTTACACTTCGGCGGTTCGGAAAGCCCTTAAAGAAAACGACCCGAGGATCGAGGAAGCGGCAAGGCTTGCGGCGATCGACGGAGATTATGCCGGGGCAAACGCCATTGCAAACAAGATAATTTCTGAAGGAAACTTTGACGACGACGTTGTTTTTAAAGTTATTGCGGACAGAATTTCGGCCATCAAGGGCGGGGACGAAGAAACGGCATCTTCCCCGAGAAACTACGGAATGTTTGACGCAGAGAGTTTTGTTGATTCCGCTCTTATTAACGACAGAGCGGATATGGAGGTTATCCGGGAAGACATTATCGGCAAGAAGCTTCGGGACGGAAAGACCCAGGAAGAAGCGGAGAAGGATTTTGCTTCCGACATCAGAAGCGAGGTTAAAGAACGTTTTGAGGACGGCGGAATTTCCGAGGCTGAGGCGATTAAGATTATCACCGCTTACGGAGGAAAGACCAGGGAAGAAGCGGAAGAGCTTGTTGGAAAATGGGAATTCAAGAACGATTATGGGTTCAACTATGATGACAGGGCGGATGCTTATAAGAGCGGTTCTATTACGAAGGCCGAACTTAAGAAAGTTCTTATGGATGTCGGTGGAAAAACTGCTGAAGAGGCCGAGATGCAGATCGAGGTTTATGATTGGCAGAAAGCCGGAATTGCCATTGAAAGCAACCAGACCTATATCATCAAGGATTACCATGAGTTTTGTGAGCCTGTTGGAATCGGTAAGAAGACATACTTTGACTACTACATGAGAGTCAAAGGAATTACCGGCGAAAACAAAAAAGCCAACAGGATGAAAGTTATTGATTCCTTGCCGCTTACCAACGCACAGAAAGATGCGCTTTATTACGCAGAGGGCTGGGCCAAGAGCACCATCGGCGAAGCGCCATGGCATTAAAATGAAAAACACAGGGGGGGATTTGGTAAAATCCTTCCCTGTGTTATTTTATTATGCAAGAAAGAGGTGAGGAATTTGAGCACAATAAGAGCGACGGTCAACGACCAGGAGCTTGTTATTACCAAGGCACTGAAGATTGCATCGGGCGGGAAGGGCACGAACTTTGTTGCTTTTGAATTTTGTGAGCTTTGGGACGGATATAGCAAAACTGCCGTTTTTTTCAACACCCCGGCGGATCCATATAAACAGACACTTGGAATTGACGATATTTGTGAAATTCCGCCGGAGGTTACGGCAAGAAAGAACAGAATGTTCTTCGGCGTTTTTGGAATTGACGGAAACGGCAACGAGAAAACCACCGAAGTTGTTTGTTACGACATTGCCCAGGGCGCATTCATCACCGGAGCAAAGCCCCCGAACCCGACCATGGAATATTGGGAGCAGGTTCTTGCGGAGATTGCAAAGAACGAGGCGGATATCAAAGCAGCTCTCATCGAGGTAAAAAAAGTTAAAGGATCGGCAGATGAGGCAATTAGAATCGCAGGTAGCCATGCTGTCAGACATTCACTTAGCGGAGAAGACCCACTTTATCCCGGAGATATTGGTGCCGCAAGACAGGACCATAAGCATGATGCGGTTGATATTGATGGAATGATAGAATCCGATTATGATGAAGAAAATGAGACCCTTGAACTCGGAGATTATTTTGAATATGAAGACGAAAGGTATTATGTTCCTTCAGTTTCAAATGACGGAACTCTTTCCTGGATTCCTTCAATTGAGGGAATGGAAGAAGTTCCAAGAGCAAACATAAAGGGTCCGACAGGTGTAACACCCAAAATTGAAATTGGAGAAGTTGTAACCGTTGAATCGAAAGAACAAGCAGCAGTTTCTTGCGAGGGTACAGAGGAAAATCCTGTTTTAAATTTTATGATTCCGAAAGGGGATAAAGGAGAGCCGGGAAAGAACCTTGTTGTCAGAATAACCGGTTCAGACGAAGACGGATATACCGCGGACAAAACTTTTGAGGAAATCAAAGCGGCGTATGATTCGGAGGTTGGGGTTTACTGCCTGGGAAGTTCTTCGACAATAACAGTGCCGTTGCACGAAACGTATATGCCGCTGAACTTTATCAACGGTGCCTACATCGTTTTTACCGGCATGACCTGGGATTACACTCAAAAAGAAAGAAATTATGTCACACAGTATATTTTTGAGTTTGAAATAAAACCGGATAATACGGTTTCGTTTTATTACGGGGAACAGGCGGTGCTTCCCAACCCGGCGGCAATGAGCATCAACGGCGAAAGCTATGACGGAAAGACCGAAAAGGATTTTACCGAGGCCATCAATACGATGATCGGCGACAGCCTTACGGATATCAAGAGTGACATAGCCGATTTGAAATACGTTCCCATTGCGGTTTCATCTTTCAGCCACAACGCGGGAACAAGGGAAAACGGCGATACAGTTTCTTCCGTTGTTCTTTCGTGGGGACTTAACAAAGAACCCGCGAGCGTTTCTGTTGACGGAACGGCGGTGGATGCCGTTCAAAACGGTTCCGTTACTGTTGAGGAAGAAATTGCCGCAAAAAGGACTTTTGGACTTAAAGCGACGGATGAACGGGGAGCAACAGCGACCAAAACCGCAACGATTTATTTCTATGACGGCATTTATTACGGATGCGCGGAAAAACCCGATGCGGTTGACAGCGAATTTATTCTTTCGCTTGCAAAGAAGCTTTCGGGCGGAAAGAACCTTACAGTTTCCGCAACAGGCGGCGACGGGCTTTATTTCTTTTATGCCTATCCCGCGAGCATGGGCGAATCCATTTTCAACATCGGCGGA
>JAFUJP010000117.1 GCA_017473745.1 Oscillospiraceae bacterium
CGGATGGGCAAAAACATCGAAGCGCGCCCTGTGGGCGATGAAGCGAGATGTTTTTGGCGCCGCGGTCAAAATATTCAAGGCGTTATGCCGCAGAATATTTTGGGCACCGCAAGAGGGCATATAACCAAGAACGCGGAGCGCAATCATAAAAAAATCCCCCAGTCACGCCTATCGGCGTGCCAGCCCCCTTTAGACAAGGGGGCCTTTAAATGCATATAAACAATAATTTATCTTCCAACAAAAAAAGGACGGCGTTGCCGTCCTTTTTTGATTGCCTTATTATTCTTCAGTGGGCTTCCAGTTTTCAACGTAATCCTGGAATTCTTCTTTATATGTGCTGGGGATAGGTGCTTCTGCGTTGATGGTGAAGCTTGCGTTCTTTTCGATATGCTCGGTTTCGGGGTTTTCAACAAGCTTTGCAACGATTACAAAACGATAGTTCGATCTTGCGCTGAGTCCGTAACCGACGGTGCAGGTGGAAAGGGTAAGAATGCGGTCATCGGTGGTAACTTCAACGTCGTAATCATAAAGAGAACGTTCCTGGGCGGTATCGAGCATAAGCTGGAATTCAGCGGTTACGGGGCTCGGTTCGATATACCAGAGGGAACCGCCGTTTTTCTTGTAATAGCTGGAGAAAGTTTTGCTTACGGCGTTTGCATCGTTATAGAAAACAGAGAAAATTTCCCAAACGGTATCCTCGCCCGGAAGAGTGAGGTAAATATAAGGGGTCTTTTCGGCAAAACTCGGATCTTTGAAGTTGAAAAGCTGAGAGAAGAGCGGACCGGTGGGGTCATCGTTCGCATAGGAAAGATTTGTGATACCAAGGTCGCTGTGGCCGAAAATAACGGTGTTTTTAGAAAGCTCGTCAGCGGTTTCGCCGCAGATATTGCGGAAGTGGGTGTAATACGCGCCGTCTATCCAATAAGTATTGGGCACTTTCTTGCCGGTGATATCGCGCTTATCATAAGGATAGCTCTTATCATAGCTGAAGCAAACGCCTGCGTCGATATCCTCGAGGCCGGGGATATAAAGCCAGCCCATAACGTCGTTGTTTGCATTGAAAGCTTCAACAAACTGTTCTTTTCTGGTGGGAACTTCAAGAACGGTTTCGCCGGGTTCGGGCTCGCTGGAGGTGTTATCGGAGGATCCCTCGGAATTGATGGTTATTCCGCTTCCGGAAGAGCTGACGTCGGAAGGGGTATCATCATTTGGTGCACAGCTTGTGGCGCCCAAAAGAATGACGGCAACAAGAATAATAAGAAGAACGGCCGCTCCGCCGATAACCGCGCCAACCGGAAGAGAATTGAGCTTGTTCATAAAACCGCCCGCGGATTTTTTCTCATCCTTCGGGAACTGGGTTTCGTCAACGGGTTCTTCCTTAACAGGCTTCGGGGCCTTTGCGGGTTTTTCTTCCTTAGGTTTCTTTTCAGAAACGGTTTTTATTCCTGCGGAAATTCCTTCGCCGACGGATTTTGCGCCCGCGGCGGCACCGGCTATAAATTCGCCCATGAATCCGCCTTTTTTCTTTGCGGATCCGGCTTCTTCCTTCGGTGCGTTATCCACATAGCGAACAACCTTGTGGGGCTTTCCGCCGGAAGGAACGTCACCCTCCGGTGCGGGAATATCGTCTGCGGCAAAATCCTCATCGCTTATATTGACGGAAAAAGGTTTGCGCTGGGGCTGTTCCTCGCCAAGGTTCTCGGAATTTTTGAATTCTTCGGACATAATATTCATTCCTTTCTTAAGGCAATCTTCTACGAATAAATAATAACATTATCTTCGGTCAAAAACAAGTCGGTAAATATTAATTTCCTATTAATTAAGTGGCATTTTTTGCTGTTTTTGTTGCATCGGCGGAAAAATTTTTTCCAAAAAATGATTTTCACACTCAAAAAACGCTTCCGTGCTCAAAAGGAAACCCCGTGCTCAGGCTTGAGCACGGGCAATATCACAGCTTCTTCACCTTTCGTTTTCCTTCCCGAGAACGTCCCATGGGGAAATTATCCCCAAAAGCTTTCCGTCCTTTTTTCCGTTTGAAGTGACAAAAACCATCGAAAGGCGCTTGCCGCCGGAATAGGTGCTTTCAAAAATCTCTTTAAGTTCATCAACAAAAAGCGAACCGCTTACAAAACGATACGTTTCCGTTTTATGATAATCAAAGGCGATATATTCCTTTGCGTTTTCAAAAGTGAGCATCTTCGGGATCGCGGCACCCTTTTGGTCAACCATCAGGTTAAAAAAGGAAAAAGATGTAAAAACCCCCGCAACAAAGCCGTTTTCATAAAGCACCGGAATATGCCCCAACGAAGATTCGCGCATCTGCAAAACCGCATCATAAAGGGCATCCGTGATTTTTCTGCTGAAAATCCTGCTTGCCGGAACCATTATCTCATTGCATCTTTTGCGGTTTTTAAGGGAATTTATGGTGCGGTCAAGAAAGGCTATCATCTCCCGCGAAGGCTGGATGGGATATTCATTTCCTATCTTTTGTTTATGCTGAAGAAGGTTTCTCACTTCCTGGCAGTATTTTATCTCTTCCCTAAAGGGGCGGTATTCATCCCTTTTTGAAAGAAAATTCGTAATCGAATCCCAATCGTTTAATCCGAAAGTTTCTTTCACGATGGCCTCAAGTTCCTTGAATTTCTGTATATATTCATCTGCGTTGGTCATAAAGCGCCACCCTCTTTTTTGTTTCTTCTGTTATTATATTCCAAATATTGCCCCGGCACAAGTTCTATCGGGTAAATTATTGTTTAGCGTTGCATTATTGAAAACGTCGTAGGGGCGCACCTGCGTGTGCGCCCGTCAAAAAGGATTCCCGGAGGGCAGCCTTCCCAGAGGGGAAGGTGGATTTTCGGCAATTTATTGCCGAAAAGACGGATGAGGGATAACCAAGAACGCGGAGCGTAATCATAAAAAGAATCCCCCAGTCACGCCTATCGGCGTGCCAGCC
>JAFUJP010000118.1 GCA_017473745.1 Oscillospiraceae bacterium
AGTTTGCTCCCGCAAACGCTGTCCCCTTTCAAAAGGGGACAAAGCGCCCCACCGAACGAACGGAGATTTCTAATCTCCACCGTCGCCGTTCGGGGCCGGCAACGGTTTTCAATATACCGCGACGGCTCGGCTGTAGCGGCTCGCCATTCACTGTGGGGAATGTTTAAAGCCTTCCCCTCGGGGAAGGTGGATTTTTCGGCGGTTTTCCGCCGAAAAAGACGGATGAGGGCAAACCCTGTTCCGCCTACCGTTATCGCCTAATCGAATGTAGGGAACGGTCTCGCGTTCCGTAACTCAAGAATGCGGAGCGTTCGCTTCCATTGCATAAAAGTTGACCTTAAACCGAAATTTACAATTCCGAAACAGACTTCTATTGAAAAAAAAACCTGCCCATGGTATAATTTAACGTTGTCAATAACCCTTTCGGAGGTATCTTTCTATGAATTACGACGTTATCATTATCGGCGCGGGCCCCGGCGGTATTTTTTCCGCATTCGAGCTTGTTAAACAAAAACCCGAACTCAGGGTCGCTGTTTTTGAAGCCGGTCATGCCCTTGAAAAACGCCGCTGCCCCATTGACGGTGAGAAAATAAAAAGCTGTATCGGCTGCAAAACCTGCTCTATAATGAGCGGCTTTGGCGGCGCAGGAGCTTTTTCGGACGGAAAATACAATATCACAAACGATTTCGGCGGCACCCTTTATGAATATATCGGCAAGAAAAAAGCCCTCGAGCTTATGCACTATGTCGATGAAATAAATATGGCCTATGGCGGCGAAGGCACAAAACTTTATTCCACCGCCGGCACCAAATTCAAAAAGCTCTGCATCCAGAACGACCTTCATCTTCTTGATGCTTCCGTTCGCCACCTTGGAACGGATATAAATTATGTTGTGCTCGAAAACATCTATAACTTCCTTAAAGATAAAGTCGAATTCTTTTTCGATACCCCGGTTGAAACCGTAAAAGCCACTGATTGCGGTTATGATGTCGTCTGCAAAGATGCTTCATATTCCTGCAAAGACTGCGTTATCTCCGTCGGCAGAAGCGGAAGCAAATGGATGGAAACCGTCTGTAAAGATATGGGCATCCCCACAAAATCCAACAGGGTCGATATCGGCGTTCGTGTCGAACTTCCTGCCGAGGTTTTTTCTCACCTCACCGATGAGCTTTATGAAAGCAAAATCGTTTACCGCACCAAAGAATACGGCGACCTTGTCCGCACTTTCTGCATGAACCCCAAAGGCGCAGTCGTCAACGAAAACACCAACGGAATCATCACCGTAAACGGCCACAGCTATGAAGATCCGGCAAAACAGACCGAAAACACAAACTTCGCCCTTCTTGTGGCAAAGCATTTTTCCGAACCTTTCAAGGATTCCAACGGCTACGGCGAAAGCATTGCCCGCCTGAGCAATATGCTCGGCGGCGGGGTTATAGTCCAGCGCTTTGGTGACCTTACAAGGGGCCGCCGTTCCACCGAGGACAGAATCGAAGGCGCATTCATCACCCCGACCCTTAACGCGACCCCCGGCGACCTTTCGCTCG
>JAFUJP010000119.1 GCA_017473745.1 Oscillospiraceae bacterium
ACTGCGTGGCCCTCTCCCCTTTAACAAGGGGCGTTTGCGCTCCGCGTTCTTAAATTACGGGCGCACACGCAGGTGCGCCCCTACGACGTGCTATTAAATAATCCCTCATCCACCGTGCCTACGGCAACGGTCCCCCTTCCCCTCTGGGAAGGCATATAAACAACAATTTATCTTTTCTCTTGTAATAAAGGCGGGGATATGATAAAATAATAAATTGTCTTAAAATATAAATGGAGGAATATTAATGTCCACTTTACAAGAAGAAATTTCACGCCGCAGAACCTTTGCGATCATTTCGCACCCCGACGCAGGTAAAACCACTCTTACCGAAAAATTCCTGCTCTATGGCGGCGCCATTGCCCAGGCGGGCGAAGTTAAAGGCAAAAAAGCAAAAGCCGCAACCTCCGACTGGATGGAAATCGAAAAACAGCGCGGAATCTCCGTTACCTCCTCCGTAATGCAGTTCCAGCACAGCGGCTATTGCATCAATATCCTCGATACCCCCGGACACCAGGATTTTTCCGAGGATACTTACCGTACCCTTATGGCGGCAGACTCCGCAGTAATGGTAATTGACGGTGCAAAGGGCGTTGAGCCCCAGACCAGAAAGCTTTTCAAAGTCTGTTCCATGCGCCATATTCCGATTTTTACTTTCATCAACAAAATGGACCGAGAAACCAAAGACCCCTTTGACCTTTGTGAGGAGGTCGAACGCGAACTCGGCATCGACACTTATGCCATGAACTGGCCCATCGGCTGCGGCAAGGAATTCCAGGGTGTTTATGACCGTGAAAAGAGAAGTATTCTTTTCTTCGGCGACGAGGGCAAGGGCAGAAAATCCTCTTCCGTTGAAATCGAGCTTGATAACCCCGAGGTTGCGGATTACCTCGGCGAAAAAGGCTGGGAACAGATCCGCGACGACGTCGAACTTCTCGGTGCAGGCAGAGATTTTGATATGGAAGCAGTCCGCAACGGAACCCTCAGCCCCGTTTTCTTCGGAAGCGCCCTCACCACCTTCGGTGTTGAACCCTTCCTCGAAGCATTCCTTAAAATGACTACTTCTCCCCTTGCAAGAACCTCCGACGAGGGCGTTGTTGACCCCATGACCGAAGGCTTTTCCGCTTTCGTTTTCAAAATTCAGGCAAATATGAACAAAGCCCACCGCGACCGCCTTGCATTTATGCGCATCTGCTCCGGCAAATTCGAGCGTGATGCAGAGGTTTATCACGTTCAGGGCGGAAAGAAAATGCGTCTTTCCCAGCCCCAGCAGATCATGGCGGCGGAACGCGAAATCGTTGAAGAAGCATACGCCGGCGATATCATCGGCGTTTTCGATCCGGGTGTTTTCTCCATCGGCGACACCATAACAATGCCCGGCAAAAAATTCCGCTATTCCGGAATTCCCACTTTCGAGCCGGAACATTTCATGTCCGTCCGCCCGAAGGACACCATGAAACGCAAACAGTTCATCAAAGGCATCGAACAGATTGCGCAGGAAGGCGCCATCCAGATATTCAAGGTTCCGGGCTATGGTCTTGAAGAAGCCATCATCGGCGTAGTCGGCACCCTTCAGTTTGATGTTTTCCGTTACCGTATGCAGAGCGAATACGGCGTCGAGCTTTATATGAGCCCGCTGCCCTACGAGCATCTCCGTTTCATTCTTGAATGCCCCGTGCCTGTCAGCCAGCTTGACCTTGCCAACGGCACAAAGGTCCTCGAAGATTACCGCGGCAACCACGTTCTTGTTTTCAGCGGTCTTTGGGCGCTCAACTACATGATGAAAATGAACCCCGGTCTTGTTGTTTCCGACGAACTTAGAGTATAATAAGAATAAAAAAAACCGCCCTTGGGGAGTACTTCGTAAAGAAGTACTCCTTTTTCTTTTTCAGGCAGTGCTAAAACAGCCGAGCTGAAAAGGTAAATTGAAAACCGTTGCCGACTCCGAGCGGCGACGGTCGAGATTGGAAATCGCAGTGCATTCGGTGGAGCGCTTTAGTCCCCTTGTGACCAAGGGGACAGCGTTTGCGGGAGCAAACTGCAGGGGATAGAAAAACTTTTCTTTCAGGCACAACCCGGTTTCTTTTGGTTTTCCAAAAGAAATGGGGTTGTATTATAAAAAACGGCGGGAGCAAGCTCCCGCCCTACAGTAAAACGGGCGGATAATATCCGCCCCTACATTCTGATTTACGGATTTTGGGGTATAAAATCCGATGCTTGCAAAACCTGTGGACAAAAAAACAGAGACACTTCCTTACGAAGTGCCCCTGTTCGGGCGGTTTTTTGTTTTATATAAACGCCATGAGCACCAAAACAATCACCGCGGCAGCGTTGAGCACGACGAACGGTTTTCCGAACAAGGGCGCGTGCTCATCGGCTTTTTTAATTCTTCTCTGTTCCAAAAGATAACCGATAAGGGCAGCGATTATCGAAAGAAACATCAGCCCCAGCATCGGGAACGGTTCGATAGTGTTGTTCTGATAGCCTTTCAGTTCAAAGAGAAGCACAAAGAAACCCACCGAGACCAGAATCATCGCCAGCATTATCACCGAAGAAGGTGCTGACCGCTTTGCCGTTTCTGCGTCCTTCGGGTCAAGATAAATTTTGTCCCCGTATTTATATCCCATGAAGAAAATTCCCGCAGCAAAAGAAATGATATAGCCGAAAATAAGAATTTCGTAAATTTGAAATTCCGGAACCATAAGAGATGTTACAGCAAGAAGAAAAATATACGAAACCGTTTCAAATCCGAGCATGAAATCCAGCCCCGCAAGATATCTTTTCAGCTCATCCGTATTGTATTTTATGTTCGGGTCATATCCCGCGAGCATCGTAAATTCCCCGCTTTTTATCATTCCCCAGAAAACAAGGTGCAAAAATGCATGCATGGGAAAAGCAAGTATCAGAAGTAATATCAGCATTTCCCCGGAAAATTTTTCGGTAAGTGCTCCGATAACGCAATAGGCGATGACGGTTAAAACAGAAAGCGCCGCAAGAATATGCCCGGCAGCGTGTATTTTCGGTTCCGGTTTTTTCGGCGTTTCTTTTCCGTAAAGCTCATCAACGGAAACTTCAAAAATTTCCGCAAGGCGAATAAGATTTTCCGTATCGGGGTTTGATTTTCCGCTTTCCCATTTTGTAACGGCCTGGCGCGAAACGCCCACAAGCTCCGCAAGTTTTTCCTGCGATATTTCGTTTTTCCTGCGAAGCTCCGAAAGTCTTTTGCCGAATTCCATAAAAACGCCTCCTTTATGCTTTAATTTTACTATATTTCGCCGCCGCATACAAGCAACCCGGGCGGCAACTTGCGGTTGCATAAGCTTTTTTTGTCAAACAACCGCAAGTTGAGTGAAAAAACAACGGAAGGTTGTGCGTTTTTCGGCAAAAACAACCTTTGGTGCATTTACTTTCGGCTGAAAACATTGTAAAATTCAGTCATCAAAAACACGAAAGGAGTTTTTCACAAATGGAAACCATCGGAAAAAGAATATCGGAATACCGCAAAAATAAAAACCTTAAACAGGACGAACTTGCCGAAGCCCTCGGAGTTTCTCCCCAGGCGGTGAGCAAATGGGAAAACGATCTTTCCTGCCCGGATATAATGCTTCTTCCGAAGCTTGCAAAGCTTCTCGGCACAACCGTTGACGAGATCCTTTCGGGAAAGCCCGAACCGGAAGTGCTCTTTGTTCCGGAAGAAAAACGCAAGGATATCAAAGATATGAAGCTCCGCATTGTCGTCGACACCCCTGACGGCGATAAGGTACGGGTAAATATCCCCTGCGCGCTTATTCAGGTGGCCATTGAATGCGGAATGGATATTCCACAACTTTCCGGCAGCGACACCCTTAAAAATATTGATTTTGCGAAAATCTTTGAACTTGTTGAAAAAGGCGCCATGGGCAATATTGTGGAGGTCGAATCTTCCGACGGGGATATTGTCAGCATCTTTGTGGAGTGATACGCCATGAAAATAAAAGTAATCGATAAAGAACGAAATTTTTTCATCGGGATACCCACATGGCTTATCATGAACTATTTTTCCGCAACTTTTGCGCCGCTTTTCATAAACAGAAAAACAAAAAAGCACGGTTTTCGTGTAACCGTGCCCATGTGCTGGAAATTTGTTCGCGCTTTTAACAAAACCAAAAAGCATTTTGGCGGAAGCCTTGAATTTGTTGATGTTGAAACCGCCGACGGCGAAAAAATAAAGGTTATACTGTAAATTATTGTTTACGCGTTTAAAGGCTCCCCAGAGGGGGAGCTGTCGCCGAAGGCGACTGAGGAGGGATAAACCCTGTCTATTTATGATAAGCGCTCCGCGTTCTTGGATATCCCTCTTTCGTCACGGCTTCGCCGTGCCACCTTCCCCTCTGGGAAGCCTGCCCTCCGGGAATCCTTTTTAACGGGCGCACATACAGGTGCGCCCCTACATTCATGTTCTGCACCTCGGTGCTGTAAACAACAATTTGTATTATAAAAAAATCCCGCTTTTGCAAGCGGGATTTTCTGCGTTTTCTGAAAATTATTTCTGTTCTTCTTCGATGGCTTTGAGAAGGATATCCTTTGCATAGGAAATTGCGTTTGCAACGCTGCCTTCTTCAAAAGGAACATGGAGATTTGCAACTTTAAGAAGTCCGAGATAGCTCTTGCTGCCGCCGGCGTTGCAAAGTGCAAGATAATCTTTCCATGCCTGTTCCTTATCCTCAGCATAGCGTTTTTTGAATTCCATCGCGCCCATAGTGGTAAGGGTGTAGTTGATGTAGTAGAAAGGATAAAGGAAGATGTGAAGTTTGTGGTACCAGTAACCGCCGCGCTCCATGAATTCGTCATCGGAATAGGTTCTCCAGGGCATATATTTTTCCTCAAGTTTATGCCATTCATAGGTGCGCTCTTTCGGGGTAAGGTTCGGGTTTTCATAGATGATATGCTGGAATTCATCAACCGCTACGCCGAAAGGAACAAAGGTGAGCGCTTCCTGAAGATGCGCAAAGCGGTATTTATCCGCGTCGTCACCGAACATATACTCCGCATAAGGATAGCAGAACTGTTCCATGGACATGGAATGGATTTCGGCAATATCGGTGCTTTCACTGTAATATGCCTCAACGGGCTGGTGGCGCATTGCGCAATAGCCTGCAAATGCGTGGCCCAGTTCATGAGAAAGAACCTGCATATCGAAAATGGTGTGGTTGAAACAGCTGAAAACAAAGGGAGCTTTGTATTTAACAAGGCTGGTCATATAGCCGGTGGAAGCCTTGCCCGGTTTGTTTTCAAGGTCCATAAGATGATGGTCGATCATAAAGTCAATGAATTCGCCGGTTTCGGGGCTGAGTTCATGGTACATTTTTCTTGCCTGCTCAACAAGGAAGGCTGCGTCGCCGATGGGCTCTGCATTGCCGTCCGGGAAGATGAATTTTTCATCATAGACCATGATTTTATCAACG
The DNA here is from genome assembly GCA_017473745.1 of Oscillospiraceae bacterium. Taxonomy (GTDB): domain Bacteria; phylum Bacillota; class Clostridia; order Oscillospirales; family Ruminococcaceae; genus UMGS1668. The sequence continues at coordinate 5,442 of JAFUJP010000119.1, forward strand.
CCGATACGTTTCGCCTGTGCTTCATAAAGCTTCCGGCAAAGGGGAACAAGCTCTTTTCTGACCTGTTCACGGAAGGAGGCAACCTCTTTCTGGCCGTAATCGCTTCTGCCCTGGTTGATGTAGCCGAGGGGAGTGAAAGTTTCATAGCCGAGGGCCTTGCCCATTTCGGTACGGACTTTTACAAGTTTATCAAAAATTTCTTCCATCTTTTCTTCGTTGGAAGCATAGAATTCGGAATATTTTGCGAAAGCAGCTTTTCTCGTTTCGCGGTTCGGGTGCTCGAAGTATTTCTGGATTCCGTAGAGGTTGAGGGTCTTGCCGTCGAACTCGATGTTTGCGGTGGCCATCAGCTTCTGGTATTCGGTGGTGAGCATCGCCTGCTCCTGAAGCTGGGGAATTATCTCCGGTCTGAAAGAGCTGAGATCGCGGCGAATAGAAGTGAGGTATTCCGGGCCAAGGTCAGCGTCGATATCGGCGGCAAAGGGGCTTTCAAGAATGGCCTGAGAAACAGCCATAAGGGTGGGCTGTGCCATAGGAAGGCGCTGCTGGAGGAAAGCCATCTCGTCCTCATAGAATTTATCTGTGGTGTTGAGGGTGTTGCGGATATGGGCAACGGTAAACATGGTGGAAGCGTCCTCGCTTCTTTTTTCGGATTCGTCAATAAGAGCACGAAGTTCGGCATAGCTTTTTGCATTTTTGATTTTTTCGGTAAGTTCCTTCGCCTGTGCTTCAAGGGCGTCGATATCCGGGCGGACATATTCGATGGTATCAAAAGTAAAATTTTCCATGTGTTCAATCCTTTCTTTATAAAGAACTATGATTTAATAATACCAACAAATGCCTGTTTAGTCAATAAACAGAAAGTTAACAAAATACAGTCAAGACTGTTCCCTGTGGTTTAAAAGCGGGCTGCCGATGTCATTTCGAGGAGCGAAGCGACGTGGAAATCCGTAAAAGAAAACGGATTGCCGCACAAACCTTCAGTTTGTTCGCAATGATGGGCGGACACATAGGTCCGCCCCTACGACGTTTTTTAATAGCGCAGCGAGCGTACAAGATTTGTCAATTCAGTGTAGGGCGGGAGTCCCTGAAGGGATTACTTCGCACTTCGTGCTCAGGGCACCCGCTCCCGCCGTAAACCCTGTCAAATTTTGATGTGCGCTCCGCGTTTTTGTTTGCGGAACGTCAGCGCCCTGAGCGCAGCGAAGAAGTGCCCTTGGGGCAGACGACGTTCCCTACAATAGAATGGCGAGCCGACACAGCCGAGCTGTCGCGGTAAATTGAAAACCGTTGCCGACCCCGAGCGGCGACGGTACAAACCTCCTCGGAGGAGGAGGGGGACCATTGCGAACGCAATGGTGGAGGAGGGATTATGTACGGGCAAAGAAATGGGGTAAGTATTAGATGAATCCCCTCGCCACTACGTGGCCCTCTCCCCTTTAACAAGGGGCGTTTGCGCTCCGCGAAACGGAACGCCGAGGACGGCGTTCCCTACGGTGAATTGGCAGTTTTTTAAAATCAATTTTGCGTAAATTTAATTTTCCATTGTCAATTTTCCATTGTCAATTAAAATGAATCCCCCAGTCATTTGCTTCGCAAATGCCAGCCCCCTTTGACAAGGGGGCTAAACGCTCCGCGTTCCCTACATTTGATTAGATGATAACCGCAGACGGGACAGGGTTTACCCTCATCTGTCACGGCTGCATCTCGCCGTCTTTGCCCCGGGGGAAGGCTTTTAAACGAGCAAATTATTAAGGCTGCCCGATAACTTTTGCCACACTCAATATTCGTTTTCTTTTGCTTCGGAAAAAGTTTCTGTTTCGGTATCGAAAGTGAAGTTTATGCCATAGGTGCCTTTGCTGCCCTGGGTCGTTACGGTATACTTCCCATCGGAATAATAGAAAACCGCATCCTGCGGCCAGCAATACATTCCAAGTGCAACCGGCACTTCGCTTTCAAATTCTTTTATCAGTCTGCCTTCGGCATCAAGATATCCTATTTTATAACAGGGGTAATCCGCGCTGTCTTCGGAAGAATAAAACGGCGCCGCATCTCCTTCCCAGAAAAGGATTACGAAAGTTTTGTCATCGGGGTTTCTTCTGAAAGTGAAAATATCGCGGTAATATCCCGTTTCGGAATTATAAACAAGCGGAAAATTATCGTTGATGTCAAAAACTTCTTCCCTTGTTTCCGGGGAATAAATTTTCAGTTCCCGTCCGCCTTGCATATAAACTTCCCCGTTTTTGAAAAATCCGCAGTTTATGCCCATGCCGCCGCGGAAAATATGGTTGATTTCGCCGGTTTCGCGGTTTTTTATCGCCACTTCAAAACCGTAGCCGTCGCCGCCGGAAGTGAAAGATGCTTCGTGAAGGGAATATTTTCCGTTTGGCGAAACCGCAAAGGCTTCCGAAATATCGTTTTCGGTGTAATTATATGTCAGAACCGCGGTTTTTGCATTAAAATCATAAACAACCGTGCGGTGATAAAAGCTGTCCGTTACCGAAAATGTCATATCGCCCTCCTCCGTGCTCGTTGCAGGGGTGCCGTCCTCATTCCAGCCCTGATACATCCTTTCGCCAACAGTTATATATGAAAGTATTTCCCCTTCGGATTTCAGCACCGCGATACGCTCCGTTCCCTCAAAATCATCGGAATATTTATAGATATCCAGCATTTCAAGGTCGTATTTTTCTCCGTGAAAATCCTCGCGGTTATATCCCGCAAAAGTCATATTATCCGAAAGGCTGTAATAATAATTTCCGCAGCAGAAATAGTTTTTTTCTTCAAAATTAATTATCTCCGCCTCATCAAAAAACTCCGGCACAAAAAAACCGAACCATTGGCTTTCATCAGCATAAAAAGAAGAATATCCATCGTATAATCCGAAAAATCTGTCAAAGGAATATATCTTCACCGGGCGGGCTTCCGGCTCGGAACCATCCTTCGGAAGTTCATAAACGGAAACGATATATTTATTTCCGTCCCACGCGGCGCCGGTTGTGAACAGCCATGTCTCTTCATTTTCGGGCAGGGCAAGTTCCACTTCAACATCATCAAAAGAAGCTGTATTGACGAGATACAACTTTCCTTCGGTGCAAACCGCAAGGGTATCCGTATCAATGAACATAGCCGTTCCCCAAACGGCATTGAATGCAAAATCATAATCTTTTTCGGCAAGAGCCGTTTCATTTGTATAAAGAATCCCCGTTGCCGGAATGCGGATCGTTCCGGTTTTGTTCGTCAGCGCAAGGTCGAAAGAAAAACTGCCGTCATCGTTATGAACGACATTTTCCGCCGCTATGGAAATCCCGCGTCTTTCAAAAAGGTTTTGGCGCACGGAATAAAACATTCCGTCTATTGCCGCCGCTTTTGCCTCTTCGATGCGCATTTCTTCGCTGAAATATTCCTCTTCGGGTTCTTTCTTCGGTTGTTCCTTGTTATCCGAAACCGCCGGAACATTCGGGATATCCTCTTTCAGCGTTTCCTTTTCGGAACACGCACAAAGAGTTAAAACCAAAAGAAGAAAAATAATAGCCTTCTTCATAAAAACACCGCCTTTTTTGTCTATATAAATATAGTGTCGAAAATATCCTGTTTTGTTGCGCGAATGTAGAAAATATTTTTAAAAATTGATTTAAAGCCTTCCTTGTCAAGGTGAGGCAAGTGCTCCGCGTTCTTGGTTTGCCCTCATCCACCGCGCCGTTGGCGCGGTCCCCCTTCCCCCGAGGGAAGGCTTTAAAATGCTCCGCGAAACGGAACGGTCAAGACCGTTCCATACATTCGATTAAGCGATAATGGCAGACGGGACAGGGTTTCCACCCTTTCGTCACCTGCGGTGACACCTCCCCTGATAGGGGAGGCAAACGCTCCGCGGAACGGAACGGTCAAGACCGTTCCCTACGGTGAATTGGCGAGCCGACACAGCCGAGCCGTCGCGGTATATTGAAAACCGTTGCCGGCTCCGAACGGCGACGG
>JAFUJP010000120.1 GCA_017473745.1 Oscillospiraceae bacterium
AACCGCTGAAACTTCCGAACTCGAAGCACTTAAAGCGGAACTCGAAACCATCAAAGCAGAAAAAGACGAGCTTTATGACAAATATCTTCGCACCCTTGCGGAATACGATAACTTCCGCAAACGCAGCCAGCGCGAAAAGGACGCCATTTACGGCGATGCCACCGCGGACGCAGTCAAAAAGCTTCTTCCCGTTCTCGATAACTTTGAAAGAGCGCTTAACTATGAATGCAAGGATGAGGAATTCAAAAAAGGAATTTCTCTTATCCAGAACACTCTTATCGAAGTTTTCGATAGCCTCGGGGTGAAAGAAATCCCCGCCATGGATGCCCAGTTTGACCCCAACCTTCACGAAGCCGTTATGCACCTTGATAACCCCGCATACGGCGAAAATATCGTCACTGACGTTTACAGAAAGGGCTATACCCTCGGCGACAAAGTCATCCGCCACAGCATGGTTGTTGTTGCAAACTGAAAAAAAGCTTAATTAAGGCAAAACTTTTTATATAATCAAATTTGTAAATCTTATCATTTTGGAGGAATATATTATGGCAAAAATCATTGGTATTGACCTTGGTACTACTAACTCTTGCGTAGCTGTTATGGAAGCCGGCGAACCCACCGTTATTCCGAACCCCGAAGGCGCAAGAACCACCCCTTCCGTTGTCGGTTTTTCCAAAACCGGCGAAAGAGTAATCGGCCAGGCCGCAAAACGCCAGGCTGTTACCAACCCCGAAAGAACCATCACTTCCATCAAACGCCACATGGGCAGTGAATACAAAGTAAACATCGACGGCAAAGGCTATACTCCTCAGGAGATTTCCGCAATGGTTCTTCAGAAGCTCAAAGCTGATGCGGAAGCATATCTCGGCGAAACCGTAACCCAGGCTGTTATCACCGTTCCCGCATATTTCACTGACGCCCAGCGTCAGGCAACCAAGGACGCAGGCAAAATCGCCGGCCTTGAAGTTAAACGTATCATCAACGAACCCACCGCAGCAGCCCTTGCATACGGCGCAGACAAGGAAGATGACCAGAAAATCATGGTTTACGACCTTGGCGGCGGTACCTTCGACGTTTCCATCATCGAAATGGGCGACGGCATTCAGGAAGTTCTTGCAACCGCAGGCAACAACCGTCTTGGCGGCGATGACTTTGACGACAGACTTATCAACTATCTTGCAGACCAGTTCAGAATGGAAAACGGCATTGACCTTCGCACCGACAAAATGGCTATGCAGCGTCTTAAAGAAGCCGCAGAAAAATGCAAGATCGAGCTTTCCGGCATGACCCAGGCAAACGTAAACCTTCCCTTCATCACCGCAGATGCAACCGGCCCGAAACACCTTGATGTAAACGTAACCAGAGCAAAATTCAACGAACTTACCGCAGACCTTGTTGAAGCAACCATGGGCCCGGTTCGTCAGGCACTTTCCGACGCAGGTCTTAAACCTTCCGATCTTGATAAAATCCTTCTCGTCGGCGGTTCTTCCAGAATTCCCGCTGTTCAGGAAGCAGTTAAAAACATCACCGGCAAAGACCCCTTCAAAGGCATCAACCCCGATGAATGCGTAGCAATCGGCGCTGCAATCCAGGGCGGCGTTCTTTCCGGCGAAGTAAAAGGCCTCGTTCTTCTTGACGTAACTCCCCTTTCCCTCGGTCTTGAGACCCTTGGCGGAGTTTTCACCAAGATCATCGACAGAAACACCACCATCCCCGCAAAGAAATCCCAGATCTTCTCCACCGCTGCTGACGGCCAGACTTCCGTTGAGGTTCACGTTCTTCAGGGTGAACGCGAAATGGCAAGAGATAACAAATCTCTCGGAATGTTCCACCTCGACGGCATCATGCCCGCACCCAGAGGTATTCCGCAGATCGAAGTTACCTTCGATATCGACGCCAACGGCATCGTTCACGTAAGCGCAAAAGACCTTGGCACCGGCAAAGAACAGCATATCACCATCACCTCTTCCACCAACATGAGCAAAGAGGATATCGAAAAAGCTGTTAAAGAAGCGGAGCAGTATGCCGCAGAGGATAAGAAACACCGCGAGGAAATCGACACCCGCAACGCCGCCGACCAGATGGTATATCAGTCCGAAAAGACCATCAAAGACCTTGGCGACAAGCTCGGCGCAGACGATAAATCCGGTCTCGAAGCAAAAATCGAAGCTCTTAAAGAATCCCTTAAAGGCGATAACATTGAGGATATCAAAGCAAAACAGAAAGAGCTTGAAGAAAAATTCTACGAGGTTTCCGCAAAAGTATATCAGCAGGCAAACCCCAACGGTGACCCCAACGCAGCCGGCCAGCCCGGATGTGACGGAAACTGCGGCGATTGCGGCAGCCACGGCAATGACGACGGTTACGTTGATGCCGATTATCGTGAAGTATAACCGGTGAATATCGGTTGAACGTCGTATGAGCGGTCCTATGTGACCGCCCGAAAACGGGCGCACACGCAGGTGCGCCCCTACAAACAAAACCATAGTTATCCTTTTTCTGCGCAGGGGTTTTCCTCTGCGCAGAAAGTGCTATACATCGAAGAAAAGCAGGTGATGCATAAATGGCGGATAAGCGCGATTATTATGAAGTCCTCGGGGTCGAAAAAGGCGCAACCGATGACGAAATAAAAAAAGCCTACCGCAAAATGGCAAAAAAATATCACCCGGACCTTAACCCGGATGATAAATCCGCAGAAGCGAAATTCAAGGAAGTGGGCGAAGCCTACGAAATCCTTTCAGATAAGCAAAAACGCGCACGCTATGATCAGTTCGGCCATGCGGGGGTAGATCCTTCCTATGGCGGCGGCCAGAGCGGATATGAAAGATACCAGCAATACGGCCACGGCGATTTCGGTGATTTCGGAGATATTTTCGGAGATATTTTCAGCGGTTTCGGTTTCGGCGGTTCCACAAGAACCCGCAACCCCAACGGCCCCATCCGCGGAAACGACACCCAGGTCCGGATCCAGCTCACCTTTATGGAAGCCGTTAAGGGCTGTAAAAAAGAGATCCCGACCCAGCGGCTTGAACGCTGTGCCGATTGTTCCGGAACCGGCGCGAAAGCCGGAACCACCCCCGAAACCTGCCCCGAATGCGGTGGCAGCGGCCAGGTTCGCGTTCAGCAGAGAAGCCCCTTTGGCGTAATTCAGACTGTTAAGGCCTGTTCCCGCTGCGGCGGCAAGGGCAAGGTTATAAATGACCCCTGCAAATCCTGCAACGGCATGGGAAGAGTTCGCCGCAGCAGAAAAATCAGCGTTGATATCCCCGCGGGCATTGATGACGGCCAGACCTTTGTGGTTCGCGGCATGGGCGATGACGGCACCAACGGCGGCCCCGCAGGCGATCTTAACGTAACCGTTTCTGTTAAGGATGACCCCATCTTCCGCCGCGAGGGATTTGACGTTTGGGTGGATATCCCCATAACGTACACCCAGGCGGTTCTCGGCGACGAGATAGTTGTTCCCACCATCGACGGAAAGGTTTCCTATAACGTGCCCGAAGGCACCCAGCCCGGAACCACTTTCCGCCTTCGCAACAAGGGAATCCAGTATGTGAACAACCGCGGAAGAGGCGACCAGTACGTAAGGGTCAACATCGAAGTTCCCACCAACCTTTCGGGCAAACAGAAAGATATGCTTCGCGATTTTGATGCTTCCACCAGCGACAAAAACTATGCAAAACGCAAAAGCTTTTTCGACAAAATAAAAGACGCATTCAAGGGAGATTAAAATGGAAACCTGGAACGAGCTTACCGTAAAAGTTAAAACTGAAGATACAGCCCGTGCAAGCGACATTTGCACCGTTATTGCCGATATGGGAATTTATGTGGAAGATTACAGCGACCTTGAAAGCACCGTTTGGGATATTGCACACGTTGACCTTATCGAACAGGAGCTTTTGGACCGCGACCGCACCCATTCTCTTATTCACGTTTACATCAAACAGGAAAAGGCCGCGGCGGAATGTTCCGAATTCATCGGCGCACGTCTTGATGCCGAAGGAATAGAACACGAAATTTCCATCGCCGGCGTGAATGAAGAAGATTGGGCCAACAACTGGAAACAGTATTACCACACCCAGCGCATCGGCAAGCGCATTGTTGTAACCCCCTCCTGGGAGGAATATACCCCCACCGGTGACGACGTTCAGATGCGCCTTGACCCGGGCATGGCCTTTGGCACCGGCACCCATGACACCACCCGCCTTTGCCTTGAGCTTCTCGAGGAATGTGTCTGCCCGAACACAAGAATCCTTGACGTGGGCACCGGCAGCGGAATCCTTTCCGTCGGCGGCGTGCTTCTCGGTGCACCTTCTGCTCTCGGCGTTGACATTGACCCTGTCGCTGTCAAAGTTGCCAACGAAAACGCTGAAATCAACGAAGTTTCGGATAAAACCGAATTTGTCTGCGGCGACCTTACGGACAAAGTCCACGGAAAATTTGAAATCGTAACCGCAAACATCGTTGCGGACGTTATCATAAGACTTTTGAGCACCGTTAAAAATTACCTGCTCAAAGGCGGCGTGCTCATCGTTTCCGGCATTATCGACACCCGCGCAGACGAGGTTGAAAACGCCTGTCACGAAGCGGGATTCGTCACCGAAAAACGGCTTGAGCACGGCGGTTGGGTCGCAATAAAGCTCCGCTATTGATTTCGAGCACACAAACCGTAGGGCGGGAGCTTGCTCCCGCCGTTCCAGAACACAAAGGAGATTACATATGAAACCTTCCGAAGAACTTAAAGAGGGCACTCTTATTCTTTATAACAAACACCCGAGCGTTGTTCGCGGAATCACCCCGGACGCCACCAAACAGGCGGTTTATCTTCTTATCGAGGATATGATCGACCACGGAATGTATGATTCCAACATTGATGACATGGATTACTGGCCCACCTGCCCCCATTACAAAATCCTTGAAACCATGGAAGTGCTTCTTAAATTCGTCCGTTACGGCGAAGGCACCCTTGTTTTCATGGAGCCCAACAGCGGAATGTGCATCAACGTTCCCCACTTCAACGTAAACCTTGAAGTTGCGGGCATGGATTTTGAACCGGGCAAAGGCTATCTTCTCACCTTTGCGGATAAATTCCTTCTCGGCGCAGAAACCATGGTCGAGAAAGAGAAAGAAGAATAAAACTCCCCGAAAATCAAATGTAGGGAACGGTCTTGACCGTTCCGCATAAAAACAGCACCGCCCTTTCGGGCGGTGCTATTTACGTTTCTTAATAATTGTGTTGCAGGGGCGCACCTATGTGTGCGCCCGCTTTTTTTACCCTCCGGGAATCCTTGTTATCCCTCATCCGTCACGGCTTCGCCGTGCCACCTTCCCCTCCGGGAAGGCAAAAAAAATCACCGCCCGAAAGGGCGGTGCTATTACGTTTCTTAATGATTGCGTTGTAGGGGCGCACCTATGTGTGCGCCCGCTTTGTTTACCCTCCGGGAATCCTTGTTATCCCTCATCCGGCACGGCTTCGCCGCGCCACCTTCCCCTCCGGGAAGGCAAAAGAAACAGCACCGCCCGAAAGGGCGGTGCTATTTACGTTTCTTAATGATTGCGTTGTAGGGGCGCACCTATGTGTGCGCCCGCTTTTTTTACCCTCCGGGAATCCTTGTTATCCCTCATCCGTCACGGCTTCGCCGCGCCACCTTCCCCTCCGGGAAGGCAAAAGAAAGAACACCGCCCGAATGGGCGGTGCTGTTTTTATCTGATTTTATATTTAAACTCCTGACCTTCCAGCTGAACGGCAAGAATCAGTTGTTCTTCTGTATTTTCCATCACCGCAATCGGAACTTTTAAAGCACCTCTGCCGTTTACAGCATCACTGAGCGGTTCTATTTCAAAACCATATGCATAATCTCCGTCTGAATTTTTCGTTGCAGTAGAAAAGCTTCCAAAAGAATAACCATCACCATATTCAATAAAGAAATGTCCGCTTTCTATTCCAGAAATATTATCTATTGCTGTTTTTCCGATGTTTTTATAAGTAAACGAAATTCTGACTATGATGTGATCATCATCAGCGTTATATGGATTGCTTGATCTGTAATAAAGCCATGCGCTTTCATCATCTTCCGCAACTGGGTTATAGCAATTTTCATCGCCTACATTCGATAAACATTTGTAAAAATCGAATTCATCTAAAGTAAATTCTATAGATTCGGTCTTAACCGTATCGCCAAGTGAATAACAAACTTCCTCCGGAACAATTTCTTCTTCCGGTACTATAACTTCTTCTACTGGTGGTTCCTGTTCAGTACCGCACGCAGAAAAACCAAGAACCGTAATCATTGCAAAAATAATCGCCAAAAATTTTTTCATTTTTATTCCCTCCTGAAAATGTTTTTATATCCAAACGGTTATAATATAAATATAATACCCCTTTTTTAGTGTATTGTCAAGATATCCAAACGAGTATCAAAAAGGACGGGAATAAATGGGATATTATAAACGCATAAGAGATTTAAGAGAAGACCACGATTTGACCCAGCGACAGGTTGCGGAATTTTTAGGAATGCCGCAGCCGCAATATTACCGCTACGAAAGCGGATACCGCGATATTCCCACCGATATGTTGATTTCCCTTGCGGATTATTACAATACATCTGTGGATTACATTCTCGGCAGGACCGATAATCCTTCTCCGATAAAATAAGCACCGCCCGGTTGGGCGGTGCTATTTACGTTTCTTAATGATTGCGTTGTAGGGGCGCACCTATGTGTGCGCCCGCTTTTTTTACCCTCCGGGAATCCTTGTTATCCCTCATCCGTCACGGCTTCGCCGTGCCGCCTTCCCCTCCGGGAAGGCAAAAAAAATCACCGCCCGAAATGGCGGTGATTATTTACGCTTCGTAATAATTACGTCGTAGGGGCGCACCTATGTGTACGCCCGATTTTTTACCCTTCGGGAAGGCTTTTTATTCCCCCAAAATTATTTTCAGCATGCGTTCCGGATTTTGGAGGAAGCTTTTCATAATCTGAAAATGCTCGGTTTCCTTATAATCCTTCTGCTCTATTCCGTCTTTTGAAAACTCATAAACATCCGCCCCGGGGAATGCCATAAGCATGGGCGAATGGGTCGCTATAATGAACTGGGAATCATTTTTAACAAGCTGATCCATTTCCGCAATAAGCATCATTATGCTGTTCGGCGAAAGAGCCGCTTCCGGCTCGTCAAGGATATATAATCCCTTTCCGCCGAAACGGTTCTGGATAAGGGCAAGAAAGCTTTCGCCGTGGGATTGCTCGTGCAGGGATTTTCCGCCGTAGGAATCTATTATGGGAGGCGACGGGGACATTATATCGTCAAGGCGGTTGATATAACTTGCCACGTTATAATAGCTTTCCGCCCGAAGAAAGAACCCATCTCTGGGATAGGCGCGTTTCACCAAAGTAAGGTGCTCGAAAAACTCGGAATGGGTCGCTTCTGTTGAAAAATCAAAGTTGCGGCTGCCGCCTTCGGGGTTAAAGCCGAAGGCAACGGCAATAGCTTCAAGGAGGGTCGATTTTCCCGTTCCGTTTTCGCCGACGAAAATCGTCACAGGCGAAGAAAAATCAAGCCGGCCGCCATTTAAAAGAAATTTCACCGCCGGAAGTTTTGTCAGATATGAACTTTTATCCAGCGGCGTTTTGAGCCGAACGGAATCTATATAGGTTTTCACGAAAAAGCCCCCCTCCAATATGAAAACGGGCGGGAGAAAGCTCCCGCCATACTTCTTTATTCGGAACGGTCAAGACCGTTCCCTACGGTTTTGCGCGTATTTATTCTTTCGCTTCGTCGACCATGGTCTGAAAAACGGTGGAAAGTTCCTCGTATTTATCTATCATGGCGTTAAGGCGGTCGCTGTGCTTGGTGATGCCGTCGGCTTCATATTTATCGCGGAGTTCACGCCATTCTTTCGGGTATTTTGCGGTGAGTTCAAGAAGAAGGGCAAAAAATCCGTCGTGGTCAAGCTTTTTGGTTCTTGCCTGTTTTTCCGCCGGAAGAATATAGCTTACGAAAACGTCGCTTACCTTCTGGCGGGCGGACATAAGAGCCGCCTCGTCATCCTCACGGTTTGTGAGAAGGGTTTCAAGAACCTCCTGATTTTCCATTTTTTCGGTTGCAAGATAGATTCGCATATCGTCCGCAAGTCTTGGAATAGGTTTCATTTCGTCCTCCTTATTTTATGCCGGCCATGATGTAGGCGCATTTGTAAACGTCGCCGCAGCCAAGAGTTATTACAAGGTCGCCGGGTTTTGCGTTTGCAAGGGTGTGTTCCGCCATTTCCTCAAAGGTATTGAACCACACGCTGCCCGGAATTTTCGCCGCAAGGTCGGCGGTATATACGTTATAGGTGTTCTTTTCGCGGCTGCCCATGATTTCGCTCATAACAACATGGTCCGCGACGGAAAGAGCCTTTGCAAAATCGTCCATCAGAAGCGCCGTTCTTGAATAGGTGAAAGGCTGAAAAACCGCCCAGACTTCACCGAAATCCATTTCTTTCGCGGCACGGAGGGTTGCTTCAAGCTCGGTGGGGTGGTGGGCATAGTCATCCGCAATGGTAACGCCGTTCACCTCGCCGAGAATTTCAAAGCGTCTGCCCGCTCCGGGGAATTTATCAATATGCTCCGCAACCTGTTCCGGCGCCATGCCGACATAAATGCAGGCGACGGCGCAGGCAATGGAGTTGAGGATATTGTGCCTTCCCGGGATGGAAAGCTCGATTTCGGCAATGGGCCCGCCCTTGTGCATAAGGGTATAGCCGGATCTTGCCCCGCCGAGCTTATGAACGTCCTTTGCCCAGTAATCGTTTGTCTCGTTCCAGCCAAAGGTGATAATCTCCTTATCAAGCCCATCGACGGCCTTCATGGTGTTTTCGTCGTCGCCGTTGACTATGAGAGCGCCGGTGCTGTTTTCCGCAAATTTGCGGAAGGATTTTATCGCGCCTTCGATGGTGCCGAAATAATCGAGATGGTCGTTGTCGATATTGAGAATTATTGAAATATCATTATCGAGTTTGAGAAAGGTATCTACGAATTCACAGGCTTCTACCACGAAGATATCGCTTTTGCCGGCTCTGCCGCTTCCGCCGAGGGCTTTTACCTTTCCGCCGATGAAAGCACTGGGGTCAAATCCGCCCTCGAGCAAAACCTGGGCTATCATGCCGCTTGTGGTGGTTTTTCCATGGGTTCCCGCAACGCAAAGGGCCTTGCTGTATCTGCGGGAAAGAACGCCCAGCATTTCGCTTCGCTCGAGGCAGGGCACTCCGCTTGCCTTTGCGGCTATAAGCTCGGGGTTATCAGCCATGATTGCGGCGGTATAGACGATAAGATCGGCTCCCTCGATATTTTCGGCTTTTTGACCGAAAATAACTTCGATGCCCATTTTACGCTCGATTTTAGTGGTTTCGGTTTCGTTGTTATCTGAACCGGTTATGTAAAAACCTTCGTTATGGAGTATCTGCACCATCGGGAACATTCCCGAACCGCCGATACCGATAAAATGAAGGTGCTTTTTGCCTTTAAGAATATTTTCATCAACTGTCATAGCATATCGCTCCTCATACAGTTTGCGGCAAAGCCGCAGAATAATCCTTATATATTATACAACCAATCACCAAAAAAAGAAACTGTTTTTTTACATAAATTATTGCATACAGCACCGCGGTGAAGAATGTGGTTGTAGGGGCGGATCTATGTGTGCGCCCGTCAAAAAGGATTCCCGGAGGGCAGGCTTCTCCTTCAGGAGAAGCTCCGCCGAAGGCGGTGATGAGGTGTTTGTCCGCTAATTTCCGTGTTTACATAGGAACACCTCATCCGTCATCGCGAAGCGATGCCACCTTCCCCTCAAGGGGAAGGCTTTAAATGCATATAAACAATAATTTATCTTTTTGCATAAACCGAAAAAATTTGCCAATCCTTTTATTGCAAAACATTTTCGGAGGATATAAAACATGAACATCACGGATATTCGCATCAGAAAAATTTATGAGAACGAGCGGCTTCGCGCCCTTGTTTCGGTCACCATCGACCACGACCTTGCGGTGCATGACCTCAAGGTTATTTCCGGGCCGGAAAGACTTTTCGTCGCTATGCCGAGCCGCAAGGACGAAAGCGGAGTTTTTCGGGACGTTGTGCATCCGATTACTCCCGAAGCACGAAAAGCCCTTGAAGAGGCTGTGCTGGCCGCTTATGACGAGCATCTTACCCGCCTTGAAGCCGAAACCGAATTTGAATTGGAATAAAAACAAAAGGGCCTTCTTTACAATGTCCTTTTTAGCGGAACGTCGGGGACGACGTTCCCTACTTTAGTTTTGCTGTATTCTCCGGGCAGATAATATCCGCCCCTACAGTAAAAAAGTCTCCCTTTCTCAAGGGAGACTTTTTGTTTTACATTTTGTAGAAATTTATCTTATTTTTACGATTTGTAGCGAAATTAAAAAGCGGCGGGAGCAAGCCCCCGCCCTACAATAGAATATTTGTTGCCAAAGGCTTATTCGATATTTTCGACGAAAGGTTTCAGATGTTTGACTGCTTCATCTTTGCGTTCCCAGTCATAAGCCATGTCGGTATAGGCAACGTAGCCGATTCCGTTTTCGGTCCAGCAGGCGCGGGCATGGGATTTGAATCCTTCTTCCGGGTCGTTATGGATAAAATAAATTTCTCTTCCGGAATCGGTTTTCATGATTTTTTCGGTCCATTTACCTTCTTTTTCAAAGGAATTCCAGTAATCGGAAGCGGTTGTTGCTTCTTCAGAAAGAGAAACATAAGCCGTACCGTGAACGAAGTTGCCTTTGCCATCATAATCCACATCAAAGCTGATGGTGAAACCGAGGGGAACAAATCCGCCCTGCTCTTCACTGACTTTTTTGCCGGTCATTGTTATGTTGCAGGGCTGCATATTGGTTTTTCCCGCTTTGCGAAGCGCCGCAATCTTATTGATTCCCTCGCGCATTTCTTCGCTTATGCAAAGTTCAAGGCCCGTATATTCTTCAAGTTCCTCGACGGTATAGCTGTTTATCTCATCCGTTTCATCAGAATAAAAGCTTAGAGAAGCCCAGAGTTCATCCCCTTCCCGGAGAATATATTCCTTTCCTTCGTAATCTCTATAGGTGCGCTGAATGGTTTCATAATTATATTTAAGAGCGGCAACACAATCGGAATAGAATTCCTCACTTATTTTTCGGGGTTCAAGTTTATACTCAACCGTCATCTCATAAAATTCCGCTTCTTCGATGTCGCCGTAATAAAGCTGCCAAAGACCGTTTGCGTCAACAACTTTTGTGTTATACGAAGTTGTGATATTTCCGATGGCGTATGCCGTCACGGAAAAAACCATGATAAGCGCCGCGGCGATAAGCACCTTCCAGCTTCCGCGGAGTTTTTTCGGTTTTTCTTCAATGTTAAGAAGTTCTTCGTCAAGGTCATTCACAGCAAGCATTATATCTTTTTCATTCATAGATCAAAGCCCTCCTTCAAAAGTTCTTTTTTAAGACGTTTTCTTATGCGGAAAAGTATCAGCGAAACGCGGTTTTCGGTGGAACCGATGCTTTTTGCGATTTCGGCAACCCCTTCGCAAAACCAATATCGCCTTACAAAAATGCGCCGCTGTTCATCCGGAAGCTTTTTCACAAAGCCGTTCATAAAATCCCGAAGGGCGATTTTATCCGCTTCGTATTCAAAAAGCGGCGCCGGAATACATTCCGAAAGCTCGTCCAGCTGAAGTTTTATTCCGCCGTCGCGCTTTTTTGCTTTTTCCGCTTCGAGCATGGTCAGAGCGGAGTTCCTTGCGATTTTTCCGAGCCAGAGCCGAAGATTTTCCGGTTTTGCGGTTGGAATTGCGTTCCACGCCTTTTGCAGAACATCGTTCCAGCATTCTTCGGCGTCTTCCCTGTCGCCAAGGATTTTTTCGGCAATGGCGGTGCAATAATTTTTATACTGTTCTTCCAAAGCGGCAAGCGCATTTTCATCTTTTTGGAAAAACAGTTCAAGGATTTCTTTATCCGACATAAAAAACACCTCCTTTTTCTGAAATCGAAAGCTTTCTCAATATATAAGACGGGAAAAGCATGGTGAATCTTTCACGTAAATTATTGTTTACAGCACCGAGGTGAAGAACACGGTTGCAGGGGCGCACCTATGTGTGCGCCCGTAAAAATAAAATTGTCATTCCGAGGAGCAAATCGGCGTGGGAATCCGCAGGAAAAGGGAACGGATTGCCACACAAACCTTCGGTTTGTTCGCAATGACGGGCGGACACATAGGTCCGCCCCTACGACGTTTTCAATAATGCAGCGCAAGCAACAATTCATCCTCATCTGCATTGAAAAAGCCGCCTTTCGGCGGCTTTTATTTTGTTATTTCGTTTTGCTCTCCTTGAGGGGAACGATGCTGTTCCAGCAGTTTTTATCCTTGCTGTCGCGGATGAAATATCCGGTGCGGACGAACTGGAATCTTTCGTTTTCGCCTGCATCCGCAAGGGCCGCTTCGAGTTTAGCGTTTTTGTATTCCTTGACGGAATCCGGGTTGAGATAATCGTTGTATTCCTTGCCTTCCGGAAGGGTGACCATGTTTGCCTCGGTGAAAAGGCGGTCATACATACGAACGTCGGCATCAACTGCGCTTTTTGCGCTTACCCAATGGATGGTGCCTTTGACTTTTCTTCCGTCAACGGGCATTCCGTTGCCGGTTTCAAGGTCTGCGGTGACGCGGACTTCGGTTACGTTTCCGTTTTCGTCAAGGTCGAAATCCCGGCATTTGACGATGTATCCACCCATAAGGCGAACTTCGCCATCGGGTTTAAGGCGGAAGAACTTGGGCGGAGGAACAGGCATAAAGTCCTCGCGCTCGATATAAAGCTCGCGGCTGAATTCAACTTTTCTGCTGCCGGCTTCGGGATCGTTTACGTTGTTTGCGATCTCGAAATATTCGGTCTTATCCTCGGGATAGTTGGTGACCACAACCTTGATGGGGTCGATAACGGCCATTCTTCTGGTTGCGGAATAGTTGAGCTCATCGCGGATGCAGTGCTCGAGAAGCTCCACAGCAACAAGGGAATCCGCTTTCGAAACGCCGGCGGTCTTTACGAATTCAATGATAGAAGTGGGGGTGTAACCTCTTCTTCTCATGCCGGAAAGGGTGGGCATTCTGGGGTCATCCCAACCGTCAACAATGCCTTTTTCAACAAGCTCGCGGAGATAGCGCTTGCTCATTACGGTATAGGTGACGTTGAGACGTGCAAATTCATACTGGTGCGGAACGGGTTTTGCAAAGCCGACGTTTTCAACCACCCAATCATAAAGCGGGCGGTGGTTTGCAAACTCAATGGAACAGCAGGAATAGGTGATTCCCTCAAGAGCATCCTGAATGGGATGCGCAAAGTCATAAAGAGGATAGATGCACCATTTGTCACCCTGTCTGTGGTGAGTTGCGCGCTTGATGCGGTAAATCGCCGGGTCGCGCATATTCATATTGGGGCTTGCAAGGTCGATTTTTGCGCGGAGGGTCTTGGAACCGTCCTCAAATTCGCCTGCTTTCATGCGGCGGAAAAGGTCGAGGTTCTCCTCCGGAGTTCTGTCGCGGTAGGGGCTGGGGCGGCTGGGTTTGCCGGCGTCGGTGCCGCGGTATTCCTGCATTTCCTCACGGGTGAGGTCATCGACGTATGCTTTGCCGTCGATGATAAGCTTTTCTGCGAATTCATAGCATTTTTCAAAATAGTCGGAACCATAGAAAATGCCGCCGTTGGGCTCGTATCCGAGCCAGCGGATATCGCGGAGGATGCTCTGGACGTATTCGTCGTCCTCACGGGCGGGGTTGGTATCGTCATAGCGGAGATTGAACTTGCCGTTATATTTTTCGGCGGTGGATGCGTTTATCCAGATTGCCTTTGCGGAACCGATATGGAGATATCCGTTGGGCTCGGGAGGAAAACGGGTATGGACTTCGGTATTTACGCCTTCCGCAAGGTCTTTGTCGATTATGTCATGTATAAAGTTAGATACTACTTCTTCGGGCATAGTGATTGTCCTTTCTTTTTTATTGCCTTCCCCTTGAGGGGAAGGTGCCGCATGGCGTATGCCGCGGCGGATGAGGTGTTTTTATAACGCCGCTTTGCGTCTACACCTCATCAGTCACCTTCGGTGACAGCTTCTCCTCAAAGAGAAGCCTTTAAAGGGCTTTAAGCGCCTTTTCAAGTCTTTCAAGAACTTTTTCTTTGCCGAGGATGTTCATTACGGTGAACATATCGGGGCTGTTGACTCTGCCGGTGACGGCCATTCTGATAACAGCGGAAATATCACCGACGTGGCCTTTGAATGCTTCCGGATTCTGTTTGAATTCCTTCGGGGATGCGGCATAACCCATGGAAACGGAAAGTTCTTTTATCTTGTTGAACCATTCGGTCTGGTCATCGTGCTCATCGTAAATATCAGCATAGTTTTTGAGCACGGCAGCGATATCCTCGGTGCTCATGGATTCGGGATACTGTTTTCCCTCGACAAAAAGTTCGTCATAGAAGAAAGCCATATAGTCCTTCATCTCGCTCCATACGGCGATGTCTTTTCTCGGCTTCGGAACGCCGCGGCCGATGGAAATGATGGATTTTGCGTATTCCGGATCTCTTGCGAGAAGCTGATAGAACTCGTTGTCGTATTTTTCGGCCCAGTCGGAGAAGTATTCCCAGACCTTTTCGGTGGTGAGCATTGCAACAACGTTTTTGGAAACGTCGCGGAGCTTATCGAGGTCGAAAAGCGAACCGGAAACGCTCATCTTGTTGGTGGTAAATTTGAAATTCTCATAGGGTTCCTTCGGGTTGGCAAGACGCCATTCCTCAAAGTTGGAGTTAAGCAGGGTGAGAAGATATTCAATGACGGAGGGAACGGGATATCCTTCCTCGAAATAGAAATCAAGAGCAAGTTCCGGGTCTTTGCGCTTGGAAAGTTTGCGTTTGCTTTCGCCGTCCATCTTCATAAGCTGGGCGGTATGGACGTATTTCGGCATCTTCCAGCCAAGAGCGCTGAAAAGCTGAACGTGGATGGACCAGGTTGCAAGCCATTCCTCGCCGCGAACGACGTGGGTGGTTTTCATAAGATGGTCATCAACAACGTGGGCGAAATGATAGGTCGGAATACCGTCGGATTTGAGAAGAACTACGTCCTGGTCGTTTTCCGGCATATCAATTTTGCCTTTTACAAGGTCGTTAAGGTGAAGATATTTTTCGATATTGCCTTCGCTGCGGAAGCGGAGAACCCAGCTTTTGCCCTCTTCAAGAGCCTTTTCGACTTCCTCAAGGGGCATATCGCGATGGGCCGCCCATTTGCCGTAATAGCCGGGGTTGGCTTTTTCGGCTTCCTGCTGTTCCCTCATTGCGGCAAGATCCTCTTCGGTGCAGAAGCAGGGATATGCTTTGCCTTCGGAAACAAGTTTTTTTGCAAAAACGTGATATATAGAAGCTCTCTGGCGCTGTCGATAAGGGCCGTAATCGCCTTTTTCGCCGTCGATAAGAGCGCCTTCGTCAAAATTAAGACCAAATTTTTTGAAAACGGAGATGATAGTTTCAACGCCGCCTTCAACCGCGCGTTTTGCGTCGGTATCCTCGATACGAAGGAAGAAAACGCCGCCGCTCTGATGGGCAAGGCGTTCATCGGTGATGGCACCGAAAAGGTTGCCGAGGTGCATAAAGCCGGTGGGGCTCGGTGTAATACGGGTCACCTTCGCGCCTTCGGGAAGATCTCTCTGGGGATAGCGTGCCTCGACCTCCTCGGCGGTTTCTGTTACGTTCGGGAACAGAAGCTTTGCAAGTTTTTCATAATCCATGGTTATTTTTCCTCCTCAAAAGGGAATAAAACATACATAAATTATTTTACCATGTTTTGTTTCTGTTTACAACTGTTTAAATCCTATTTTTATAATAAAGATGTGATAAATTATTGTTTATATGCCTTCCCAGAGGGGAAGGTGGATTTTCGGCAATTTATTGCCGAAAAGACGGATGAGGGATAACCAAGAACGCGGAGCGTAATCATAAAAAGAATCCCCCAGTCACGCCTATCGGCGTGCCAGCCCCCTTTAACAAGGGGGCTTTAAACGCATAAACAATAATTTTATCTTTTTAGATATTACTCTTTCATAAAAAAACACAGAGCACGCTTTGCGTGCCCTGTGTTTTGGTGGAGACACACGGACTCGAACCGTGGACCTCTTGCGTGTGAAGCAAGCGCTCTAACCGGCTGAGCTATGCCTCCACATTAAATAGCTTTAATATTATATCACTTTATTGAATTTATGTCCATATTCTCCCGCAAAAAATTTATAATTCGTTAACCAATGTAAAAAATATCCATGATAAAATTATTATATCAATTAAAAAAAGGAAGATTTCTATATGATTATGCAGAAGCTGAGAGAATTTATGTATGGAAGGTACGGCACGGATATGTTTTCCCTTGCACTTATCATTGCGGGTTTTGCCCTCAATACCCTTTACGTTTTCACCCGTTCCCGCCTTCTCTATTTTATTTCTCTCGTCGCATACGGATACGCCCTTTACCGCACTCTTTCAAAAAACATTCCGGCACGCCAAAAAGAAAATCAGAAATTTATGGCTTTTTGGTATAAAATCAAAAATTGGTGGACCGGGCTTTCGGCCGATTTTGAAGAACGCAAAACTTATAAGCATTTCAAATGCCCTTCCTGCGGCCAGAAAATCAGAATACCCCGCGGGCGCGGAAAGGTAGAGATCCGCTGCCCAAAATGCTCGAACAGATTCGTAAAGAAGGTTTAATATGGCCAAAAAACTTTTGCTTATTATCAATCCTGTTTCCGGCATGCGCCTTGGAGCACTGTATTCCCCGAAGGTAATAAGCATCCTTTCCGGTGCCGGATACGACGTTTTTACCATGATGACCGCAAAACGCGGCGATGCCAAAAATTGGGCCGCAGAATACGGAAAAGATTTTGATCTGATCGTTGCCTGCGGTGGCGACGGAACATTTAATGAGGTCGTCGCCGGCAACCTTTGCGGTGCCAACCGCCCTCTGGGCTATATCCCCTGCGGCAGTACAAACGATTTTGCCGCAAGTATCGGCCTTTCGGGCGATATCCCCACCGCGGCTCAGAATATCGCAAAAGGCAGCGAACACACCTTCGACGCAGGTTCTTTCGGCGAAAGGCCTTTCACCTATGTTGCGTCTTTCGGGGCTTTCACAAGAACGAGCTATACCACCTCGCAAAGCTTCAAAAATATTGTCGGACATCTCGCCTATATAGTCGAAGGCGGCCTTGATCTCAAAAATCTTCGTCCGGAATACGTTTCCATCAAAGCAAACGGCGATATTTATGAGGGCAACTATATCTTCGGTGCAATAAGCAATTCCACTTCCGTTGGCGGCGTGCTCACCATTCCCCCGGAACAGGTCAACATGAACGACGGACTTTTTGAAGTCATGCTCATAAAGCATCCCGAAAACGCCGCCCAGCTTTCGAAAATCGTTCAGGCCATCGCCTCCCGCCAATATTCGGGCTGTGACATGATAGAATTTTTCTCGTGTGAAAAGCTTTCGGTGCTCAAAAATCCTGCCGGCGGCTGGAGCCTTGACGGCGAGTTCGAACAGGGTTCGGAAGACGTGCTCATAAAAAATCTCAGCTCGGCGATAAAGCTTATATTCTGAAAAAAACAGGCTTCTTATGAAAGAAGCCTGTTTTTTTATTTACTGTAAACCTCTTCCCCGCCGATATACGTCGCAAGGATTTGAGCATCCAAAATCTCTTCGTGCTCAACCTCAAGCAGATTGCGGTCGACAACGATAAAATCCGCTTCCATCCTGGGCTTTATCATTCCGCGGATATCCTCGTCCCCGCTGGCATAGGCGCCCGCGGCGGTATAAGCATAAAGCGCATCATAAACCGAAACCGCCTGTTTGGGAAGATAGGGGCCGTTCCCCTTACAGTCTTTTCTTGTAACGGCACAGTAAATTCCGCGCATGGGCTTGAAATTTTCAACCGGGCAGTCGGTGCCGAAGGCCTCGTGAACGCCCAAATCGAGATAATCTTTCCATGCATAGGAAGTTTCCGCAAGATCTTTTCCGACCCTGTCATAAACGATATGCATATCGTAATCAATAAAAACCGGCTGGGTCAGTGCCATTATGCCAAGGCCTGCCAGGCGTTCCACCTGCTCTTTACTCGTTATCTGACAATGAACTATGGCGTGGCGCGGCGAATACTCCGGAACGGTCTTTACGGCGTTCTCAATGGCATCAAGGCACATTTCCATGGCTCCGGTGCCGATAGCATGAATGGCAACGGGCGTGTTGCGCTTTTGTGCCTCAAGCACGAATCCGTTCAGTTCGTCCTGCGTGTATATGGTGATGCCTTTTGTGGTCGGGTCATCCGCATAGGGTTCCTTCTGCAAAGCGGTGCGTGCGCCGAGGCTTCCGTCCGAAATGAGCTTCAGGCAGGAAACTTTGAAGCTGCCTTCGCGGATTTTATAATGTTCATGCTCAAACCAGTCGTTCACCTCGTCCATGGTTTGAGAAAGGGCCTGTTCCGCATAGTGGACTTTCAGCCTTCCGTCAAGGGAAGCCGCCTTAAGTTCGTCAAGAAGCTCATAAGCGTGCCCTTCCGGGGCGTATTTCATATCATCGGACTGCACAGCGGTGATGCCGTATTCAAAGAGATCGGCCTGACATTCGAGCATCATTTTCACAAGAATGCTCAGATCCGGATAGGGCAGCTTTGATTTGACCTCGTCGAAGTAATTTTCCTTGATGACGCCGGTAGGTTCACCGTTTTCGTCCACCTCGCAGAAGGCGCCGAGCTCCTTCGCTTTGGCTTTATCAAGCCCCATAAGCTCCATCGCCTTCGTGTTGAGCACTCCTATGTGATAACAAGCACGCATTACGAGCACCGGATGCTCAAGGCTGATTTTATCGAGGTCTTTTGCCGTGGGAAAGCGCTTCTCTCCTTCGGTGAAATAGTCGTGGTTCCAACCTTCGCCCACAAGCCAGAGGCCGCTTTCGCGGTCGAAATGCTCAAAGGCTCCTTTCATTCTTTCAACTATGTGCTCAACCGAAGTTGTTCCCCAAAGGTCAACCGAAAGCTTCGTTTTCACATAATGCAGATAGTGCATATGGGAATCGTTGAACCCGGGCATAACAAATTTTCCGCCGCAGTCGAGCAGCTTCGCATCGGCGGAAACAAGTTTTTCCGCTTCCTCCAATACTCCGCAGAAAGCAAATTTGCCGTCCTTTATTACTGCCGCTTCGGCGAGCGGATTTTCCTTATCCATAGTCGCAATGACCGCGTTTTTGATTAAATATTCCATAATGCACGCTCCCTTTAACGCGGAACTTTTTAAGGGCGCAGCTGTGTTTGCCCTTTTATAGGTTCATTATATTGCAACAGGCGCGATATGTCAAAGAAAAAAAGACAGCCGAAGCTGTCTTTTTCTTACCAATTTTTATCCTCGTAAGGAGTATTTTCAACGCCTTTTTTGTTCAAGCGAATAACCATTTTGTCGAGTGTCGGTTTCCAAATGTTTTTGAACCATTTGGTTTCGCCAAACCATTTTACAAGGGTAGGGCTGATCGCGTAATATGTACGAATGAAAAGGCGTCCGAAAACAGATTTTGCAAGAGTGAAATCTCTGAATCGGCGCAAAGTCCATACTTCGGGGCAATCATAAGAACCGTAAACTGCGGTTGCAACATAACAGCCGCCGGAAGATGCAGTAGCGGTGTACTCTTCCTCAATTTCCGGCGCTTCATAATCCGGTTCAATTTCCTTCAATTCATCGATATGAGATTCTAATTTACCCAGAAAGTCAACTCGTGAATTTCCCGTAAGCAAAGAAAATGGATTTGTGTTACGTCTTAAACGCATGTTCAATCCTTCGGAATACAGTTTTATAAAAGCTTTGTGTGTTTTTGCAATTTCTTCCGGTGAATCGCCATATTTTTCATTATAAGATTCGTTAAGCATCATTTCACAGCAAACCATCATAGAAAGATACTTGTATGAATAAGCTTTCAGCCATTCCGAATCTGTAACAAACCCCGCATCAGGATCTTTTACAGCTTCCATCTCAATTAATTCACTTTCAA
>JAFUJP010000121.1 GCA_017473745.1 Oscillospiraceae bacterium
AAAAGTCAACAAGCCTTTTTGGGATGAAATTTCCGACCCTGTAAAAAAAGAACATTTTGAAAACGTTGTGGTCCAGACAACTCTTTCATCACAGCCGAAAACGGATTTCATCGAAAGAAAATACGTTGACGTAAAATATGACCTTGTTGCGGATGATACTGTCGTCGCAAGAAACAACGACAATCTTGCACAATACAGAATAGACGGCGATATTACCCATACCGCACAGTATAAAATCCGCCAGGCGGCGGATAAAGCCGCAATGGAAGGCACCGAGCTTCCAAAAGAATTTGTCGAAGGTATTGCGGCAATGAAAGAAATCGGCGCACCCGTTCCTGAAATACCGAGGAATCTTGATACGGATCCGCTTCCTTTCGGAAATCTTAAATATGTTGGCGAAGTTTTCAAAACATATATACTTCTTGAATCCGAAGATGAGCTTGTGTTTGTGGATAAACACGCCGCACATGAAAGGATTCTTTATGAAAAGCTTCGCAGGGGCATAAATGCTTTTGACTGTCAGTATCTTATTTCACCCATGACCTGCAAATTAAGTGATGAACAATGCGCCGCGGTTATTGAAAACCCGAAGGAATTGGAAAAATTCGGTTTTGTTATCGATGATTTCGGAAGAGGCACCGTTCTTGTTCGTTCACTTCCATTCTGGGTCAAAGCTAAGGAGGCTGAAAGCGTCATCGGCGAAATTGCCGATTCGCTTATAACCTGCCGCCATGATTTAACCCCCGAAAAACTGGATAAACTTTATGCAAGCATATCCTGCCGCGCGGCAATCAAAGCAAACGACAAAAATTCCCAGCCGGAACTTGAAACAATCGTGGATATCCTGCTCAACGACCCGAGCATAAAATATTGCCCCCACGGAAGGCCGGTTTCCACCACCATAAGTAAAAATAAGCTCGAGCGCATGTTCGGGCGCCAGCAGTAACGGTGACGGATATGAATGATAAAATACCTGTTGTTGCGGTTGTCGGCCCGACCGCTTCGGGAAAAACCGGTCTTGCCATAGCTATTGCAAAAAAATTCGGCGGAGAAGTTGTTTCCGCCGATTCAATGCAAATCTATAAAGAACTTACCATCGGAACCGCAAAACCCACCGAAGATGAAATGCAGGGAATACCGCATCACCTTATTGGGCACAAAAGTGTTGACGAAGAATATTCCGTCGTTGACTATGTCGAAGAGGCCAAAAAGGCTGTTGCCGACGTTTATTCACGCGGAAAACTTCCTGTTCTCTGCGGCGGAACCGGGCTTTATGTTGATTCCCTTCTTTCAAACACCGAATTTTCCGAAATAAAAAGTGATCCGAAGGTAAAGGAAGAGCTTTTTGAATTTGCAAAAGAAAACGGAAATGAAGCTCTTTTTGAACAGCTTAAAGAGATTGATCCGCAATCCGCAGCAAAAATTCACCCAAACAACCTTCTGCGTGTTGTTCGCGCTTTGGAAGTTTATAAAATCACCGGCAAAACCATGTTCGAGCACCAAAAGGATTCGCACCCGAACCCGAGCATTTATGACGTTTGCTATATTGGAACAAATTTTGCCGAAAGGGAAAAGCTTTATTCCCGGATAGAGCAGAGAATAGATGTAATGCTCGTCGAAGGTGTTGAAAAAGAAGCAAAATTTCTATTTGAGCACGACGGAACCTGTACTGCGGCACAGGCTATCGGTTACAAGGAATTTTATCCCTATTTCAAAAACGAAATGAGCATGGAAGAAGCCGTTGCGGTGCTCAAAAAAGAAACCCGCCGTTATGCAAAGCGCCAGTTAACTTGGTTCAGACGCAATGAAAAAATCAACTGGCTTTGCATTGATGAATTTTCGGATAAAAGCGCGCTTTACGATGCCGCTTTTGAAATAATCAAAAACTTTTTGGAGAAAAAATGAAAAACACAATGCTTAAAACACTGGCAGCACTTCTTGCGGTGTTTCTCATAGGTTATGCCGGCTATCAGGCCTGGACTTTTTTCTATAATCCCTATCAGACCGAAATTGCGGTGACCTATTCGGTAAACGAATCTATCCACGTTAACGGAATCGCCGTCAGAACCGAAACTGTTATCGAAGACCAATACGGCGGAAGCGTAAGCTATATTCATGAGGATGCGGCAAAAGTGCTTCGCAACAAACCCGTTGCTTATGCTCATACTTCTTCCGATACTGTTACCAAAATGGCAAGAGCCGCCGAACTGGAAAAAGAGATAAGTCTTCTCGAAGAAGCCGCCAGCGGTGTTTCGCAGCTTTACGGTTCTTCTGAATTTATCAACGATCAGATAGGTAATTCCGTTCTTGCATATTCAAACGTCATTGCAAACGGTGATTATTCCGGTTTTTCTTCGGCTAAAGACAGTCTTTTGCTTTCGATAAATAAAAAAACGTCTATAACCGGTGAAGAAAATAAATTTGCCGAACGCATTGCTTTGCTTAAAGCGGAATATGACGAGCTTCAAAGTGAAATTGCTTCGGATGACGCAAAAACCGTAACATCCCCCAAAACCGGTTATTTTATTTCTTCTGTTGACGGATTCGAAAATATAATCAACAGAGAAAACCTTTTTGAAAAATCTGTTTCTGAAATAGAAGATATTATAAATCAGGATGTTGTCACCGCCGAACAGAAAATCGGAAAAATCGCCGACAGCTATAAATGGTATTACGTTATTTCCGTTTCTTCCGAAGATGCGGAAAGATTCACCGTAGGCAAAAACGTAACTGTCAATTTCGACGGCATAAACAGTTCTGTAAAGCTTGAGATTTTTGAAAAAATTGAAGACGAAACAAGCGAAAACATGATAATCGTTTTGCTTTGCAAAACTTTTACCGAAGAGCTTGCTTCCATAAGACAGATTGGTGCGGATATTATTTTCAGCACCATTTCGGGGCTTCGCATTTCTTCGGATTCCATCAGATTTGATGAAGATCAGCAGATAGGCGTTTTCATTCTTGACAGAAGCGAAGTTAAATTCCGCGCAATAGAAGTGCTTTATTCCGGAAGCGGATATACCGTCGTAAAATGGAGCCAGGGCAACAAAAACTACCTTCAGCTTTTTGATGAGGTCTTTATAGGAGGCAACGATCTTTATGTCGGAAAACTTATTGACTGATACTGCTTTTAACGTTAACGAGACTTTGGAAAGAATCGGCCTTTCGGCAAAAGCCGCCGGACGGGAAGCTTCCGATATAAGGCTTATGGCTGTTACCAAAACGGTACATCCGGATAAAATAAACGAAGCCATCGAAGCCGGCTGTGACCTTCTCGGCGAAAACAGGGTTCAGGAACTTTTGGAAAAATACGAAAGCTATGACAAAAGGGCGGAGATCCATTTTATCGGAAGGCTTCAGACAAACAAAGTTAAATATATCATAGACAAAGTCAGCATGATCGAATCGGTCGATTCGCTGAAGCTTGCAGAAGAAATAGAAAAGCGCTGTGCAAAAATCGGCAAAACAATGGATATCCTTCTCGAGGTTAACATCGCAGAAGAAGAAAGCAAAGGCGGTTTTTATGCTGATGAAATTGTTGGCGTTTCTGAAAAAATAAAAGATTTTTCTCATTTACGCCTTCGCGGACTTATGACAATAGGCCGTTTTGGGGCAGAAATTGAAGAAACTCGGCAATATTTTGAAAAAATGCGTCATCTATTAGTTGACATTAAGAGCAAAAACATAGATAATATATATATTAATATATTGTCGATGGGTATGTCCGCAGATTACGAGCTTGCCGTTTCGGAAGGAGCAACTATCGTTCGTATCGGGCGGGGACTTTTCGGCGCAAGAAAATAAGTTTAATCAATCGCAAGATTCTTTTACACAGGAGGAAATTAAAAATGGCATTTATGGACAAAGTTAAAGGTATACTTGGTATTCCTGAGGATGCAGACGAAATGTACGAAGATGAAGATCTCGTTCCTTCCGAGGATTCCGAAGATTCCGACGAAGGCGATACTGCAAAAACTTCCATTTTCGGAAAATCCGTTTCCGCAGATTCCAAGCAGAACAAAGTTGTCAATATCCATACCACCACCCAGCTTCAGGTCGTTCTCGTAAAGCCCGAGCGTTTTGACGATGCAAGACCCGTTGCAGACCATCTTAATTCCAAACATACCGTCGTTCTTAACCTTGAAGCAACAAACAAAGAAGTTTCGAGAAGACTTATCGACTTCCTCAGCGGTGTTGCCTATGCGAACAACGGCCAGATCAAACGCGTTGCAAACAGCACCTATATCATCACTCCCTATAATGTCAACATTATGGGCGATCTTCTTGATGAACTTGAAAGCAGCGGCGTATTCTTTTAATTAATAAATTAATTTGGAGGTGAATATCCGTGTTGACACCGAATGATATTTCCAGCAAAAAATTTGAAAAATCCGCCTTTGGATATAAACCCGAGGACGTTGATAACTTCCTTTCCGAAATCATCAGTTCTTATTCCGAAGTTTACAGTGATAAGGAAGACGCCGAGGCAAAGCTCGAGGTCCTTGCCGAAAAGCTTGAAGAATACCGTTCCAACGAAGACAGCCTTCGCACCGTTCTTATGGGAGCACAAAAGCTCGGCGATAACATCGTTCGTGATTCCAAAGCAAAGGCAGAAGTTATTATCGCCGAAGCAGAGAATCAGGTAAAACAGGTGTTCTCCGAATCCGAAGCTAAAATTATCAAAGAAAAAGAAACCCTTGCAGTTCTTCAAAAAGAAACCGCAGATTTCAAAAAACGCCTTTTGGCAATGTACAGACAGCATCTTGAGCTTATAAGACTTATGCCCGAAAACAATGAGGAAAAAGCTTCCGAAGAAGAAGTTCCTTCCGAAACTGCCGAAGAAGAAGTTTTCGCAGGAGAAAGCGTTCTTGAAACCGAAGATAATTCCGAAGACATTGATTTCGACGAGGTTTCTATGGCTGAAACCAAAAGAATCGAGCTTGACGTACAAGATTAATTGACAGGAGAAACAAATAAAAAATGGCCATCGATTATAATGCAACAATGAATTTGCCTAAAACAGATTTTCCGATGCGCGCCGGACTTCCGCAGCGCGAACCGGAAATGATCAAAAAATGGCAGGATGAAGAACTTTATCAGAAACTTATGGAGAAGAACAAAGACCTTCCCCTTTACGTTCTTCACGACGGTCCTCCTTATGCAAACGGCGATATCCATATGGGCACCGCCCTTAATAAAGTTCTTAAAGATATCATCGTAAAATACAAAAATATGAGCGGCTATAAAGCTCCCTATATTCCCGGTTGGGATACTCACGGACTTCCCATCGAGCTTAAAGCAATGAAAAAGG
This sequence comes from Oscillospiraceae bacterium, assembly GCA_017473745.1. Lineage (GTDB taxonomy): Bacteria > Bacillota > Clostridia > Oscillospirales > Ruminococcaceae > UMGS1668. Next base: position 5,312 of record JAFUJP010000121.1, read on the forward strand.
TCGGCGTAGAAAACATTCATTCCGCCATCGAACTTCGCAAAGTTTGCCAGGAATTTGCCGAACATTTTGTTGATGTTCAGAGAAGTGAATTCATCCGCCTCGGAAGCATCGGCGATTACAGCCACCCTTATCTTACCTTCCAGCATAAGCATGAAGCCGAGCAGATCAGAGTTTTCGGTGAAATGGCAAAGAAAGATTTCATCTATAAAGGCCTTAAACCCGTTTATTGGTGCCCTGAATGCAAAACTGCCCTTGCAGAAGCTGAAATTGAATACGAAGAGGATACTTGCCATTCCATCTATGTCAAATTCAAAGTTGACGATGATCAGGGTAAGCTTTCCGCTCTTGGCACCGAGCTCGACAAAACCTATTTCGTAATCTGGACCACTACCACATGGACTCTTCCGGGCAACCTTGCAATCTGTCTCGGACCGGAATACGATTACGTTGCTGTTAAAGCAAACGGCGAATATTATATTATGGCAAAAGAGCTTGTTGAAAGCGCCATGAAAGCAGCCAAAATTGAGGAATACACCGTTTCCGAAACCAGCGTTAAAGGTAAAGACCTTGAATATATCGTTTATAAACATCCGTTCATCGACAGAACCGGCCTTGTAATCGTCGGCGACCACGTAACTCTTGAATCCGGTACCGGCTGTGTTCATACCGCACCCGGACACGGCGTTGAGGACTTTGAGGTTTGTGTAAACCACTATCCCGAAATTCCGATCATCGTTCCTGTTGACGGCGACGGCAAGCTTACCGCGGAAGCTGGCGAGTTTGAAGGTCTTACCACCAACGATGCAAACAAAGCAATTCTTACCAAGCTCACCGAGCTTAATGCGCTTTTTGCTGTTGAAAAAATCATCCACCAGTATCCTCACTGCTGGAGATGTAAATCTCCTATTATTTTCCGTGCAACCGAACAGTGGTTCTGCTCTGTTGACGGTTTTAAAGAGGATGCCTGCAAAGCCATAGACGGCGTACAGTGGATCCCCGAATGGGGCGGCGACAGAATCAAAGGCATGGTAAACGACCGTTCTGACTGGTGCATCAGCCGCCAGAGAACATGGGGCGTTCCTATCCCGATATTCTATTGCAAAGACTGCGGAAAGATTATCATAAACGAAACCACTATCGAAGCTGTTGCCTCTCTCTTTGAAAAAGAGGGAAGTGACGCATGGTTCAAATATGAAGCTTCCGAGATTCTTCCCGAAGGTTTCAAATGTGAATGCGGCTGCGGCGAATTTACCAAAGATAATAACATCATGGACGTTTGGTTTGACTCCGGTGTTTCTCATGCAGCAGTTTGTGACGAAGAACATGGTCTTCATTGGCCTGCTGACCTTTATCTTGAAGGCGCAGACCAGTACCGCGGCTGGTTCCAGTCTTCTCTTCTTACTTCCGTTGCAGCAAAAGGCGGCGCTCCTTATAAAGCGGTCTGCACCCACGGCTGGGTTGTTGACGGAGAAGGTAAAGCAATGCATAAATCCCTCGGCAACGGCATGAGCCCCGACGAAGTAACCGAAAAATTCGGCGCCGACATCCTCAGAAGCTGGGTCGCATCTTCCGACTATCATGCAGATATCAGAATTTCTCCCGATATTCTCAAACAGCTTTCCGACGTTTACCGCAAGATCAGAAATACCGCAAGATTCATTCTTTCCAACCTCAACGATTTTGATCCCGACAAGGATTCCGTTGCAGTTGAAAAGCTTGATGGTATTGATAAATGGGCTCTTGCAAGAATGGACGAGGTTCTTGAAAAATGCAAAGCCGCTTACGATAAATTCGATTTCCACATCGTATATTCCACCATCCGCGATTTCTGCACTACCGATCTTTCCAACTTCTATCTTGATATCCTTAAAGACAGGCTTTATGTTGAGAAAGCTGACAGCGAAAGCAGAAGATCCGCCCAGACCGTTATCTATAACATTCTTCGCGGCATGACCCTTTGTCTTGCTCCGGTTCTTTCTTTCACTGCGGAGGAAATCTGGGGATATCTTCCCAGAAGCGAAAAAGATGACGCGGGTTCTGTTTTCTATAACCAGCTCCCCGAAAAGAGCGGCGTTTCTGCAGATGAAGAATTTATGGCTAAATGGGAAAAAATCGACGAACTCCGCGATATTGTCAATAAGGCACTTGAAGAAGCCCGTGCTCAGAAACTTATCGGCAAATCCCTTGAAGCAAAAGTCACCCTCAACTGTGGAAGAGATTGGTATGATTTCGCAAAATCCGCCGAAAATGACCTTGTTTCCGCATTCATCGTTTCTGCCGTTGAAATTGCAAAATCCGAATTCGACGGCGTTGACGTAAAAGTCGAGGTTGCCCCCGGCGAAAAATGTGAACGCTGCTGGACTCACAGCCATACCGTCGGCGAATGTGAAAAACATCCCACTCTTTGTGCACGCTGCGCCGAAATCGTTGGCTAATTATAAAATAATACGGGCGGAATCCATAAAAGGATTCTGCCCGCTTACTTTTTGGAGGCAAAATGTTTCAGCTTGTTTCTACAATTATCGCGGTAATATTAATTGCCGTTGACCAGATTGTAAAAAACTGGGCCGCAGAGGTTCTTACCAAAGGCGACATTACTATTATAGAAAATGTATTATATTTTAAATATGCAGAAAATACCGGCGTTGCTTTCAGTATGTTTTCGGATAACCGCTGGATTTTGGTCGGCATCACCGCTTTGATGCTTACAGTTGTGCTCGCTTTCTTTCTTTCCGGAAAAGTTACCGATAAACTTGAGCAGCTTGCGCTTGCGCTGATGCTCGCCGGAGGAGTCGGCAATCTTATCGACAGAATAAGCCTCGGTTACGTTATTGATTTCATAGATGTTCGCATTATAAATTTTGCAATATTCAATATTGCTGATATGTGCATCTGTATCGGCGCCGGACTTGTTGTTCTTGCTGTTTATCTTTCGGATAAACGTGAAAAAGAAGAAAAAGAATCAAAAAACAAAGAGCTTGATAACATCGACAAAGATCTTGAAATGCTTTTTAAAAAGGGAAGTGCCGATGAATAAGATAGTTATAACCGTTCCCGAAGAAGCCGAAGGCGCAAGAGCTGATAAATTTCTTGCCGAAAGCATAGATCATCTTACCCGTTCGGCACTGCAAAAGCTGATTTTAGCAGGGAACGTTGAAATTGAAGGAAAACCCATCGCAAAAAGCCGCGTGCTCAAAGAAGGCGAGGATATTTCGGTAATAATTCCCGATGCGGTTTCGCTTGACGTTGAGGCGGAAAATATTCCTCTCAAAATATATTATGAGGATGAGGATCTGCTCGTAGTTTACAAGCCGAAAGGCATGGTGGTTCATCCTGCACCCGGCAACCATAACGGAACTCTTGTAAATGCTCTTTTGTGGCACTGCAAAAATAGCCTTTCGGGCATAAACGGTGTTTTAAGGCCCGGAATCGTTCATCGCATAGATAAAGATACAAGTGGTCTTTTGCTCGTTGCGAAAAACGATTTTGCCCATGTTTCTCTTGCGGCTCAAATCAAGGAGCACAGCCTTAACCGTATTTACCAGACCATAGTTTACGGAGTAAATATTCCCGATGAAGGCGACGTTGATGCTCCTATCGGAAGAAGTACCAAGGACCGCAAAAAAATGGCCGTAATTGATGGCGGAAGAACTGCCCAAACACATTATTCCGTTGTAAAACGCTATGCAGGATATACGCATCTTCAGTGCAAACTGAAAACCGGAAGAACCCACCAGATAAGAGTACACATGGCCTATCTCGGTCATCCCGTTGCGGGAGACGCCGTTTACGGCCCGAAGAATGTTATAACCCAGCTTGGCGGGCAATGCCTTCATGCAGGCACCATTGGCTTTATTCACCCGAGAACAGGGGAATATATGGAATTTACAGCACCCCTTCCGGAATATTTTACCGAGTTTGAGAGAAAACTGGAGGAAATCTGATGATAGAAAGTCTTTCGGATATTCTAATAATTTCCGACGTTGACGGAACACTTCTTAGAGAAAAAACCGGAATTTCAAAAGAAAACCTTGAAGCAATCAAAAGATTCACTGACAAGGGTGGATACTTTACAGTTTCAACCGGACGCGCCATAGACGTTGCAATGGAGCTTTTGAAGGATATTCCAATAAACGCACCTTCGGTACATATAAACGGCGGATATTTTTATGATTGGAAACAAAATAAAATAATCGAACCGCATTATATTTCAAAATATGCCCGTTTCTGTTGCAAAAAAGTAGTTGAAAAGTTTTCCTGCTGTGACTGTCATTTTGCCGCGGAAAATTCCGTTAACCTATTGACTTCCGGCAAGTATTTAAGAAAATATATTCCCGAAAGGGAGTTTCATTTCTTTGACGGAAGTTTCGATGATATTCCCGGGGAAGTATATAAATACATTATTTGCTGTGATCCCGAAAATATGGCGGAAATCAGAAAATATGCGGAATCCGTCGCCGGAAGGGATATTAAAATCATCCAGTCCAGCCCGTTTTTTCTTGAAATTCTTCCTCCCGAAAACTCAAAAGGCGCATCTTTAAAACGACTTTGCGAAATAATCGGTATTCCTTCCGAAAATTCGGTTGCCGCCGGCGATTATGAAAACGATTCAGAAATGATTCTTGCGGCAGGCATCGGCGCGGCGGTCGAAAACGCCCAGGAAGGGCTTAAAGCCATAGCAGACATAATTCTTCCATCTTGCGAGGAAAATGCCATTGCGCATCTTATAGAGTTTCTGGAGGAAATGTATGAATGAAGAAAATAAAATCACCGGAAAAGATATAACAGTATATTTTATATTGTTTATGGCTGTTCTTTCGGTTATGCTTTGCGTAATAATGTCAAACTCACCGAAATATCAGACTTTTCCGTACGCTTCAAAACTCTATACCGATGAGATAGGTGAATATTCCGATATTTCCGAGGGTTCTTATGACGGGATTTTTCCCATAGATATAAATACGGCAACTTTTGAAGAGCTTCAGCTTATCCCGGATATCGGGCCTTCAACGGCAAAGCTTATTATTGATTACCGCAACGAACTTGGAACTGTGCTTGATTTTGATGAATTTTTAAGCATTGACGGCATCGGAACAAAGACTGTCGAAAAATTGAAAGAATATTGCACAATAAATTAAAAAATTTTTAAAATAGTAGTTGACATTTCGAAAAAAATGTTATATAATATCAAACGTCGCTGAACGACAGCGATTTGCCTTTGTAGCTCAGTTGGTAGAGCAGGGGACTGAAAATCCCCGTGTCGTTGGTTCGATTCCGACCGAAGGCACCATTTGCGGGTTTAGCTCATCTGGTAGAGCGCGACCTTGCCAAGGTCGAGGTAGCGAGTTCGAGCCTCGTAACCCTCTCCAGATTTTGAGCCCCATGGATATGTGGGGCTCAAAATATATGGCGACATAGCCAAGTGGTAAGGCAGAGGTCTGCAAAACCTCGATTCACCAGTCCGAATCTGGTTGTCGCCTCCAAAAATCAAGCACCGTTTCGAAAGAAGCGGTGCTTATTTTTTACCTAAAAATGAAAGCTGTTGATTTTTATGATAATAAAAGTTTTTGAAAAAAATATTCTTGATGCTGCGGCTGTCTATATGGATTCCTGGAAAGAATCTCATAAAAATATATGTTCCGCCGAATTCATAGAAAAACACGATCTTGAATATATGCAGAACTTTCTTTTGGAAAAGCTTTCATCCGCTTATCAAATCTATATAAAATACTGCGGCGATGTTCCTGTCGGAATTATCGCAATAAACCCCGATGATGAAGAAATATGCCTTATGTAAAAATCCATATATAACGGTTCTTGATACTAACACAAAAGCAATTAACTTTTATAAAAAGCGTGGTTTTGTTCTTTCAAAAAAACAGCCTGAAAAAGCAGAAAACAAGCGAATTTTTGAACGCAAATATGTTTACCAAAATAAAAATATGTGATAATATTAGTGTATTAAAGATGCGGAGGAAAACATGAAGCGTATTTGTATTATTTATACGGGCGGCACCATCGGAATGGAGCGCGGCGAAAACGGTTACGAACCGGGAAAAGAACCTTTTGCAAATATTATGGCCGGTATAAGCGATTTTGTTTCGCCGGAGCTTCCCGAATACGACGTAATAGAATTTTCGCCCCTTCTGGATTCTTCTGACGTAACGGTCAGTGAATGGAACCTTATCGGACGCACCATTTCCGAACGAATAGATGATTACGACGGTTTTGTTGTTCTTCACGGAACCGATACCATGGCATATACAGCTTCTGCGCTTTCGTTCATTCTTCAGAATCTTTCCAAGCCGGTTATAGTAACCGGTTCCCAGATTCCGCTTTGCGAGATACGAAGTGACGGCAAGGATAATATTCTGGCTTCTATGATGATTGCCGCTTCCGGAAAGGTTTTCGAGGTTTGTATATTTTTTGCAGGAAAACTCATCCGCGGCAACCGCGCCATAAAAATGTCCGCAGACAGTCTTATCGCTTTTGATTCACCGAATTATCCTCATCTTGCCGACGCCGGTATAGGCATAAGATACCGCGATTCGATTCTTATGAAAAAGCCGGATATACCTTTTGAGATGAAAGCACTTATGGAAGAACCCATAGGTGTTATCAAGGTTTTCCCGGGAATACAGGTAGACCTTTTTGAACCGATCATCACAAGGAAACTTCGCGGGGTCGTTCTTGAAACATTCGGTGCCGGCAATGTTCCCGGTTACTGCAAAGAGCTTTCATCCATTATCGAAAAAGCTTATGAAAACGGCAATATCGTCGTTGTCTGTTCACAATGCCCAACAGGAACCGTCAGTCTCGGTACTTACGCCGCGAGCAGCCCGCTTAAAAAAGCAGGCGCAGTAAGCGGTAAAAATATGACAACTGAAGCTGCTGTTGCAAAGCTGTATTATCTTTTAAGCTGCGGATATCCAAAAGAAAAAGTCAAGGAACTTATGGAAAAGGATCTTTGCGGTGAACTCGACGAATAAAAAGGTGTGTGAAATATAAAATGTTTGCAGAAGAAATGTATTATACAGAAAAAGGGCAGGGCGAACCCCTCATTCTTCTTCACGGCAACGGAGAGGATTCTTCCATTTTTGATAAATTCGGCGATAAATTCGCAGAAAAATACCGCGTCATCGCCATTGATACCCGCGGCCACGGAAAATCCCCTATGGGTGAAGAACCTTTTTCCATCTATCAGTTTGCCGAAGACCTTAACGAATTTATGGAAATGAAAGGTATAGAAAAGGCAAATATTCTCGGTTTCAGCGACGGCGGAAACATCGCAATGATTTTTGCTTCCCGACATCCGGAAAAAGTTATCAAACTTATTGCAAACGGCGCGAACACAAAGCCTTCCGGCATGAAAAACGGAATCCACCTTGCAATGTGGCTTATGTATTTCGTTTATTCCGTTCTCGGAATCTTTTCTGAAAAATACAGAATGAAAAAACTTCTTTTCTCACTGATGCTCTTTGAGCCGAAGCTGACTTCCGAAGAGCTTGAATCCATAACCGTGCCGACCCTCGTTCTTGTGGGAACGGATGACCTTATTAAAGAAAAAGAATCCCGATATATTGCAAAGACCATTCCCGATGCAGAACTTTGCTTTGTGCTCGGCGGACATATGATAATCAAAGAAAATCTTAAGGATTATTCCTATGCAGTTGAAAAATTTCTTATAAAGTAAAGGAGAATTTACCATGAAAAAACTTCTTGTCGTTATCGACTATCAGAACGACTTTGTAAACGGAAGCCTTGGCTTTGAAGGTGCAGAGCTTCTTGACGAGCGCATCGCCGCAAAAGTTGAAGCCTATCGCGCCGAAGGCCATGACGTTATCTACACCATGGATACCCACGGCCCCGCATATCTTGAAATGCAGGAAGGCAAAAAACTTCCTGTCGTTCACTGCCAGAACGGCACCGAAGGCTGGAAGCTTTACGGAAAAACCGGTGAAGCCTGCCAGGGCTGCATGACCATCGGCAAACATACCTTCGGAAGTTTTGACCTTGCAATGCTCGTTCTCCACAAGGATTACAACTATGATGAAATCGAAATCTGCGGCGTTGTCACCAATATCTGCGTTATGGCAAACGCTGTGCTCCTAAAAACCGCACAGCCCGAAGCGGAGATCATCATCGACGCAACCTGCGTTGCAAGCAACGACAAATCCCTTAACGACAAAGCTCTTGACGTTCTTGAGAGCATGCAGTTCACCGTTATAAACAGATAAAATGCAGTTTGAATCAAATATATTATTGTCGGAAGCTGTCACACAGATGACAGGCGCCATCGCAGAAATTCTTTCGGATTGCAAACCTTCGGTTTATCTTTACGGTTCTACAACTTTGGACGATTTCAAGTACGGTTGGAGCGATATAGATATTCTCGTCCTTACGCAGAAAGTCATCAGCGATGAACAAGCAAATGAACTTGTTTTTCTGCGGCAAAAAATGGCAGAGGAATATCAAAATAACCAGTATTTTCGTTCGTTTGAGGGCGGTATGCTTTCCGTATCGGGTTTTATGGATAGAACACCCGACAGGGTCGTTTATTGGGGAACGAGCGGTCAGCGCATAACGGATTTCTATGTTTTTGACAGTTTTTCTATGGCGGAACTTTTGGAAAACGGAATTCTGCTTTTCGGGGACGATGTTCGCGGTGATTTTAAATATCCTGCATACGAAAGCTTCCACCTTGACGTTGAAAAGCATTATAACGCAATACGCCGTTATGCACAGATAACCGACAGAAGCCTCTATTCTTTTGGCTGGCTGCTTGATATTGCACGGTGCATCTACACTTTGCGCACCGGCAAAATCATTGCAAAAACAAAAGCAGGGGAATGGTCCCTTGAAAATGCTATCTGCCCGGTACCAACGGAACTTAAAAAAGCACTTTCGGTAAGAAAGAATCCGACCGAATACCTAAAAGATACAGTAACTTTTGATTATGCCGAAACACTCGGTCCGGCAATACAAAAATTTGCGGACGTTCTTGAAAAGGAACTTAATAAATAATAGAGGTATAAAATGCTTATCAAGTTGTTGCAAAAAGATTTTGATTTTCAATTAAAAGAATATTCGAGCAGATCTGAAATGATTTCCGATATTTCTTTATGCAAAAAGGGTTATACGATTTTGGAAAATTCCGAATATGAAAACCGTTTTATTTCCATTAAATATTCATATGACCGTGATAATAAGTATTACGGAATCGGATTTTGGTGCAGCAATTATGTTTTTACTCCAAATGTTCTGTTATACGCCAATATTTTAATAATTAGTTTTGATAATTGTATTGCTATGTTTGATATTGAAAATCATGTTGAAATTACAACCCATACATTTTCTTATCCGATAGGGCATCTTGAACTGTATAACAATACAGTTATTGCGATTTCAGAACTTGATTTTATTCAAATGAATCAAAATGGAGAAATTCTGTCTGAACATCCTTTTGATAAAATTATGCAATCATATGAGTTTTTTGAAGATAAGCTCATATGTCATACTGAAAAAAACAAATTTGAATATAAAATCACATAATTTATCAACATATAAAAGCTGTTATGAATAATTGGATGGTTTGTTATGAGAAAAACTATATGGTTTAATTTGCCGTACTTTATAATGTGTATTATTATAATAATTTCTGTCTCAATTTTTCTTTCTATTGATGTTCCAAAGAACATGAAGGAAGGTTCATATGTTGAGCTTTTTTGCGGAGTAGGGTATATGCCGATTATGCTTTATTTTACTGTAAGAATGAGCCCAAGGCTTGTTTTAACGGATAAAGGTATCTACTATAAAGAGTTTTTCAAAAAAAGCTCATTCAATGATTACAGCGAATACAAATTTATTAAAAAAGCTTATTATGGCTATTATGATAATCCTATATACTATATCGTTTTATCAAAACGCCAGCTTAGCGGCGATGAGCTTTGTCACATAAACAATGTGCCAATGTCCGAAACGGTTATACATATAAGATTTAACGAAAAAAAATATAATGCATTTATGAAGATTCTGCCGCAAAAGCAAGCAGAAATGCTTGAGAAAGAATTCAAATCAATGCGTGCCCCAAAAGTAAATTTCGTACCTTGAATTATGCGCAATGAATTAAAAATTCATTGCGCTATTTATTTACCCCGCAAAAAGTGGTATAATATTTTCAGAAATTTTGTTTTCCGGAGGGAACTTATGGATAAAACAGCCGCCGAAAAAAGAATAGCCGAACTGCGCGACCTTGTGCGCTATCACAGCAGGCTTTATTATGAGCTTGACGCTCCCGAACTTGATGACTATTAATACGATTTGCTCTATCACGAGCTGCTCGACCTTGAAACGGAATTCCCGGAGCTTCAGACACCCGATTCTCCGACCCAGAAGGTCGGCGGAGCCGCTTCGCTCAAGTTCGAGCCCGTTGTTCACCCTGTTCAGATGGGAAGCCTTCAGGACGTTTTCAGCTATGAGGAGCTTTATGAATTCGATAACCGCGTCCGCGGCGTTATCGAAAATCCCGAATACGTTGTCGAAACAAAAATCGACGGTCTTTCGGTTTCGCTTGAATACCGAAACGGAATGTTCGCCCGAGGTTCCACCCGCGGCGACGGATTCGTCGGCGAGGACGTTACCCACAACCTTCTTACCATCGCGTCTATCCCGAAGAAAATCGACTGCCCCGAGATTTCCTATCTCGAGCTCCGCGGCGAGGTTTATATTTCCAAGGACACTTTCAAAAAGCTTACTGATGCGCAGGAACTTGCGGGCGAAAAGCCTTTCAAGAATCCACGCAACGCCGCCGCAGGCTCTCTCCGCCAGAAGGACCCCAAAATCAGCGCAAAGCGCGGGCTTGATATTTTCATATTCAACATCCAGCAATGCGAAGGAAGGACCTTTGAGAGCCATAGCGAAAGCCTTGATTTTGTGAAGAGTCTCGGCTTCCCGGTTTCCGTTCTTTATAACCGCTATACCAACATTCGCGACGCTGTTGAAAATATAAAATATATCGGTGAAAATCGTGATAACTTCTCTTTCGATATAGACGGCGCCGTTATCAAGGTCAATAACCTTGCTGACAGGGAACAACTTGGCGCAACGGCGAAATACCCCAAATGGGCGGTAGCATTCAAATATCCGCCGGAAGAAAAAGTCACAACGCTTCTCGATATCGAGGTGCAGGTCGGCAGAACAGGCGCGCTCACTCCCACAGCGGTTTTTGAGCCAATCCAGCTTGCGGGAACAAGCGTTTCCCGCGCAGTGCTCCACAACCAGGATTTCATTGATTCAAAAAATATCAACATTGGCGACAGCATCATAGTCCGCAAAGCTGGGGAGATTATCCCCGAAGTTGTTGCACTGGCCGCAAAAGGCCCGAAAGAGGATACTTTCAAACTTCCCGAGTTCTGTCCCGCCTGCGGAACAAAAGCCGTCAGAGAGGCCGACGAGGCCGTTCTGCGCTGTCCGAATCCGGATTGCCCCGCACAGCTTCTGCGCAATCTTATCCATTTTGCAAGCCGTGACGCTATGGACATAGACGGAATGGGCCCGGCGGTGCTCACAATGCTTGTGGAAAGGGAAATCATCAAATCCCAGGCGGATATTTATACTGTTAAGGCTGAAGATATTTCTTCCATCGAAAGAATGGGCGCAAAATCTGCCGCAAACCTTATTGCCGCCATAGAAAAATCAAAATCCGCAGGGCTTGCAAGGCTTGTCTATGCTCTCGGAATCCGCAACATCGGTCAGAAAACAGCCGATATTCTTGCGGAACATTTCGGAAGCATTGACGCGCTTATGTCGGCTGATATTGATGAACTTTGTTCCATCGACGGTTTCGGCGAAGTTATGGCGAAATCACTTGTTGAATTCTTTGCCCTTGAACAGTCGAGAAATCTTATCGAAAGGCTTCGCAGCTACGGCATTGATATGACTGCCGAGAAAAAGGAAAAATCCGATATTTTTGCGGGTCTTACCTTCGTTCTCACAGGAACTTTGCCGACTATGACAAGAAACGAGGCTTCGGATATCATAACCGCAAACGGCGGAAAGGTTTCTTCTTCCGTTTCAAAGAAAACAAGTTTTGTGCTTGCGGGCGAAGAAGCAGGAAGCAAGCTTACCAAAGCCCAAAGCCTTGGCATAAAAATCATTGATGAAAACGAATTTTTGGCGATGGTAAAATAAAAATTTCCTCTGTAAAAGAATTTTGACAATGTAAAAACGCCTTTGACAAAAAAATTCGGTTGACTGTTAGTTCTCTTTTGCTTATGATTTAAGCAAAAAAGGAGGTGCTTGGTTCAATGGATATAGGTGAAAAGCTTAAAGTTGCACGTATCGCCGCAAATCTGACACAGGATCAAGCTTCGGAAGCCATTGGCGTAAGCCGTCAAACAATATCAAATTGGGAAAACGAAAAAACATATCCCGACATTATAAGCGTTATAAAGATGAGCGATCTATATTGCATCAGCCTTGACCGCCTTTTGAAGGAGGAAAAGGCTATGCCGGATTATATTGATTATCTTGGAGAGAGCACGGATACCGTTAAAAGCCATAAAAAGCTTTCGGCAACCGTTCTCGCCGCCGTTTATCTTGCTGTTTGGGCGTTTTCTCTTCTTGTGTTTTGGTGTTTTATAGGTGGTTCCGATGCTCTGGGTTACAGCCTTATGTTTATCTGGATACTTATCCCGATTTTAACTTTTGCCGTTTATTTTATAATCGCAAAAAACAATTATTATGAAAAGCGAAAATGGCTTTTGCCCATTGTGTTCGGAATAATGCATATGCTCGCTGAATACGCCACTTTCAACATGGCAAATATGATTTCTTTCAGTAAAATAAACCTTCCGAATTTTGAATTGATTCTTATCGGAAGTATTGTTTCTTTTGCCGGAATTGGACTTGGCACTCTTTTTAATATTATAAAATCAAAAATCAAATGAGTTTCGTTTTTGCTCTGCCGCAGGGAAAAAATCCCTGCGGCTTTTTCTTTTGCATATTTTCGGACTTGCTCTCATAGTATTTGGCAAAAGGGGGAGGCAAAATGGAAAATTCATTTAAAAAATTGATGTTGCGTATCGGAAAAAACGCTGCCGATGCGGTTCTTTCTGCCAAAGTCATGCCGGAAGACATACGTGAAATCAGATTTTGCGTAAACAAGCCCATACAGCTTGTTACAAACCAAAAAAATTTTTATATTAATGAAAAAGCCTTTTCAATAGGTGAAATACAGGATATTTTCGCCGCACTATGCGAATATTCGGTGCATACATATAAAAATGAAATATGCGAAGGCTTCATAACTGCTGAGGGCGGATGCCGAATCGGTATTTGCGGAACGGCCGTATATGAAAACGGCAAAATTATAAATATAAAAGATATTTCGGGACTGAATATTCGTATTCCGCATGAAATTATCGGCGCAGCAAACAAGCTCGTTCCATACAGTGAACACGGGCTTCTTATAACCGGTCCGCCTTGTTCCGGAAAAACCACCCTTTTGCGCGATATTGCAAGACAAAAAAGCATATCCGAACACGTTGTTATAGTGGACGAGCGCACCGAAATTGCCGGAACATACCGCGGGATTCCTTCTTTTGACGTTGGAAACTCATCCGTGCTCAACGGTTTTTCAAAAAGCGACGGAATCGCCGTTGCTGCCCGTTCCATGGCGCCGGATTGTATAATCTGTGATGAATTCGGAGGAGAAAATGATATTTCATCAGCACTTTTTGCAATGAAAAGCGGTGTCGATATAGTTGCGAGCATACATGCTTCAGATAAAGAAGATCTTATCACAAAACCCTCTTTTGAAAGAATAATCAAAAACGGAATTTTTGAGCATATCGCTTTTCTTAACAAAAAGTGCGAAATATATGAAATCATAAAAACAAAGGAGCTTTGTATATGAAGCTTTTCGGAATAACAATGATTTTTGCCGCGGCGGCGGCAGCCGGTTTTTTGGCGGAAGAAAAATATCTTTCGATGCTCAAAGGGATAAAAAGAGCGGAAAATCTTATGGTGAATTTCATTCTCGGGCTGAAAAGCGAAAGGCTTACCCTTTCTGAAATATTTGAAAACGCCGTTTCTTCCGGCGATGAAAAAACAAAACGTTTTATTATGAATATTCCGCTTCAAAAACTTGAAGATGCGCCTGAAATCTCTGAAAAATGCGGGTTTTGCAATGATAGAACCGCAAATTCGATTCTCGGAGAAGCTTTTTGTATGCTCGGCAAATATTCCGCCGATGAACAGATAAGCGAGCTTGAATTTTGCAGAAACAGGTTTCGTTCTCTTTATGAAAAAAACGAAGAACCTTATAAAATGAAAGCAAAGCTTTCACGCTATGCCGGAATATTGAGCGGAATCTTTTTTGCAATCATTTTCTTTTGAAGCGTTACGGAGGTTAAAACATGGATGTAGATATGATTTTCAAGATTGCAGCCATCGGTATAATCGTTGCGGTGCTCAATCAGGTGCTCATTCGTTCGGGAAGGGAAGAACAGGCTATGATGACAACTCTTGCCGGGCTTATAGTCGTGCTCATGATGCTCATCGGCGAAATAAGCAATCTTTTTGATACCGTAAAATCGGTATTCGGCTTATGAGCGAGATATTCACCCTTGCGGGAATCGCCATTGTCGCGGCGGGATTTGTTATACTTCTTAAACAATATAAACCGGAATATGCTTTCGGCGCGGCCCTTGCGGCAGGCATTTTACTTCTTTTATACACAATAACCATTTTCAGCGGCATTATTGATGAAATCGAATCGCTCGTTTCCTCTTCGGGAATAGAGAGCGAAAATTTCGGAATTCTTCTGCGCTGTCTTGGGATATGCATGGTTACAAAAATTGCCTCCGAAACCTGTAAAGACTGCGGACAAGGCTCCATATCATCAAAAATCGATCTTGCGGGAAAAGTGGCCATCCTTGTTTCTTCTATGCCTCTTTTTTCCGAAATAATCGGAATTATAAAAAATCTTATCGAAGTATGAAAAAGAAATTTATATATATCGTTATCATCATTTTTGCTTTTATGCTTTCTGGCTCGTATTATGAAGAAGCAATCGGCGAACAGCTCGAAATTGCGGAAGAAAGCAGGTTTTCGGATGCGCTTTCGGATGACGTTCTTGAAATGCTTAAAAAAATCGGTATAGATGGGCTTGATGCAGAAAAACTTGCTTCGCTTTCTTTTGCGGATATTCTTAAACTTGTTGCAGAAAGCTTTATTTTGAAAATAAAGGAACCGTTCTACGCAGCCGTAACGGTGACTGCCGCCGCTATACTTTGCGCCGTTATTCAAAGCCTTTGTGAAAACTTCAGCCAGACCGGAACCGTTATAAATGCAGTTTCGGCTCTTTCCGCCGCAGCAACGGTTCTTGTTCCGATGAAAAACATCATAACATCCGCCGCAGAAGTTATCAGAGAATGTTCGGATTTTATGCTCGGGTTCATTCCGGTTTATTCTTCGGTAATAACCGCTTCGGGATACGTTTCTTCAGCAACAGGTTTTCGTACGCTCATGCTAAGCGCGGTTACAGTGATATCCCGTCTTGCGGGCGAGCTTATGGTTCCGCTTATCTGTATATATCTTGCCATGTGCATTGCAGGCGCAGTTTCGGATATCGATATAAGCGGTATATCAAAAGCCGTAAAAAGCTTTGCCGTTTGGGTGCTCGGTGCTTTGATGACCGTTTTTTCCGGAATTATGGGCCTTGGAACGCTTATAACCTCATCGGCGGACAGTGCCTTTTCAAAAACGGCAAAATTTTTGATAGGAAGTGCCGTTCCCGTAGTGGGAAGCACCGTTTCGGATGCGCTTTCTACGGTAAAAAGCTGTCTTAACGTGACAAAAAACGTCCTCGGGGCCTATGCAATAATCGTTATCGCCGTTATCTTTCTTCCGCCGATAATAAGCCTTGTTTCCTGGAAGATCTGCCTTTCGGTTTCTTCCGGTATCGGTGGGATATTCGGGAACAAAAATCTCTCGGGGCTTTTGTCATCCGCATCGGCTGTTATGGGAATAATGCTTGCGCTTGTTGTGATAACGGCGATAATGTTTATTTTTTCTGTTTCGATAATGCTTATGACAGGAGGTGCCGGCTGATGGAAGAAATCAGAAGCTGGGCTTTTTCCGTCTGTGCCGCCGCCGTTTGCGGCGCCGTACTCAATATGATTCTTCCCGAGGGAAGCGCACAAAAGACATATAAAGCGGTTTTCTGCGTATTTTTTCTTTGTGTTCTTGTTTCGCCCTTATCTGAATTTGAAATACCGGATTTTGATTCCATTGCGGAAAGCATAGAAAGTATCAAAGATGAATCCGCCGACAAAAACAAATTCAGCGAAAGTTCCGTTTCTGTGATAGAAAAAGCTATATTATCGGATACTGAAGCGGTTCTTGATGAAAACGGAATACTCCCTAAAGATATTTCAATAAAAATTAATATTTCCGAAAACGGCGGCATAGATATTAACAAATTCGTTTTGACCCTTGGCTATATCGATGATCCGACTGCGCTTAAAGAAAAGATTTATCAAAAAACAGGTATCATGCCGGAAATTATTATTTCGGAGGAAAACTGAAATGGAAAATATAAAGATTCTGAACACAAAAATAAAAGAACTTTTCGGCAAAAAACAAAGCAAAAAAGCAATGTTTATTCTGCTTCTCGGGTTTATCGGAATGCTTCTTATCTATCTTTCCGAATTTATTCCGGAAGATGGAGAAAATATTGAAACTGCATCCGGCGAGAGCTGTTTTTCCGTTTCCGAAAGGGAAGATGAGCTTGAAAAAAAGCTTGCGGGAATACTCTCGAAAATCAGCGGCGCCGGCGAAACCAGCGTAATGCTGACTTTCGCCTCTTCGAAAGAATATTTTTACGCCGAAAATTTTTCGGAAGATCGGGATGATACCGAAAACAGCACGGAATCGGAAATAGTTATAATCGACGGGGAAAACGGTGAAAAACCCATCGTTCTTAAAACAGCCGAAGCCGAAATAAGGGGCGTTCTTGTTATCTGCGAAGGCGGAGAAAACGCCGTTGTTCGCGAAAAGATTATCGAAGCGCTTTGCGCCCTGCTGGATATCCCGTCGAACAGAGTCAGCGTTGCCAAAATGGCATAATGGATATAAGGAGGAAAACCAATATGACAAGTATCAGCAATTATGAGAGCGTCGAGCTCCCTATTGAAACCAAAAAGGAAAAAAAGAATGTTCTTGACTATGTAAAAGGGCTTAAAGGAAAAAAATTCAGCTTTGCCCTTAAAAAGAAACATATCGCGGTGGCTTCGATGGTGCTCATGCTTTCCGCGGCGGTATATATCAACTATCTTTACGCCGCAGGTGATCTTGATGATTTCATCGAGGCGGGAAAAAACTACGGTGATTCCATTCTTGTTGAGGGCAATGCCGATGAAGCAATAACCGATGCTGCCGCTTATTTCAGCGAAGCGAGAGTTGCACGCCAGCAATCCCGTGACGAAGCAGTAGCTACCATCGAAAACCTTTATGGCGTAGCAGAAGAAGATACCGAGGATGTTTCCGTCCTTGCGGAAAAGGCCAATGAGATAGCCGCAAATATGGAGCTTGAAAGCAAAATTGAATCCCTTATTAAGGCGAAAGGATTCACCGACTGCATCGTTTATATTTCCGGCGAATATGCCGACGTAATGGTGCAGACCGAAGGGCTTCTTCCGACTGAAGCGGCCGTCATCAAAGAGGCCATTATTCAGGAAACTTCCGTTCCGGTAGAAAACATTTCCATCGTCGAAGTGAACGGGTAACAGAACAGTAGGGCGGGGGCTTGCTCCCGCCGTTTTTTTTGTTGCAAAATATTGCTGATGGGTGCATAATATAAATAATCAAAACCTGAAAGGATGTTAATATAATGAAGAACGCCATTTGGGCAAACAAATCTTTGATGATACTTGTTTCTATACTTATTGTCGGCTTTATACTTGTTTTACCTCTTATGCTTTTGTGGGCCGAATCTCTTAACGGTTTTTCTTCAAGTTCTGATGAACAAATGATTATGTTATTGGTTGGAGTAGGCTGTATCATATCTGCAATTATGATTATATTTGTTTTTGCGCCTAATGCTTACAGTAGGATTGTATTTTCTGAAAAAAAACTTGAGATAATTAGTCCGTTCAAAAAGAAAATTGTTAAGGACTATGAGCAATTTAAATATATTTATAAAGCATATTATCTCAGCTACAGAGTTCCTAATTATTTTATAGTGTTATCTGAAAAATCTTTAGATTCTCATCTTCTTTCTTCAATAAACAAGATTGATACATCCGCTGAAATTATCAAAATAATTTATAATAAAGGAAATTACGATTGTTTGATTAATTTTCTTCCGGAAAACTTTGTTTTAATATTGAAAGAAAATTTTGAAAAGTTTTAATGTTCTGTTATTATTTTGCCTCCCGTAAACGAGAGGCTTTTTTTCTTTATCCAAAAATGTATATTCATAATTTTTTTGCATAAAATTTATATTTTTCTATTGTAAATATAATATAAAGTGATATAATTATTTTTAGAAATTCTGTTGTTTGAAAAGTTAAAGCGAGTTTTCCCTCCTCGGTAAAAATCGGGGAGGTTTTTTATTGGAGGATTACAAAAATGACAAGAAAAGAAGCCAGAGAAATCGCATTTGCAATCGTTTTTGAAAGCAGCTTTCACAGCGAAGGCCTTGACTACATTCTCGAAAATGCAGCCGACGGCCGGGATCTTTCTCTTCCGGAAGGTTCTTTTGCAAAAGAGCTTGCGAGAAAAACCATCGAAAACCGCGATGAAATCGACGAAATCATCACTTCCTGTTCCAATAACTGGAAGCTCAGCAGGATAGCAAAGGCAACCCTTGCAATTCTTCGTATCTCCGTTTGCGAGATCTATCATTTCAGCGAAGAGGTTCCCGCAAGCGTTTCCATCAACGAAGCGGTTGAACTTGCAAAGGTTTATTGCGGTGATGATGACCCCGGTTTTGTAAACGGCGTTCTCGGTGCGGTTTATAAAAAGAAATCCGCAGGCAGTGAAGAATAATGTTTCTCGGTATCGACACAAGCAATTATACGACTTCCGCCGCGCTTTATGATGCGGCAAAAGGCGAGGTTATCCAGCGCAAAAAACTTCTTCCGGTCAAAGAAGGGGAACTTGGACTTCGCCAGTCGGATGCCGTTTTTGCCCACGTAAAACAGCTCGGCGACATTGTTACCGGGCTTTTTGAAGGCAATAAATACGAAATCGAAGCCATCGGCGTTTCAACAAGACCCCGCGATATGGAAGGTTCCTATATGCCTTGCTTCCTTGTGGGGGATATGGTTTCAAAAACGCTTTCTTCAGCACTTTCCGCCCCAAGATATGAGTTCTCTCACCAGCAGGGGCACATTGCGGCAGCCCTTTTTTCCGCTGGAAGGCTCGATTTGCTTGATGAAAAATTTATTGCTTTTCATCTTTCCGGAGGAACAACGGAAGCGCTTTTGGTAACTCCCGATGAAAAGCGCATAATAAAATGCGAAAAAATTGCAGGCTCCGCCGACCTCAAAGCCGGACAGGCAGTTGACAGAGTCGGTGTTATGCTTGGGCTTCCTTTTCCTGCCGGTAAATTTCTTGAAGAACTTGCTCTTAAAAGCACCGCGAAATTCAAAATAAAGCCTACCATGAAAGGCGCGGAATGCTGTCTTTCAGGCATCGAAAACAAATGCAGAAAAATGCTTGATTCCTGCGAAAAGCACGAAGATATTGCGCTTTTCTGCCTTAAATCGGTTGAAGCGGCCCTTTGTGGAATGACCGATGCACTTATCGCCGAATACGGCAGGCTTCCGCTTATTTATGCGGGCGGAGTTATGTCCAACAAAATAATCCGCAAAACCATGGAGGAAAAATACGACGGCATTTTTGCAATGCCGGAATTTTCTTCAGATAACGCGGCGGGTATCGCCGTGCTCACGGCGGTTGCCTCAAAAAAATAAATCGTGAAAGGGGAAATATCTGTGGCCGGATTCAATATTCTTACAGTTACACAGATAACTTCCTACCTCAAATCCTATATTGACGAAAACAAAAAACTTTCGGGCATTTATATCAAAGGCGAAATCACCGATTTTAAAGCTAATTTTTATTCCGGGCATTTTTATTTTACGCTGAAGGATGCTTCTTCCGAAATAAGCTGCGTTATGTTCCGAAGCTATGCCGAACGGATCCGCTTTATGCCGAAGGACGGAATGTCGGTAATCGTTCGCTGTGACCTTTCCGTTTACCAAAAATCATGCTCATGCCAACTTTATGTTTACGATATTCAGCCCGAAGGGCTTGGCGCAAAGCATCTTGCTTTTGAACAGCTTAAAGAAAAGCTTGAAAAAGAAGGACTTTTTGATGCTCAAAACAAAAAAGCCCTTCCTGTTTATCCCGAAAAAATCGGTGTTATAACTTCCGCGCACGGCGCCGCATTGCAGGATATCATCAACGTACTCACAAGAAGATGGCCTGTTGCAAAAATCGTGCTCACGCCCGTTGCCGTACAGGGTGAAGATTCGCCGAAACAGCTTTTATCGGCAATTATAAAACAGGAAAATGAAATAAAACCCGACGTTATAATCATCGGCAGGGGAGGCGGAAGTTCCGAAGATCTTTCCGCATTCAATGACGAGGCTCTTGCAAGAGCAATTTTTGACTGCAAAACGCCCGTTGTTTCCGCCGTCGGCCACGAAACAGACTTTTCCATCTGCGATTTTGTTTCCGATATGCGCGCACCGACGCCTTCTGCCGCTGCGGAACTCGTCAGTCCGGACATAAACGCGCTTCGACAGAGTATTGACAGTAATATCGAATGGATGAAGGATTTCATTGAAAGAAAATGCGATAATTATGCCAAAATTCTTGACAAATTCAGTTCTGTTAAGTGTGAACACTTTACAGGTAAAATTATAAATAAGCAAACCGAAAAAATAGCCGTACTTGAAAAAGAACTTGTTTACAGATATAAAAATCTGGTTTTGAAAAAGCAGAATGGATTTGAACTCGCTCTTGCAAAACTTGATTCCAATAACCCTGTAAAAATCTTCAGAAGATCCGTCTGTCGAATTGAAAAAGACGGCAGTCAGATAAAATCCGTTTCCGATGTGAGCATCGGTGATAATTTTGATATATATTTAAGTGACGGTGT
>JAFUJP010000122.1 GCA_017473745.1 Oscillospiraceae bacterium
AAACAATGTTTATTCAAACGGAAATAATATGATTTTTATTTCAGTTCGCGATGCAGAAACAGGCGAAGTTGTTCTGGAAAAAATTCCAATGAGCAACTATTATAAGTTTGAGGAATGGACGAGGAAAACAGCATTAATAGATGAATCCGGCGTTATGTTAAACGGAAAAGACCTGTTTATAAATTACATAGGGAATGAAACATATAGGCTTTCGGTCGATTATTTTGACCTCCGCATCTGGGAAAACGGCAAAGATGGCGCCGCCGAAAGCTATTTCGAGAAAACCTCATCCGTAAAGCCCACCTGCACAGAGAAGGGCTATTCAGTATATACCTGTTCTGCCTGCGGTTACAGCAAAAATGATGATTTTGTCGATGCCCTCGGCCATAGCTTCGGCGAATGGGCGGTAGAAACGGAACCTTCCTGTACCGAAAGCGGAACGGAGCGCAGAGACTGCAATAACTGTGAACATTACGAAACGAAAGAAATTGCGCCGAAAGGCCATTCCTTCGGCGAATGGTATGAATCAAAGGCACCCACTTACCATGAAGAGGGCGAGGAACGCCGTGACTGCGCAAACTGCGGGCATTTTGAAACAAGAACGCTTGCCGCCATTGATTATCTTCTCGGCGATTTGAACGGCGATGAAAAGATAAACGTTCTTGATGCGAACCTTGTTCGCCGCTATGCGGCGGAGCTTGAGGAACTCGATGAAAAACAGCTTGCCGCGGCGGACGTCAACGGCGACGGAAAAGTCAACGTCCTCGATGCCAACCTCATCAGAAGATTTGCGGCGAAGCTTATTGATGCTTTTCCGAATGAATAACATAAAAAACGGCGGGGCAAAGCCCCCGCCGTATTTTTTATATAAATACCCCTCGCATTCCGCTTTCGGCCGAAGCCTTTATCCTCGGCAAAAGCGATTTTGCAAAGCGGATAACATATCCCCGGCTGTTTACATCAGTAAAACCGAGTGCGTCACATACCTTTTCTGCCGCCTTTTCAAGAAACAAAATCACGGAGGAATCGAGTGCTCCTATAAAAATATCCGAAAGTTTTTCGCGGTCGGCGAAGGTTATTTCAAGGCCGAAAATGTCTTTGCCGAGCAATGAAAGACCAACCGCATTCTGAAGCGCCGTTTCGCAAAGGTTTATGAGCATCTCGGAATAAAAAGGGCTTATGCGGATGAGCAGCCGCCGAAGGGCTTTTGGGTCGAAACGGCTTACAATATAATTTTCGAGCAAAAGTCTTTCGAGATATTCCGAAAGATATTCAGCGCCGAGAAAACTTTCGGGAACGCTTTCCATAAGCTGATAAGTTACGGTACAGGGGATTTCGGCGGAAAAAAGGTCGATGTTATAGTGATAAAAGCCCTCGTTTATACCTTTAAGCGTTTCGGAAAGGGCAAGGCTCGGTATTTTCGGGGCGGTTGAGCACGCCGCTTTCCACTGAGCACGCACCTTGTCGCAAAGTTTGAGCACGGATTTTTTACCGTGCTCAAACGCTTCGGAAAAATCCTCGAAAAGCAGGTCGCGGGCGGTTTTGCCGCTTCCCGAAAGGTATTGGCGAAGGACGAAACAGACCGAAGTCAATAGCTTTTGCGCCGTTTCGGAAGAAACGGAGGTGCTTTCGCCGTTGGTATATTCTTTTGCGGCTTCTTCCAGAAGCACCCAGAGCTTTTGGTGGAAAAGAAGGGCTTCCTCCGGTGAAAGGGAGTTTTCGGCAAGCATTAAATCAGTCAAGATATTCGTTCCTCCTTCCCCGAAGCTTCATGCAGAAGCGTTCCATGGAGGTTCCCACAAGGAACTCGATGTTCCCGGCGGCTTCGCCGTCAAAAGCTTTGCGCATATAGGCAAGGATTTCCGCATCGGAACAAAGCCCGTCGCATTCTCCGCGGAAATAATAGAAAACCCGCTGAAGCTCTTCGAGCATATCGCAGTAATTTTCGCGGTTTATGTATTTTGAGCGGTGAAAGGTTTTCACAAGCTGGGGAAGAATCCCGCCGCCGAATTCAACGCGGCTGAAATCGTCAAGGGCTTTTTGATGCGCTTCGCAGAGCCTTTGATATTCCTCCTCGGTCAGAACAAGTTCAGATTTCGCCGAAAAGCTGTTGCAGAGTTCAAGCTCGTTCTTCGGTTTTTCGTTTTTCGTCGTCAGAAAATAATCCATAAAATCACCTCCGGGAATGTTAGTTTAATCCCGCCGGAAGAATAAAACAAGTCTTGATTTTATGCGGTTTTTGTGGTATTATATATACAGACAAAAAGAGCCTTTTTCGATGTTCGAAAAAGGCTCTTTTTTGTAAAAAAGTCCCGAAGCAGTTTCGGGACTTTGAAAGATTATAAATGAGCAACACGCCAAAAATTATAGATTTTTACCAAATCTTGTTCTGTAACAGAATTATCTAACAATCCAACTGCCTGAACATCAACAAGATGTATCGGATCAACTTCATCTTTTGCTGGTGGATTGAAATTTGTAAAAATAAAACCTTTTAATATAGGATGGTTATAAAAAACATAGCTTTTAGGTTTTCCACCGATTCCCCATTCCAAAGTTCCAAGTTCATCATACAAAAGCTGACCAAAAAGCATACCTATGTCTCTTATAAAAAATTCTGTAACCGGAGTTAATTTGTAAAGGACTTCCCATGATTTGCCAAATCTTTCAACTAAAGGACGGTTTGCTTCTCTTTCTTCTGCGGAAGTTTCTTCAACTCTTGCAAATTTCAAAAACCATCTCCATACCAAAAGGATTTTTGTTTCCGGGTCGGTAACGGTTTTTGGGTCATATCCCCAATAAGCAAGAGCCTTATTAAGAATGTATTCAGCTCTTATGGGAACCTGTTCCACAAACCAATCAAAGTATTCCTGTGCCTGTTTTTTGTTCCACTTTTCATATTCAAGCGGAAACGGAGGGACAGCAAATTCGTATTCAAATCCGTTCTCATTTATTTTAACTATTTTAGTTTCCATTTTGTTTGCTCCCCCCGAAAATATATTCTGTTTTAATTTTACGCTTTGCAAAAGTCAAATGCAATATGCGTACTGAAAAAAGAAGAAATTCTTTTGCGGAAAGCTTGAAAATGAAATTTACAGAATATTCATTGACTTGAAACGGAAATAAAGGTAAACTGAAGCTATGAAATTTTTACCGAAAAGAGGTTTTTGATATGAAAAAAATGTTTTCCGCAATCTGCGCCGCAGTTTCCGCATTCGCCCTTTCCGTAACCGCTTTTGCCGGCGCACCGGAAATTTTTGAAGAAACAAGCGAAATCATCAATACCGGCGGCGAAGGCCTCGGCATTATGATCGCCGCAGGCGCCGCGGCTGTTCTTGCCATTGCAGGCATTGTCTTCTTTGTTATAAGCGGCAAGAAAAAATGATAAGAATTGCTGAAAAAACTGATGTTCCCGCCCTTGCAAAGCTGGCCTCCGCTCCGGACGTTTGGTGCGACCCGCCGGAAGAGCTTGAAGGCGATTTTGCCGGGCTTCTTGCTTCGGAAAAGGACCTTGTGGCCGTGGCGGAAAAGGAAGGCAGAATCATCGGTTTTGCCAACATAAGGCTCCGTACCGATTACGTTGCGGGAACGAAATCTTCGCCCGTGGCCTATCTTGAAGGCATTGCCGTTGCGGAAGAATTCCGCGGAAAAGGCACCGCAAGGGCGCTTTTTGAATTTTGCCAAAGTTGGGCGAAGGAAAAGGGCTGCACCGAATTCGGAAGCGACTGCCTTATCACAAACGAGGCGAGCTATGCTTTCCACATGGCGCTTGGATTCAAAGAAATCGAGCGCACTGTTCATTTTGCAAAGAAAATAGAAGAATAAAAATACCCGCCGGAAACCGGCGGGTATTTTTATTTACGCCCCTTGTTAAAGGAGAGAGAGCCACGAAGTGGCGGGGGGGTTCATAAAAATTCCGGTAACCATAGAAAGAATCCCTCCGTCTTCGCCGCAAGGCGGCGAATCCACCTCCCTTTGACAAGGGCGGTTTAATAGGAATAAGTTTCCGGGCAGATTTCTTTGATTTTCTCCTGAAGAGCGAAGAAATCCTCCATGGCGGCGGGTTTCTGGTTCGGGTTGCGAAGAAGCGCCGCAGGGTGGAAGGTGCCCATAACAAGGCGCCCGTCTTTTTCGATGAACTGACCGTGTTCCTTGGTGACTTTGAAATTCGGGTCGATGAAACGGATCGCAGAAACGCGCCCGAGACAGACGATTATTTTCGGGTCGATAAGCTCGATCTGCTCGTTGAGCCAGGGGCGGCAGGCCGCAACCTCATCTTCGGAAGGGTCGCGGTTTTTCGGCGGGCGGCATTTCACCATATTGGCGATATAGATGTTCTTTTGGCGCGAAAGCTCCACGACCGAAAGCATTTTGTCGAGAAGCATTCCGCCGCGGCCGACGAAAGGTTCGCCCTGTAAATCTTCGTTTTCGCCGGGGCCTTCGCCGATGAAAAGAACGTCAGCTTTCGGGTTTCCCACTCCGAAAACAACGTTGGTGCGGGTTTCGCAAAGACCGCATTTTTTACAGTTAAGGCATTCTGCCCGAAGTTCTTCAAGAGCCATGATATCCCCTCCGAAAAAAGTATAGAAATATCATACATTAATTCGGCGGATTTATCAAGTGGTTTATAAAAGACGGATATAATCTGCGCCGGCATAACCGACTGTGCCGTTATAATTGACGGTGTACCAGTTGTTCCATTGCCCGAGCACCGTGAGCACGGCGCCGTTCGGCGCGGAACCGATGATTGCGCCGCCGGTGCTCGGATAGCGGCGGATATTGAGGCCGCCGCTTTGTGTGGCAACTCTTCCGGTTCGCGGCGCCATGGGCGCGATAAGCGGGATTCCGAAATACTGGGTCATGGAAAGGGCAAGTTTTTCGGCAATGCGTTCGAGGTTGGCGGTTATCCAGTTTGCGTCATCGACGTTATCGTGATAGGCGATCTCAACGAGCACTGCCGGGGCACGGGTCCTTGTAACTTCGCCGAGGCGGGTTGTGGTTTCTGCTCTTGCACCTTCGGGGTAAGGGTATATGGAACCGAGGTTTTCGGCGATGAGCACGGCGGCCTTTTCGCCACTTACACTGTTTGGGGCATAATATGCGATGATACCCTGAAATTCGCCGTAACGGCCCTCGGGTGCGGCATTTGAATGAAGGGCAAGATGAAAATCATAGTTTCCTGCGTTGGAAGCACGGATTGAAGATGCGGCGGTCATCTGGGGAGTATTGCGGGTGAATTTTATCCCGCTTGAAGTGAGCCATGGTTCAAGCTCATCTGCCAGAAGATTCATCCAGTATTCTTCCGAACCGCCGGTGACGTATGTGTTTGCCTGCTGGGTTGAAGGACTTAAATATATGGTCGGCATAAGGCTTTCCCTCCGGAATATCGTTATATTTTCAGTTTATGCCGCCAAACGGTAAATGTTGAAAGCAAATTGAACAACCGCAGGGGCGGATATTATCCGCCCTTTTTTTACAGAAATTTGTAATGCTGCCTTGCGACTGCATCTCATCAGATATTTAATTATGGAAACGCTTCCTTTTCGTCGAAAGAGCAGATATAAAACGGAACGGTAAAGACCGCTCCCTACGGTAAAAAGGCTTTAAATTAAAGAAAAATTAAGAAATTTGCATGAAATTCCCTTTATTTTAAATAATATTTCTGTTATACTATATATTTGTGAAAATTTTTTTATTTTTAAGAAAACCGTTATGCGGTAAAGGAGAAATATTACGGAACAGTTAGTTGATATCGAAAGAATGGAAAATGCCGTTGCGCTTTTCGGCAGCTTTGATGAAAATATCAGACAAATCGAAAAAGCCTACGGAGTAAATATAGTATGCCGCGGAACCCAGATAAAAATTTCCGGCGATCCGGAAAAGGTTTCTCTTGCGGGAAGGGCGGTCCAGGGGCTTCTTTCTCTCATCAGCCGTGGGGAAGAACTCAACGACCAGAATATCCACTATGTTATCGACCTTGTGAACGAGGGCAGCGAGGACCAGCTCAACAAAATAAGTTCGGACTGCATCTGCATCACTTCAAAGGGAAGACCGGTAAAGGCAAAGACCCTTGGACAGAAGGCATATATCGAGGCAATTAAGAACACCACTGTAACTATCGGAGTCGGCCCTGCCGGAACGGGCAAGACCTATCTTGCGGTTGCAATGGCGGTTAAAGCCTTCCGCAATCAGGAAGTCAACCGCATCATTCTGACCCGCCCCGCCGTCGAAGCGGGCGAAAAGCTCGGCTTTCTTCCCGGCGACCTTCAGAATAAAGTTGACCCCTATCTGCGCCCGCTTTACGATGCGCTTTTTGAAATGCTCGGCGCGGAAAACTATCAAAGATTCGTTGAACGCGGCAATATCGAGGTTGCGCCCCTTGCCTATATGCGCGGGCGTACCCTTGATGATTCCTTCATAATCCTTGACGAAGCACAGAACACCACCCCCGAACAGATGAAAATGTTCCTTACAAGGCTCGGTTTCAATTCAAAAGCGGTCATCAACGGTGACGCCACCCAGATCGACCTTCCTTCCATCAAAAAAAGCGGCCTTGTTGAAGCGATGAAAGTGCTTAAAGACATCGAGGACATTTCTCTTATCAAATTCACAGAAAAGGACGTTGTGCGCCACAGGCTCGTCCAGAATATCATCAAGGCGTACGAAAAATATTACGAAAGGACAGCAAAAGAAAATGGCAATCGCAAAAGTTATCATATCAAACAGACAGAAAGAAATTAAAATACCGACAGGCATAAGACTTCTTATGCGCCGCTGCTGCGAAGCAACGCTCCAGACCGAAAAATTCCCCGAACAGGCTGAAATAAGCATAAGCTTTATTTCGAATGAGGAAATGAAAAACGTAAACAGGGAATTCAGAAACGTTGATGCCGTTACCGACGTAATATCTTTTCCCCTTGGAGAAAACGGAGTTTATGACCGCAACCCAGAAAGCGGCGCACTGCTTCTCGGCGATATAGTCATTTCGCTTCAGAAAGCGCAGCAGCAGGCCGAGCTTTACGGCCACAGCCTTCAAAGAGAAGTCGCTTATCTCACCGTTCATTCGGTTCTGCATCTTCTTGGCTATGACCATGTCAACGGCGGCATGGAACAGGTACATATGAGAGAAAGGGAGGAAACCGTCCTCGCGAAGCTTGGGCTTCAGCGTGACGCCAGCTATGTCAATGAATAATAAATTTGAAACAAAATCCGCTTTCGTAGCGATAGTCGGAAAACCCAACGTCGGAAAAAGCTCGCTTCTCAACGCCCTTATCGGTGAAAAAGTTGCGGCGGTTTCCGCAAAGCCCCAGACAACGAGAACCCGCATCACCGGTATCCTTACCAAAGGGCTTACCCAGTTCGTGTTTATAGATACCCCCGGTTTGCACAAACCCAAAACCAAGCTTGCGGATTTTATGGTAAAACAGGTTGGCGATTCCGTCGCGGACGTTGATATCGCCATTCTTGTTGTTGAGCCTAAGGGCGATATCACCCAGCCGGAACGCGATCTTATCGAGCGTTTCAAGGCGCTTCGCCTTCCGGCGATTCTCTGCATCAACAAGATAGATACTCTTGAAAACAAAGAGGAAATGCTTGCGAAAATTGCGGCACTTTCCAAGGAATATGATTTCGACGAGGTTATCCCGATTTCGGCTCTTAAAAAAGACGGAATCAATATCCTCACCGATGAGCTTGAAAAATACGCCGAAGAAGGCCCCCATTATTTCGCAGATGATTCCATCACCGACCAGCCCGAAAGAGCTATTGTTGCGGAACTTATCCGCGAAAGAATGCTTGTTGACCTCGAGGACGAAGTTCCCCACGGAATTGCCGTTTCAATCGAAGCAATGAAAGAGCGCGAAAATAAGGATATGGTCGATATAGACGCCATTATATATTGCGAGCGCGAAAGCCACAAAGGTATCATCATCGGCAAAAAAGGCGCCATGCTCAAAAAAATCGGCAGCGAATCCAGAATGAGCATCGAGCGCTTCCTCGGATGCAAGGCAAACCTTCAGCTTTGGGTAAAAGTCAAAGAGGATTGGCGCAACCGCGACGGACTTTTGCGCAACTTCGGCTTCACCGAGCAGTAAATTTTATTGCCTTCCCTTTGGGAAAGGGGGACCGTTCCAAAAGAACGGTGGATGAGGGGAATATACGGGCGCACACACAGGTGCGCCCCTACATTCATCTTTTGAAACGGAGCGGGAATACAGAAAAATATAACTTTTTTTACCTCACATAACTGTTTTTGAAAATCATAAAATGATATTGAAAAACTTTTATACGGGGTAAATGATATGAACGAAAAAAGTTGGAACGATTTTGAAAAAACCGGAAAAATAAGCGATTATCTCAATTATAAGCTTTCAAATCATAACGTCATCAACGAGAAGATAAACAGCGGCGAAATAAAGCCCGCCCTTCCCGCCGACGTTGGCAAACCGGAGGAAAGCGATGATTTTAAAAAGCTTCATTTTTCCGTAAACGGCGGTATCGGATATGCAAATCAAGACGAAAGGCATCGTCCTTAAAGTACAGGATTATAATGAAAACGATAAGCTTCTTGCTGTCCTTACAGAGGATAGGGGGGTTATCTATGCCTATGCTTCCGGTGCAAGGCGCATGAAAAGCGCCCTTGCGCCGGTTTCTTCGATGCTTTGCTTCGGCGAATTTGTCTTTTTTAAAAACCGCGATAAATATACCGTCGATTCCGCCGAAAGCGAAAGGCTCTTTTTCGGTATCCGAAAAGATCTGGACAGCCTTGCATACGCAAGCTATTTCTGCGAACTTTGTTTAAGCGCCGCAAACCCGGAAGAAGAAGCAAAGGATATTCTCCGCCTGCTCCTCAACACCTTACATATGCTTGAAAACAAAAAGGCGCATCCCGCCATGCTCAAAGCGATTTTTGAAATTCGCCTTATGAGCATCATCGGCTATACTCCCGATTTGATTGCGTGCCCGAATTGCGGCGAATATGAAAAAGAGTATTATTGGTTTGATGCCCAAAGCGGAAGCGCCGTTTGCACCGATTGCCGCCCGCAGGCAGCAAACGGAGAAATCATTCTTTCAAAAGCGGCTTTTCTTGCCGCAAGGCATATTGTCTATGCGCCAATGGAACAGCTTTTTTCTTTCAGGATCGGCGAAAATTCACTTATTGAACTTTCAAATGCGGCGGAAAAATACGCCGTTACACAGATGGATAAAGTTTTCCCCACACTTGAATTCCTGAACTCAATACGCTCGTTTTGATTTTTATAATTTGAAATCAGTTTCAGAGGTAAAAATATGACCGAAAACAGACATTACAGGGCATTGGAGCTTGACAAAATTCTTGCGATGCTTGCGGATTGCACCGGATGCGATGACAGCCGCCGCCTTGCCCTTGAAACAGAACCGAAAACGACCCTTAGGGAAGCACAGCGCCTTATGGACCGCACCGCGGACGCATTTATGCTTTCCGCAAGATTTGGTGCGCCGACCCTTCGGGGGGTGAAAAACGTCACCGGTTCGCTTAAACGCGCCCAGATGGGCGCAACCCTTTCTCTTCCGGAATTTCTGGATATCGAAAGATTCCTTAAAGCTCTTCGGGAGATGAAGGATTTCCGCAATAATTACGAAGGGGAAAAGGAAACCTCTCTCGATGAATATTTTGAAAGTCTTATGCCGAATATCCGACTTGAGGAAAAAATAGGCTTTACAGTTGTTTCCGAAGATGAGGTCAGCGATACCGCAAGCCCGACCCTTGCGGATATCCGAAGAAAAATACGCAATTCACAGGCAAAAGTAAAGGAACAGCTTGATAAGCTTATCCATTCCAACACCTATTCAAAATATTTGCAGGAACCTATCGTCACCATGCGCGACGGGCGCTATTGCGTGCCGGTAAAATCCGAATACCGCAACGAGATAAAGGGCATGGTGCATGATACTTCCGGTTCCGGCGCGACCATTTTTATCGAGCCGGCGGGAGTGGTCGATGAAAACAATGAAACCCGCGTTCTCAAAGCAAAAGAACAGCAGGAGATACAGCGCATACTCTATGAACTTTCCTGCGATATCGGAAACCACGCGGCCTCTTTTATCGAGGATTATTCGGCCATCGTTGAGCTTGACCTTTATTTCGCAAAGGCAAGGCTTGCAAGCCGCATGAATGCCGCCGTTCCGACCCTTTCGGACGACGGAAAAGTGCACCTTTCAAAAGCGCGCCACCCGCTTATAGACAAGCACAAAATCGTGCCCATAGATATATCCCTCGGCAATGATTACGACGTTCTTGTAATCACCGGCCCAAATACCGGCGGCAAAACCGTTGCACTCAAAACCATCGGCCTTCTTACCCTTATGGCTATGTGCGGTCTGATGATCCCCGCGGGGGAAAGCAG
This sequence comes from Oscillospiraceae bacterium, assembly GCA_017473745.1. Lineage (GTDB taxonomy): Bacteria > Bacillota > Clostridia > Oscillospirales > Ruminococcaceae > UMGS1668. Next base: position 10,386 of record JAFUJP010000122.1, read on the forward strand.
CTCCGTTTCTGTATTTGAAAGCGTTTTTGCCGATATCGGCGATGAACAGAGCATTGAACAGAGCCTTTCCACCTTCTCTTCCCACATCAACAACACCATAAAGATCCTTGAAAAAGCCGATGACAGAAGTCTTGTGCTTCTTGACGAGCTGGGCGCCGGAACTGACCCCATCGAGGGCGCGGCGCTGGCGGTTGCCATTATTGAGCGGCTTAAACTTTACGACGCAAAGGTTGCGGCCACCACCCACTATGCAGAAATCAAGATGTATGCCCTCCAGACACCGAGGGTCGAAAATGCCTGCTGTGAATTCAACGTCGAAACCCTTTCGCCCACATATAAACTGCTTGTGGGCGTTCCAGGAAAATCCAACGCCTTTGCCATAACCGAGCGCCTTGGCATGGATACCGGCGTTGTTGACAGGGCAAGGGAGCTTGTTTCCGCGGAAAACGCAAACTTCGAGGACGTTGTTGAAAAACTTGAAAAAAGCCGTCAGGAGCTTGAAAAAGAGCACGAGAAAGCCGAAGCCTATCGCAGGGAAACCGAGCGAATCCGCCTTGAAATCGCGAAGGAAAAAGAGGAAATGGAACGCAACAGGGAAAAGGAGCTTGAAGCCGCAAGAATTTCGGCAAAGCGCCTTGTGGAACAGGTTCGCGCCGAGGCACAGAAGCTCATCGACGAGATAACCGAAACCCAGAAAGCCGCAGATGCGGAATCTTCCGCGGATATGATAGCCCGCGCCCGCGCTCAGATGAAAACCGGCATCGGCCGTATTCAGGATCTTGCCGATCCGATTGCCGCAAAAGAAAACGGCTATAAGCTTCCGAGGGCGCTTGTGCGCGGAGATACTGTTCGCATAAACGGAATGAGCAAGGACGGCACCCTTGTGGGGCTTCCGGACGGAGCGGGCTACTGCCTTGTTCAGACGGGCATAGTCAAATCAAAGGTTCATATTTCCGAACTTCGCCTTATTGAAAACAAAGGCAAAAAAAATACCCTCGGCGGCGGTTCCGTAACGAAAAGCATCGAAAGCGCTTCGAGAAGAAAGGCTGCTTCGGAGGTCGATCTTCGCGGAATGGACGTTGAACAGGGGCTTCTTGAAATGGACAGATTCCTTGATGAATGTGTTCTTCTCAATCTGAACACGGTTTCCGTAATCCACGGAAAAGGAACAGGTGCGCTTCGTGCCGCGGTTCACCAGGCACTTAAACGTAATAAAGCAGTCAAAAGTTTTCGCCTTGGAGTTTACGGCGAAGGCGAAACCGGCGTAACCATTGTTGAACTGAAATGAAAAGAACAGCATTTGATTCGCCCGTCGGAAGGCTTGAAATATGCGAAATCGACGGAAAAATAACCCGCATCGAAATTATTTCACCCGAAGATATTTTTGAGGAAAACAGCACCCCGGTTCTTGAGGATGCGAAAAAACAGCTTTCCGAATATTTTTGCGGCAAACGAAAAGCTTTTGATTTACCGCTTGAATTTTCGGGTACGGATTTTCAGAAAGCCGTATGGGGCGAGCTTGTGAAGATCCCTTTCGGAAAAACAAAAACCTATGGCGAAATTGCGGCCGCCATAGAAAAACCAAAAGCGTCGAGAGCCGTGGGCGGCGCTTGCAACAGAAATCATATTCTGATTGTTGTTCCCTGCCACAGGGTAATTGGATCGAACGGCGATCTTACAGGGTTTGCCTGCGGAATGGACAAAAAAATCTGGCTCCTTGGTCACGAAGCCATTGACAAAAAGGAGAAAGCAAAATGAAACTTGAATGGAAAACCTGCCTGAAAGTTGCGGTAAGCCTTTTTGCGCTTTATCTTGCAATAACTTATTGGGGAACCGTTGCCGGTTTTGTCGGAGTGGCAGTCGGCGCGGCGACGCCGCTTTTTATCGGCGGAGCCATAGCCTATGTGGTCAACATACTTATGAGTTTTTATGAACGCAAATTTTTTGCAAAAGCAAAAAAGCCCGCCGTTCTGAAAGCAAAAAGACCTCTTTGCATGGTGCTTGCGTTTGTAACCCTTGTTGCGGTGGTGGCGCTTATAATAGGGCTTGTTCTTCCGCAGTTCATATCCTGTATCATGCTCGTTATTGATTACGTTCCGATGGCTATGGAATGGGTGGTCGAACAGCTCAACAAAATCGAATACATCCCCCAAAGCATCATTGACGCCATTGCTTCCATCGACTGGAGATCTCAGCTTGAAAAAATAGTAACGGTAATAACTTCCGGAATAAGCGACGTTATGGGCGTTCTTATTTCCACAGTTTCCACTGTTGTCGGCGGAATCGTTACCGCGTTTCTCAGCCTTATCTTCGCAATTTATATTCTTCTTGACAAAGAAAAGCTTGCGAACCAAAGCGACCGCATCGCGAAAAAATACCTTCGCCAAAAATGGTATGAAAAAATTCGCTATATGCTTGGAGTGCTCAACACCTGCTTCAGAAAATATATCGTCGGCCAGTGCACCGAAGCGGTCATCCTCGGCTGTCTTTGCACGGTCGGAATGTGGATACTGGGTCTTCCTTACGCAACCATGATTGGCGCGCTTGTTGCATTCACTGCGCTTATCCCCGTTGCGGGCGCCTTTATCGGCGGCGCGGTCGGCGCATTTATGATAATGATGGTAAATCCGTTCCAGGCGCTTATCTTCGTGATTTATCTTGTCGTTCTCCAGCAGCTTGAGGGCAATATTATCTATCCCAAGGTTGTCGGTTCTTCCATGGGGCTTCCGGCAATATGGGTTCTTGCTGCGGTCACGGTCGGCGGCGGAGTTTTGGGCGTTGCGGGAATGCTCATCGGTGTTCCCATTGCGGCGGCAATTTACGTTATCATCAAGAACGACGTAAACGGCCTTACGGAAGAAAAAATAAAGGCGGCGCTGGAATAAATTTCTTTATGGCTGTTCCGCTAATCAAATTAAATATTGCAATGCGGCGGGGGGCTTTGCTCCCGCCGCTTTTTTATTCCACCTTTCCGTCATTTCCTCCGGAAATGCCGCCTCCCATGATAGGGGAGGCTTAAGATAAAAGAACTCCCGCTCGAAAGAGCGGGAGTTTGCTATTTTATTATGTGGCGGGAGCAAGCCCCCGCCCTACGGTTTTGGTGGGAATATTATTCGTTGACGGGCTCCGCGGGAACACGTTTGAGCCTTGCGTATTTGGGCATGCCGTGTTCATAGGGGGTTTCGATCTCGCCCTGGATAAGCGGAACAACGTATTCGATGAATTCATCGGTGACGTTGTTGCCCTCTTCGTTGATCCATTCGCGCGGAACGCATTTTTCTGCGTTGGCAACGGAAGCAAGGTCAACAAGGGTCGGGACGCATTTATAAATTCCATATTTGGTTTCGCGTCTGAAAGCGACCATCTTGCCGTTTTCTCCGGCAACGGCGGCATCGACCGCAAAGCTTCCGGCCATGGCGGCTTCGTCACGGTCGGTTTTGGAAGCGGCGTGGCCCGCACAGCGCTGGAGGAGCGAAAGCTCGATTCCGCGAACCTTTGCGCCGGTTTTGGCGCGGATTATGTTGGACATGGTCGCCGCAAGGCCGCCGAGCTGGGAATGGCCGAATTCGTCGATGACGTTGGTATCGTTGATGCCGTATTCGCTGATGAATTTGCCGTGCTTGTCGCGGATGCCTTCGGAAAATACGATAACTATGCGTTTGTGGTGCTTCTGGAATTCATCAAGGTCTTTGAAGAATTTATCCATATCAAAAACAACTTCCGGAAGATAGATGAAAGCGGGGCCTTCGCAGCAGATTTTTGAAAGAGCGGCGGCACCGGCAAGCCAGCCCGCGTGGCGGCCCATAACCTCGATAACGACTATGGCGTCACGGTCATAAACGTGAACGTCCTTGATGACCTCTGCAACGGAAAGGGCTATGTATTTTGCGGAAGAACCAAAGCCGGGGCAATGGTCGGTGTTATAAAGGTCGTTGTCGATGGTTTTCGGAACACCGATAATGCGGCATTCGTAATCCTGGGTTTTCATATATTCGGAGATTTTGTGACAGGTATCCATGCTGTCGTTGCCTCCGTTATAGAAGAAATAGCGGACATTGTATTTTTTGAAGATTTCAAGGATGCGTTTATAATCGGTGTCGTCTTCACGAAAATCCTTGAGCTTATAACGGCAGCTCCTGATAAGAGAAGCGGGAGTAGTCAGCATAAGTTCAAGGGTTTCGGCATCCTCTTTGCCCATATCTATGATGTTGTCATCAAGAACACCACGGATGCCGTGTTGGGCGGCAAGAACTTTTGTAATACATTTTTTGCCAAGTGCGGCTTTGATAACACCGTATGCGCTGGAGTTGATAACTGCGGTTGGTCCGCCGGATTGGCCGATAAGACATGCGCCGATAAGTTCGCTCATAAAAATGCCCCCTATGTATGGTAATTTTGTTAATTTATACAAAAGCCTTTTCAAAAGAAAAACGCAAATGTGTATATTAATACTATTATTCTATCACAAATTTTGTAAAGCTTCAATATAAAAGAAGTACGAAAAAATATTGAAAAAGTTGGAATATCTGCTATACTTATATAAGATTCATTTTCAGGAGGATCAGATTTTGGCATATAACCGTGAAAATAATGTAAAAAGCTTTGCTGCTTCGTTTGTTCTTGTAATAATCATTGCCGCGTTTGCCGCGGCGGGATATTTTTTCTTCGGCGGGGAAGCCCCGGCAGAGGAAGATCAATATCCCTGGATAACTTCCGACCATGCGGCGGTGAACGGAATGCTTGACGGAACTTATTATGACGGAGAAAAGAACAGCGCCGGAATCCTTTCGTATAAAATTGCGGAGGAAATAACCGTTGGGGCAAGCGACGGCAGAGGGGATTTCAAAATTGAAAACTCCGGAAAAAACACCTGCCTTATGAAAGTAAAAATAGTTCTCGAAGGGGAAACTATTTATGAAACCGATTATATCAAACCGAACCAGCATATAAGCGAGGACGTTTTGAATATTATCCCCGAAATCGGAACTTACAGCGCTGAAGTTGTTTTGAAGGGTTTGACCCGAACACCGAAAATTCCATCGGCGCCGCGAAAGAAAATATCACCATAACTGTAATTGAATAAATAATAATATAAAAGCGACGGGACGTCCCGTATTCTCTGCCTTTTGGCAGAGAATAAAGACTCCTGTTCGGTACGGGAGGATTTTTAATGAGAAACTTTGTAAAAAAGATGTTGAGCGTTTTTCTTGCGTCGATTATGATTTTCGGAAATGCCGGAACCGTTTTTGCCGCCGAAAGCGAAGAACAGAGCCTTGAAGAGATCATAAGACCGCAGATTGAGGCTTTCGCAAAATCCATCGACCAGAAAGATGCGGACGGAGCGGCGGCGGATGCCCTTGCCATGCACGGTATGTTCAAGAACGGAAAGTACCTCAGAGTCGGAGAAGACCACGCCCTTACGGCGCTTCTTATGAATAGCGAACTTATGAAAACAGCTCTTACAAGAACGTGTGCTTTTTATATTGAAATGACGGATAAACTTGACATGAAGCTATATAATCTCGGAGTTGCCGTTTGGAGCATGGAAGCGACGGAATCATATATTTTATACTTGTATGATTATAACGCCGTAAACAACGGTGGCTTCGATGGAACAGACGGCTGTCCAAAAAACTATATAAAAAGGATAGGTCATGTAGCAGTAGAATCAATCAATGAATACGATAAATCCCTTGAGTGGATAGCAGGGGTAACGGTGTTGGATACGGATATTGAAACAAAAGAAATCCGTAAAGATAAAATCATATACAATGTGAACGCTGTTTTTTGGGATAATTTTAATTTTGATATGAGCAAAAATTCCGGATTTGCTGATCTTATTTCCGGCATCGGCGCGCTTCTTTTTGAGGAATTCACATGGTATTCCACAGTTGATTTTGAAATAGAAATTCCCAACGACTGCGAACATTCTTTCGGTGAATGGAAAACCGCCGCCGAACCGAACTGCACCGAAAAGGGTATAGAAGAACGAACCTGTGCAAACTGCGGCTGTGCCGAAACCCGCGCAACCGATGCCCTCGGCCATAGTTTCGGCGAATGGGCGGTCGAAACGGAACCTTTCTGCACCGAAAGCGGAACGGAACGCAGAGATTGCAATAACTGCGAACATTACGAAACAAAAGAAATCGCTCCGAAAGGCCATTCCTTCGGCGAGTGGTATGAATCAAAGGCGCCCACCTATACGGAAGAGGGCGAGGAACGCCGCGACTGCACAAACTGCGGGCATTTTGAAACAAGAACCCTTGCCGCTCTTGATTATCTTCTCGGCGACGTCAACGGTGACGAGAAGATAAACGTTCTTGATGCGAACCTTGTTCGCCGCTATGCTGCGGAGCTTGAGGAACTCGACGAAAAACAGCTTGCCGCGGCGGATGTCAACGGCGATGGCAAGGTGAACGTCCTCGACGCCAACCTTATCAGAAGATTTGCGGCGAAGCTGATTGATGCTTTTCCGAAGGAATAACATAACAAACGGCGGGGGATTTGCCCCGCTGTTTTTAATTGCCCGCAAATCTGCTTTGCAGAATGCTTCTCCGCAAGGGGAACGGTCAGGACCGTTCCAGCAGTTTCCGTTCATCCGGAAAGATGTTAAAATATATTTCTGAAAAAAGGCATTTCTGAATCCCATATTTCTTCAAGAAGAATTTTACATCGGAGGATTTCGGCCGAAAGCTCGCCGATTTCGCCGTATTCTGCAAGGGGCGCAAAGCGCGCCACGGCAATGGTTATCTGGTCGATAAGGTCGTGGCGGACTATTCTGCAAAGTATATGGCTTTTTTCTATCCAGTATTCGGTGAATTCGCCGCAAAGAGCGGCGGCTTCTTCCGGGCCTTCGGAAGCCGCTTCGTAAAGGGTATCAAGCTTTTCGGTTATATCGTTTTTGATATCCGCCACAATGTGGATGCATAAAATATTAAGGAGTATAACGGCCGCCAAAAGGGCGGCGGCAAAGATAACTCTTTTCAAAAAAATCAGCGCGCCTCCTTTTTGACGATATGGTATTTTGCCGAAGGATCGCAGGTCATAAGAAAGACTTCCTTTTCTGAAAGCCCTTCCTTTTCAAGCACGTTTTTAAGCCACTTTTTGCTGAGGTTGCAGGCGGAAAGGGTTTTCGCACAAAGAATGCCGTCGCTTATAAGCACCATGGGAGGGGTATCGGTTGCACTTTCGGGGTCTGCAACGGATTTGGGAGTTAAAGGCTGGGCTTCGGCTTTGGGATAGACCGTAAGCTGGCCGTTGGTTTCGACTATTGCCCATGCAACGTCCTCGATATCAAAGGTTCCGTTTATGCGAAGCTGGCTCATAAGGTCCTCGATTGAAAAGCGAAGGTCGCGCATGCTTTGCTGGTCGATGATGCCGTTGCGTATTATCACAACCGGGTTGCCGGTGACTATGACCTGAGCTTTTCCGCTTTTAAGGGTGATATATGAAAGGATGACCTCGGCGCTCATAAGGGTTATTATCGGAACCACCGCGCCCATAAGCGGACTGTTGGTGTCTTCGATGGACAGGGTCGCAATATTTGAAACAAGAATGGCAATAACGAATTCCGAAGGCTGAAGCTCGCCGAGCTGGCGCTTGCCCATGACCCTGAGGCAGGCAATGATCACGAAATATATTATCAGAGTTCGAAAAAACACTATAAACAAATTTTTCACCTCCGCTTTTGTTTATATTATTGTCCGAAATGTTAAAAATAGCCCTTTTTTATTGATAAAAGCTTTTCTTAATGCTATAATAATTTAATTAGGCAATAAAATATTTAAACATTTTATATAAACCGTTCTGGAGGATAAAAATGGAAGAAGAAATAATTCTCGAAACAGAAGAAAAAAAGAAGGAACTTACCCCCGAAGAAATAAAGGAACAAAAGAAAAAGAAGCTTAAAGCCGAAATTATTGATTGGGCAAAAACGATATTTTTCTATTGCCTTATACCCCTTGCGGTTTTTCAGACCTTTTGCTTTATGGCAAGCGTTCCGACGGGTTCTATGGAAACAACGATTCCTGTCGGGGCACAGGTTCTTACTACCAGAAGCTTTGATAAAGATAACATCGAACGCGGCGATATAGTCGTTTTTGAAAGCGAAGAGCTTGGTGTTGTTCTTATTAAACGCTGCATCGGGCTCCCGGGGGAAACGGTAACTTTTGACGGAACGGGCGACGTTTACATTAACGGCGGAAAGCTTTATGAAGGTTATGTGAGCAGCTTTTCTTCTTTCGAGGGAGAATTTGTCGTTCCCGAGGATTGCTATTTCTTTCTCGGAGATAACAGGGGCGGTTCCCTTGATGCAAGATACTGGGAAAACCCCTATATCCACAAGGATTATATAAAAGGCAAAGCGAGATTTATACTTTTCCCGTTCAGCTGCATGGGCTCGCTTGAATGATAAACGGAGGATAATATGAAAAACAAACTTTTTGTAAGAATTATGATAATTGTTCTTATCATCGCAATGATAGTGCCTTCCTTTGCGTATGCGCTTCTTTGGGCAATGGCATGAACAGGGTGATGGTCGGGCTCAGCGGCGGAGTTGACAGTGCGGCCGCGGCTTTTCTTTTGAAGGAACAGGGCTATGAGGTCGCGGGCGCGACCTTTCGCATGACGGATGACTGGGACGAAGCAAAGGATGCAAAAGCCGTTGCGGATCATCTCGGAATTCCGCATTATATCTTTGATTTTCGTAATATCTTCAAAAGGAAAGTTCTTGATAACTTTACCGAAGAATATAAAATGGGAAGAACCCCCAACCCCTGCGTAAGATGCAATAAATTTATCAAGTTCCCTGCGTTTTTTGAAAAGGCGCAGGAACTGGGATATGACCTTATTTCAACAGGCCATTACGCAAGAACGGACGGAGAAAATATCTTCCGCGCAAAAAATCTTGCAAAAGACCAAAGCTATATGATGTATAACATTGATAAGGAACTTATTCCGCATCTTCGTTTTCCGCTTGCGGATTTATCCAAGGATGAAATCCGCGAAATCGCCGCAAAAGCCGGTATCCCCGTTGCGCAAAAGCCGGATTCACAGGATATCTGTTTCATTCCCGACGGCGATACCCAGGGCTACATAGAGCAAAAAATCGGCGAAATGCCACACGGAAAATTTGTTGACGAATGCGGAAAATGCCTCGGTGAGCATAAAGGCATTTGCCGCTATACCATCGGCCAGCGAAAAGGCCTTGGGCTTTCACTTCCGAAGCCGCTTTACGTCGGCAAAATAGATGCGGAAGCGAACGAGGTAATTCTTGTGGAAAACGAAGCGCTTTTTAAAAAGCGCCTTATCGTAAAGGATTTTCACTGGATAAACGGCGCGCCGGATATGCCCATAGCGGTCACCTGCAAAATAAGATACGCCCATAACCCGGCGCCGGCCCTTGCGAGCACTTATTTTTATGAGGATAGGGCGCTTATCCTTTTTGAAGAACCCCAAAGGGCCGTAACGCCGGGGCAATCCGCCGTTATTTATGACGGAGAAAAGCTCCTCGGCGGCGGAGTTATAGTCGGATAAATAAGGAAAGGCGAAAAATGTTTACCGAAATTCTTGCTTCAGCTGCAAAACAAAAATTTATATATGCACTGGAAAACAATATTCCGGAAACGGGGGATTTTGAAACGGTGAAATGTTCCGAAATCACTCCAAAGGGTTATGAAGTTTGTTTTGAACTTTTTTCGATAAAATCCGGTGAAGAAAAATCGGTTACGGTTACCGCAAAAAAGGAAGGACGAATTTATACGTCATACCTTGCGCGCGGAACAAGCGCAGAAGTGTTTGAATGGCTTGAAGGAATTGACGAAAAAGAACTTGCACAAAAAGCGGACGAAGCCGTTTATGGATGCGGAAGTTTTTATTATCCGTAATTCCGGTGATTGACAATTCCGGTGTACTTGTGTATAATATCTCTATCATTTATTTGAAAGGTCAAAAAATGGACGACGCAGACATACGAAGTAATATGAAAAACTGAGTTTATTCAAGCATAGCCTGGGCGGGAAAAAGCCTCGGGCTGTGCTTTTTTGCGTTATTTATAAAAATGAAAGGTTGTATCAAATAATCAATGGGTAATTTTGGAATGCTGATACCAATGCTCGTTTGCATAATTATGTCGGCATATTTTTCCGCAACAGAAACCGCTTTCAACAGTCTTAACGTAACAAAGATAAAAATCGCGGCGGAACGCGGTGATAAAACCGCGCAGCTTATAATTCGCCTTCTTGACGATTACAACAGGCTTCTTACAACTATCCTTGTGGGCAACAACATAGTGAATATTGCCCTTTCTTCCATGGGCACGGTTCTTTTCATCGAACTTTTGGGCGGCGATATCGGCGCAACGGTTTCAACCGCGGTTATCACCGTTGTGGTACTTATTTTCGGCGAGATAACCCCGAAAAGCGTCGCAAAGGAATCCCCCGAAAGCTTTGCAAGATTTTCTGCGCCCATAATCAATTTTATCGCGATAGTTCTTACCCCCGTTAACTTTCTTTTTTCTATGTGGAAAAAGCTTGTTTCAATGGTTATCAAAAGCAGCGATGACAACACCGTTACCGAAGAAGAGCTTCTTTCGATGGTCGATGAAGTCGAACACAGCGGCGGTATAGGCGAACAGGAAGGCGAGCTTATCCGCAATGTAATCGAACTTAACGAAAACGATGCCGCGGATATCGCAACTCCCCGCGTTGATATTGAAGCGGTGGAAAAAAACTGGACAAAAGAGGAAGTCGCCGAAGTTTTTATCGAAACCGGATATTCCCGTCTGCCCGTTTATGTTGACAGCCTTGATAATATCATAGGCATTATCCACCGCACCGATTTTTACAACAACTATGATAAAGATAATATTGCCGATACGATGCTTACCGAAGCGGTTTTCATACCGCGAACCATGAAAATCGGCGCGCTTCTTAAACTTTTGCAGAAGAAAAAATGCCACATGGCGGTTGTAACCGATGAATACGGCGGAACTTTCGGTATAGTTACCATGGAAGATATCCTGGAAGAGCTGGTTGG
>JAFUJP010000123.1 GCA_017473745.1 Oscillospiraceae bacterium
GTAAGACCGCAAAGAAACACGTTCGCCCCTACCCGCTCGCTCCCGCGAGCGACTCCCCCTCAAGGGGGAATAAACTCACCACCGAACGAACGGAGATTTCTAATCTCCACCGTCGCCGTTCGGGGCCGGCAACGGTTTTCATTTTGCCGCGTTGGCTCGGCTGTGTCGGTTCGCCAATTCACCGTAGGGAACGGTATTTATCTGACACCCCAAATCTTTGATTTGGCTGGTGGAAGATATGCTTTAGCTGACCGTTCCGCTTTTTGGCATTATTGCGGCAGAAACGATGTGAGCACGCCGGTTCAATCCAAAAGATTTTCAATTTCAATTTTTTCCGCAAATTCGGGGAAAATATCAACCAAATACCCGATCATTTCACGGTCCCGGTTTTTAAAAGAGATTTTCAGACATTTTATAAAAATCTCTTCAGTCATGGGAATATAAAGGCAAAGTGCGGCTGATTCTTCCGCAGAAAAAGCCGATAGCTTTTTTATGTCGTAAAAAAGCTTTTTTAATGCATCTTCAGAAAATTCGCTTTCAACCATTGTTTCACCCCGATTTGCGGTTTTTGTGCCACAATATTGTAGCATATTCTGACATAGAGTGCAACAAAATAGTAGCATCTTTTTGAGAGGTGATACTATATGTTTTTTCAAAGACTTGCGGATTTGAGAATAGATTCCGATAAAACCCAACAGGAAATAGCCGATGTTCTTGATTGCAAACGCGAAGTGTATCGCAGATATGAAAAAGGAATACACGAAATTCCGGTCTGGGCGCTGATAAAGCTTGCACAGTATTATAATACGAGCACGGATTATATCCTCGGGCTTACGGACGATATAAAACCGAATAAATAAAAAATACCTGTGCTCATTCGAGCACGGGTATTTTTTGTGTTTGCGTTTAAGCGGCAGTGTCGGTTCGCCGTTAACTGCGGGGATGTTTAAAGCCTTCCCCTGGGGCAAAGACGGCGAAGCGCGCCCAGTGGGCGATACAGCGAGCCGGATTTGGCGCAGGCATCGACCGTATGCAAGGCGTATGCCGCAGCAGACGGGCGCTAATGCCAAGAGTACAGGTGGATTTTTTTGACCGAAGGTCAAAAAAAGACGGATGAGGGTAAACCAAGAACGCGGAGCGCATATCAAAATTTGACGGGGTTTACGGCGGGAGCGGGTGCCCTGAGCACGAAGTGCGAAGTAATCCCTTCAGGGACCCCCGCCCTACACTAAAATGGCGACAACCTGCAAACCGTAGGGAACGCCGTCCTCGGCGTTCCGCATACATAAACGGACCGTCGGGGACGACGGTCCCTACGATCGTTTGGGTGGTACGCATATAAATTACAATTTATCTCATAGCTCAAAATTCTTTTCGTATGCGGCGATGACCGCTTCCATAACCGATGAGCGGAATCCGCCCTTTTCAAGCGCGCGAACGCCCTGAATGGTCGTTCCGCCGGGGGAACAGACCTCGTCTTTAAGCTGTTCGGGATGTTTTTTGCTTTCAAGAATAAGCTTTGCGGAACCGCATACCATCTGTGCGGCGAATTCGATGGCCTGTGCCCGGGGAAGACCGCACGCAACCCCGCCGTCTGCAAGCGCTTCTATGAACATATCAACAAAAGCCGGCCCGCACCCCGCAACAGAAGCCCCGGTATCTATTAATTTTTCCGGAAGGGGAGAGAACCTTCCTGCTTTTTCAAAAGCTTCGAGGAAAAATTCCGTTTCTTCTTCGGTAACGTTTTTGTTCGGCGCATAAAGGATCATTCCTTCGCCGATGGAAACGGGAGTGTTCGGCATGATGCGGATAACGGGATAATCCCCGCCGGCCGCTTCACAGATGCGTTCGCAGGTGAACGCCGCGAGCATTGAAACAAGTATAAAACGGCTTTCGCGCTTTTTGAGCACCGGGGCAATTTCTTCCATAACTTCCCCAAGCATCTGAGGCTTGACCCCGAGAAAAATATAATCCGCGTTTGCAGCAACGGCTTCGTTGCCGCAAAAAGTTCCGCCGGTTTCTGCCGCAAGTTTTTTTGCCTTTTCTGCGTCCTTATCCGAAAGCAGAAGGGAAATTTTTCCATTTTCCTTCTGTGCCGCAAGAACAAGCGCTTTTCCCATATTTCCGGTACCGATAAATCCGATTTTTTTCATAACTTTTCCTACCTTTTGCTGTTTATGAAAAACATTATAAACCTTATTTTCATCCCTTGCAATATCCGCCGCTTTGATATATAGTTTATATATAAAAAACAGCAAAGGAGAATGCCCCCATGAAAACCCCCGGACTTATCGACCTTCATCTTCATCTCGACGGTTCCCTTTCCGTCAAATCAGTAAAAGAACTTGCCGCGATGCAAAATATAGAAATTCCCGAAGAGGCCGAGCTGATAAAACAGCTTCGCGTCAACGAGGATTGCAAGGACCTTACCGAGTATCTCGAAAAATTCGCCTTCCCGGGGATGCTTCTCCAGACCAAAGAAGCCATCGCCCTTTCCGTCTATAACCTTCAGGAAGAGCTTAAAGAGCAGGGCCTTATCTATGCGGAAATCCGCTTTGCGCCCCAGCTCCACACCCATAAAGGGCTTTCGCAGAGAGAAATCGTCGAAGCCGCCATCGAAGGCCTTAACAGAAGCGATTTCTGCGCGAACCTCATTCTCTGCTGTATGAGGGGCAGCGACAACCACGAAGAAAACCTCGAAACCGTAAGAATGGCGAAGGAATATCTCGGCAAAGGGGTTTGCTGTCTTGATATCGCCGGCGCCGAAGCACTTTTCCCCACCGAAGATTTTGAAGACCTCTTCACCCTTGCAAAAGAGCTCGGCGTTCCCTATACCATTCACGCCGGCGAAGCCGACGGTCCCAAGAGCGTTTACAAAGCCCTTGAATACGGCACCAAACGCATAGGCCATGGAGTCCATTCCATCGAGGACGAAAACCTCCTCAAAAAACTTGCGGACGAGGGCATCACCCTTGAACTTTGCCCCACAAGCAATCTTCACACCTGCATTTTTGAGAAAATCGAGGATTACCCCATCAGAAAGTTCATGGAAAAAGACGTAAAAGTCACTGTCAACACCGATAACATGACCGTTTCCAATGTCACCCTCGGAAGTGAGTTTGAAAAGCTCATCGCCGCCTTTGACCTCACCGACGAGGAGGTCAAAGACATCGCAAGAAACTCCGTCAACGCCTGCTTCGCAACCGCGGAAATCAAAGCGGCACTTCTTGAAAAAATCGAAAAAGCTTTTTAAAACAGCTTCATTGCTAAAACCGATTATTTGTTATATGCTTTCGGCATGGAGGTGATTTTTACGGCGAACGAAGAGAAAAAAGATTTCAACGCAATGCTTCATGAAAGCAAGGATATGCCGAAAATACAAATTATAACCGATGAACAAAGCATAGCAAAATACGGCGGAAACAAAATGTATTTTGCGCCGCCCGCCGAATACGATAAGGTGATGCGCCTTATTCCTTATGGAAAGCTGATTACCGTTGGCGGTATAAGGGAATATTTTGCAAAGCAGAGCGGGGCGGATTTTACAGAACCGATCACTGCGGGTATATTCGTTTCCATTGCCGCCTGGGCAAGTTACCAGCGAAACGAAGACATAACCCCCTATTGGCGGACCCTTAAAGCCAAAGGCGAGCTGAACCCAAAATACCCCGGCGGCGCCGAAGCGCAAAAAGCGCTTCTTGAAAAAGAGGGACATACCGTGATTCAAAAGGGCAGAACAAATATAAAATATTATGTAAAAGATTACGAAAAAGCACTTTTTGATTTATAAGGTTTGCTCTTCTTTGCCTTTCGCCCTGCGGCGACTGAAAAATTTCAGTATAACAAAAAACAAGCCGCCTCCGGAATCGGGGGGCGGCTCTTTATTTTATCATATTTAAAATTCATTGATTATCCCAACTGTAACAAAAATTGTAATCATAACGGAAAAAAGAATCAGAGGAAGAAACTGGATTGCAAAACTGAAAATCCGTTTTCCCCTTTTGCGCAGAATGACCGAAGACATAATGCTCAATACCGAAACAAAAGGCATGGCCACGCCGATGCAAACCATAATGATAATCAGAGTCTGAATGGCTTCGGAATATGCGGACATATTATCGGTAAAGAAAATGGAGAAAAAACCAAGCAGGGAAAGCGGAAAATAAACAACGGAAAGAATGATATTCGATATTAGACCGGCGTTATCCAGCTTGTTATAGGTCGCTTTTTTCGGAACAGCGAAGGCTATCACAGCCGCAACGGCAATAAAAATATAAAAAACATAAATAAGCGGAAATTGCTGCATGGTTTTCCCCCCATTCGAATTGTTTTTCTTGCTTTAATTATAGTATATCACCGAAAAAAATCAACGTTTTTATTTGTGCGGTGTTATGGGTAAATTGTTGTTTGTTCTTTAAGAAAATCAACGAACCGCTTTCTTGCGAAAACAATGAATCTGAATTTCTCGCCGCTGTTCATTTCAAGTGTAACTGTCGGAAAAACGAAAAGGCGGCCGGTTTTCAGTGCAAGGATATCTCTGTATTTCATTTCTATATGTTTATATTTATCGGGCACAGTCAATTTTCCCGTATGGTAAGTGATAGCTTCGGAACCTGCGGTGATGCCGCCGCCGAGAATTCCGTTTTTACATAAACTGACGATGAAATATTCTCTCATTCCAAAACCTCCGGAAAATTCAAAACTTATCCGACAAAATTATATTACAACGGCAAAATGAGATCAAGATGCCCGACCTTTAATAAATCTGCCCCCGAAGCCGGGCGCGGAAAGTTGCGCGGATGCAGCTATATTTTGTATCCTGCCGCAGTGAAATAAAATTTATGGGCGGAGTATAAATTTCTGATTCGGGTAACCGAATTCCTCAATCAACTCGTCTTCCGAAAAGCCGAATTTCTTGTATAGTGCTCTCGGCGCAATTCCTTTTTCGTCTTCTTCCCGAAAAGTTGATACCGTGATATCCTTTGTTCTGTCGAGATTTTCCAAAGCCTTTTTTAACAGCTCCGATGCTATGCCCTGTCTTCTGTGTTCGGGCGAAACACCCAGACAGCAAATCATATTGCGTTTTTTCGAAAAAAGAAGGACACCAACCACCTTCGCGTCCTCTTTCACACAAAGCGCCTGGTCTTTTGCCATAAAGCGAAGGGCCGTTTCACGGTATTCTTCTATTTTTTCCCGCGTTTCCAACCCCGGAAAATTCCAGCTTATTTCCTCAACAAGCTTCATCCAACTATCTATATCGCCGCTTTTTCCGAATTGCGCCCGCATGAAACGTCGCCCCCAATCCAAATTTGTTAAACAAAATTATACTTTAACAGCACTGATAAATCAAGATGCCCAATCCTAAATAAATCTGCCTCCAAAGCCGGAGACGGTTGTTTTTATGAGATAAATCTTCAAAAACGACTGCGGGGGCCGTCGTATTCGACGGTCCCGCTGCATATGCGGAACGCGGGGACAGCGTTCACTGCGGGAATGCGATAGATAACTGTGGCAAACAACAATTTTCTGAAATAATCATAATTACACAAGAAGAACATAGTGAAAAAAACGCCGATTTGTGTTATACTTTCCAAAGAAGAAAAACGCAGGGAGCGTGGTTTTGCCATGATAAAAATTCTTTTCGTCTGCCACGGCAATATATGCCGAAGCCCCATGGCGGAATTTGTTATGAAGGATATGCTCGAAAAGCTCGGGCGGGAATATGAGTTTGAAGTTGCTTCCGCCGCAACCAGCACCGAGGAGATTTGGAACGGCATCGGCAACCCGGTCTATCCGTCGGTGAAAAAGCTTTGGCGAAGCACGGAATTTCCTGCGAAGGGAAAAGGGCGCGGCAAATGACAAGGGCGGATTATGAATATTATGATTTGCTCATCGGTATGGATAATTTCAATATCCGCAATATGCTGCGCATAACCGGCGGCGACCCCGAGGGCAAAATAAAAATGCTTCTGGATTTCACAAGCCGCCCGGGGGAAGTTGATGACCCCTGGTACAGCGGCGACTTCACAAAAACATGGCGCGACGTCAATGAAGGCTGCGAAGGAATCCTCAGAGAATATTAAAAAATCCGATTTACGGAGGAAACAATGTACGAAGTTATGACCACCTGCGGCCGGGCACGCCGCGGAAAACTCGAAACTCCCCACGGCGTTATTCAAACGCCGGTTTTTATGAACGTCGGCACCGCGGCGGCAATCCGCGGCGGCGCTTCCACCGATGACCTTCGGGAAATCGGCACCCTTGTGGAACTTTCAAACACCTATCATCTTCATATGCAGCCGGGGGAAGACCTTATAGCAAGGCTTGGCGGGCTTCATAAATTTATGAACTGGGACGGCCCGGTGCTGACGGATTCCGGCGGTTTTCAGGTTTTTTCGCTCCATAATCTCCGCCGGATCAAGGAAGAGGGCGCCTATTTCACCTCATATATAGACGGGCGCAAGATTTTTATGGGCCCGGAAGAATCCATGCAGATACAGTCGAAACTCGGGAGCGACATCGCCATGGCCTTTGATGAATGTATCGAAAATCCCGCCCCGAGGGATTATGTCGAAAAATCCGTTGCAAGAACAACCCGCTGGCTTCATCGCTGCATTGCGGAGCACAAAAAACTTGCCGGAAATCCCGAAACGATCAACCCGGGTCAGCTTCTTTTCGGAATAAATCAGGGCGGAACTTACGACGATATCCGTGTTGAACACATGAAGGAAATTGCGGCCATCGAAGGGCTTGACGGCTATGCCATAGGCGGGCTTTCCGTCGGCGAAAGCGCCGAGGATATGTACCGCATAATCGACGCGGTGGAACCCTATATGCCGAAGGATAAGCCCCGCTATCTTATGGGGGTGGGAACGCCCCTGAATATTCTTGAAGGCGTTCACCTTGGCGTGGATTTCTTCGACTGTGTTCTCCCTCTTCGAAATGCCCAGCACGGCAACGTATTCACGTGGAAAGGGAAAGTCCGCATCCTTGCGGAAAAATTCAAATATGACGGCTCGCCAATCGACCCGGAATGTCATTGCCCCGCCTGCCGCAGTTACAGCAAGGGTTATATCCGCCACCTGCTGAAAGCGGACGAGCGGCTCGGAATGCGCCTTTGCGTTCTTCATAATCTTTGGTTCTATAACGAGATGATGGCAAAAATCCGCGAAGAAATCGAAAACGGAACCTTCGAGGAATTCTATCAGAAATACAGAGAAATTCTTGATAAACAGGTATAAAAAACGGCGGTTGCAGGAAGGACACCTCATCCACCGCGCCGCAGGCGCGGTTCCACTTCCCCCAGGGGGGAAGGCTGCCCTCCGGGAATCCTTTTTGACGGGCGAACACACAGGTTCGCCCCTACGGTTTACAGATTATCGCATTTTCAGTGTAGGGCGGGGGTCCCTGAAGGGATTAC
>JAFUJP010000124.1 GCA_017473745.1 Oscillospiraceae bacterium
AGGACATGAGCGAAAGCAAAGGCGTTTATACCGTTTCGGGCAGCATGGATCCGGAAGAGCTTTTCGAAGAGCTTGAACTTAAGATAGAGGACGTTCCTTATGCAACGCTCAGCGGCTGGATCATGGATGAGCTTAACAAAGTTCCGGAAGCAGGGGATACATTTGACTGTATGGGTTATAAATTCACGGTCGAATCCGTTGACGGAATGAGGGTCGATACCGCTGTTATCGAAAAGCTTGAACCCGCGCCGGAGGCAGAAGAATAATGGAACTCGTGATCAGGAAATTTGAAGAGCTTACCCCGGCGGAACTTTATGACATACTGAAGCTTCGGGTCGATGTTTTCGTGGTGGAGCAAAACTGCCCCTATCCCGAAATAGATAACAAAGACCAGGGTGCTTATCATGTCTGGCTCAGGGATGAAGACGGAATTGCGGCGTATCTGCGCGTGCTCGATAAAGGCGTTTCATTTGATGATGCCGCGGTTGGCAGGGTCATTTCCGCAAGGCGCAGAAAAGGTTACGGAACTGTCGTGCTCAAAGAGGGCATCCGCATTGCAAAGGAAAAATTCGGTGCGGATAAAATCACCATCGAGGCACAGGTTTATGCAAGAAAGTTTTATGAAAATGTCGGTTTCAGACAGGTTTCGGAAGAATTTCTTGAGGACGGAATACCGCATATTTTAATGACACTTGAATTGTAAACTATTTTTTATGGCGGGGGGAAAACTCCCGCCGCTTTTTTATTAGGAAACGGAATATTTTTTGCATTAAAACCATAAAAAATTTCTTGCGTTCATCACATAGGTGTGATATTATTTTTTTAGAAAATTTTGTAAAAGGAGGCGTTTTTATGCGTTATGAAATCGAAGGAGGATCCCTTCCGGCACTTGTTATCCAGCTTGAACAGGGCGAAGGTCTTGTCAGTGAATCCGGCGGAAGAACATGGATAAAAGGACCGATAACAACCGATACCAAAGCGGACGGAGGCTTCGGCAAAAGCATTGGAAGAATGTTTTCCGGCGAGAGCCTTTTCCTCAATCATTACAATGCAAGAGGAGCGGGCGAAATTGCGTTCACTTCTTCCTTCCCGGGAAGAATAATCTCCCGCCAGCTTGCCGCAGGCGAAAGCGTTATCTGCCAGAAAAAGGCTTTTCTTTGCGCAACCGAAGGTACCAAGCTTGAAATTTTCTTCAGAAAGAAGGTTTCTGCGGGTCTTTTGGGCGGCGAAGGCTTTATTATGCAGAAAGTAACCGGCCCCGGTCTTGCTTTCTTTGAAATCGACGGTTACTGCAAGGAATATGATCTTGCGGCAGGCGAAGAACTTGTCTGTGACACAGGTGTTGTTGCCCTTATGGACCCGACCTGCAAAATGGACGTCCGCATGGTCGGAAGCGTTAAAAACGCCATTTTCGGCGGCGAAGGTCTTGTGGATACCGTCATCACCGGTCCCGGAAAAGTCACGCTCCAGACCATGCCCATTTATAAAGTTGCAAGCGCGATCCAGCCCTTCATTGTAACAGGCAACAATTGATTGAACAGAAAATCCCGCCAAAACGAAGTAGTACATAAGACAGTTAACGGTCACAACAATTTAGTTTGTTGTGACCGTTATTGTATATTCGACCAAATTATGATAGCATATAATCAGTTAAACAAACTTGAATTTGACGATGAGTTGCAAACATCCTTGTAATTTCAACAATGCAACCCAAAGTTTACATTTGGAAACGGCGAATTGGTAGTATATTGTTGCTTAGTATTCTATAATTTAGGCAACGCAGCGTTAGAAAACATAAGGAGATAAAATTATGACACTTGGCGAAAAGCTATCAAAATGCAGAAAAGAATACAACTACACACAAGAGCAGCTTGCCGACATTCTTGGCGTTTCCCGCCAATCAATCAGTAAATGGGAGTCGGATATTGCATATCCCGAAACCGATAAATTGGTTAAAATGGGAAAGCTATTTGAATGCTCGATGGATTATCTTCTAAATGAAAATGTTACTGAAAAGCAAGACACACGACCAACCGAAAAAGAAAGTACTTGGGATATATTCAAAAAACAATTCCACGAACGCAAAAGCGAGAAAATGGTGTTTGGTATGCCGCTTTACCACATCGGCAAAAATGCACACGGTTTTTTCGCGGTGGGATTGAAGGCACGCGGAGTATTTTCCATCGGTTTTATGTCACGAGGAATTGTATCATTCGGTATGTTTTCACTTGGAGTAATATCTCTCGGTATTTTGTCACTCGGCCTGATTTCCGTAGGTATGTTATCAGCTGGATTACTTGCAGTTGGTTCTATTTCCCTCGGATTTTTTGCAGTAGGTGCAGTCAGCGTAGGTCTTATATCCTTCGGTGCACTCTCTGTCGGTTGCTTCTCAACGGGTGCACTTGCTGTCGGTAAATATGTCGCCGTCGGTGACCACGCCTACGGTATAATCGCTATCGGTAAATCGGTGGCAGAAGGCAGCGTTTACAGCCACATCGGAGATTTGACTACGGCAGATATACCAACTGTGATTGAATGGCTTGATGCAAACGTGCCGTCTTGGCTCGGTTGGGCAAGCCAAATTTTCAAATTTTATATTCAATAAATTAAAGTTTGTCGAACAGTAAGGGCGCACTTCTATACATTACATTCTGCTATGCAGCGCGAACAAAGATAAAAGCCAAGCTGCGTTTTACAGCTTGGCTTTAACTGTTTTACGAATCCACGCCAAAAGGCGGGATTTTTTTAGTTGAAAATCGGCAATGTAAAATTATCGGATAAATCATAATGGATTTCGCAGGGGCGCACCTGTGTGCACACGAAAATGGAACGACAGGGCTTGCTCCCAAAGAGAAAAGTTTTATAATTAAGTATAGCCTTGCTTTACTTTTTCTCTTAAAACAGGTTATTTGAAATGAGCTCGGGCAGCAGTATTATGTACTCATAAACCAAAAGGAGGAATGTATATGTCTTTGGGCAATATGATAAGAAAACTTCGCAAAGAAAAGGATATCACGCAGGAAGAACTGGCGGAAGCCCTTGGGGTGACTTCAAAAGCAGTTTCACAATGGGAATGTGAGCGCACCTGCCCGGATATTTCACAGATTCCGGCAATCTGCGGATTTTTCGGAGTTACCGCTGACGAGCTTCTCGAAATAGATTCCCGGAAAAAAGAAGCACGGCGCAAAGAAATCCTTGAAAAAGGGCAAAAGCTTATCAGAAGCGGATATAAGGAAGAGGCGTGGGATTTTCTTTGCAAGGCGATGAAGGAGTTCCCGAACGATTACGAAATGATGTGCAATGCGGCAGGAACGGGAATTTTTATTATAAACCGCCCGAATTGCACCGCGGAACGACGCGAAAAGGTTCGCGAGAAATGTATATGCCTTTGCGAAAAGGTTCTCGGTGGCTGTACCGAGGATTGGATGCGCCATGCAGCGGTTTCACTGCTTTGTGAATATTACGGCGATAAAGGCGAATTTGAAAAAGTTGAAAAAATGGCCGAAAAAATGCCGCCGCTTTTTGAAAGCTATAATTTTCTTTGCATAAAAGCTTATAGGGGAAAAGAGCGAACAAAAAGGGAACAATGGCTGAGCTATGATTTGCTTCAGTTTTTATCGAAACAGATGAGCCGTGAGCATGGGGATTATTCGGAAGAAGAAATTTTTGAACTGAATGAAAAGAGAATAAAACTTATAAATCTGCTATTTGAAAAAGGGGATTTCGGCTTTTTCAGTTCAGGCATTTACTATTCCTATATTGAGCAGGCGGAATATTTCGCCGCGAAAAAGAACGCCGAAAAAACTGCTGAACGGCTGGAATACGCCGCAAAAGCCGCTGTTGAGTTTGTGGATTATGCAAAGGCGAAAAACTATGTTCACAGCTCTCTTATGTTTAACGGAATGGAAAGCGCGGGTTTTGAGATAGGTCACCCGAACAGCATTAATGTTGCCGGCGAGATGCTTGAAAGAATGGAAAACCGGATATTTGATTTTATCAGAGAAACAGAAGGCTTTAAGGCTGTTAAAGAAAACCTTACCGCTGTTGCAGGCAATAACTGAAAAATTCCCGCCTTCGGGCGGGATTTTTTTCGTTCCTCGTCAGAGTGGAGAGGGCCGCATCGCGTGAGCTGCGGCAAATGGATTCATAAAAAAAGAATCCCACCGTCTTTTTCGACCGCAAACGGTCAAAAAATCCACATCCCTTTAGGCAAGGGAGGCTTTTAAATTGACTCGACCGCAATTTCAAGGGCTTTTGCAATGGTTTCGAGCGCCATGCTCGGTTTATCGGCGGTCTGTTCCGGAAGGAACGGAACGTGAATGAAACAGGCTTTCGTTTCCGTGCCTTCAAAATGATGGAGAACTGAATATATAAGGTCGTTGCAGACAAAAGTGCCCGCGGAATATGAAACCGCCGCGGGGATACCCGCATCGGAGATGGCCTTCGTCATTTCGCGGACGGGCAGGGTGGAAAAATAAGCGTTGGGTCCGCCGGGAACGACGGGCTCATCCATTGGTTGACGGCCTGCGTTATCCGGAATAGAGGCAAAACGCAGATTTATCGCGACCATTTCGGGGGTGACGGCGGCTCTGCCACCGGCCTGGCCGACGCAGATTACTGCGTCCGGGCTGAATTCTTCCGCAGCTTTGAGCACCGCTTCGGCCGCTTTTTCGAAGACGGTCGGAACCTCGATTTTTTTGAGCACGAAGGAACCGATCTCTTCCGGAAGAAGCTTTACCGCTTCCCATGCGGGGTTGATTTTTTCGCCGCCGAAGGGCTCGAAGCCGGTTATAAGAAGTTTTTTCATAAAATCACCGCCGAAAAATATGATAAGTATATTCTACCATAAAACGGCGGGTTATTAAAGCTGTTTTTGCTTTTTGCAGGGAGCTTTTTTTGGGTGCGAAACCTGTACCCGACGGATGCCGATTTGCAAAGCGACATCCCTTTGGGCGAGCCTGCTTTATGAGCACCGTGCTCAAAATATGAAGACTGTGCTCATAAAGCAAATGGCAGAGAGTGAAGGCGTTGACGAGGTGCTCAAAGAGCAAAATCAGATGGAGTTGCCAGAAAGAAATGGCGAATCTTAGGCTGATGAAATAAAATACAAAAATCACCAGGAAAGAAACAGTTCTGAAAATAATAAATAAAAGCTCCCCAAAACTTTTGTTTTCGGGAGCTTTTATTCATTATTTAATAAGTTCATCGATATCGCAAAGAAGGCGAAAGATTTTTTCCTGCTGCGCTGGGGTCTTGCTGTTTATTATGTCATAGCATTGAGATGCTGTAGTTTCCATGTTTTCGTTAAACTCAAGGTGCTCAAAAAACTCGGTAAAGGTTATTCCAAGGGCTGAAAGAATTTTTTCAAGGGTAACAATTGTAAGATTCTTTTCTCCGCGTTCAACCTGTCCGATATAAGTATGATGTACTTCGGCTTTTTCGGCAAGTTCCTCTTGTGTTATCCCGCATCGCTGGCGATAGGTGCGGATTCTTGCACCGACAGATTGTGTAATAGTATTCATAACATCACCTCAAAAATAGTCTAAAAGTATTATTTGCAATGGTAAACAGACTATTGACATATTTTACGAAGGAATATATACTATAAATATGAATATCAAAAAATAATTTCTGTAAGTATAGTTTGGGGATGATAAAACAAAGTTGCTTTTGATTTATTAAAAACAAAGGAGAAGAAAAGATGGGTCAGATTATAAAAAAAGCTCTTTGCTCGCTTCTTGCAGTTTTAATGATAACGAGCGCGGTGCCTGTCAATGCGATAGCACTTGAACTGGAGCCGGTTGGAGAGAACGCTGCCTCTCCGGAAAGTGAAGATAGTGTCAGCGACATAATTGTTGATGCACCGGAAACGGGAGAGTATGAAACGCAATCAACACCTAAAGATGTAAACGATTCAATCCTTGCAGAAAGAGTAGCTTTACTTAGAACTTTTGTTAAAAATAATAGTTACGGGTATAAATATTTTACAACTACTGGAAAAAGCTGTGATAATGCAGATCCGGGGCATCCAGGTGACTGGGAGTGTGCCAAATGTGAAACGACCAACTTAATAAAAGCAGCGTGGATAAAAAATGAATTGGAAATAATGCCAAGTAGTACAAGTTTGCTTCCAGCTCCAAAATATAAATATTCCGGAGAAATTGGAAGCTTTTATCCGAAAACTTGGTCTTGCATAGGTTTTACTATGATTGCACACTGGTTTCTTTATGCACAAAAGACCAGTGATAATATTGATGTGGAGCATGAAAGAACTATAGATTTAACAAAGAAAAAAAGTGAAATACAAGCAGAACTCGATAAATATGCAAAACCAGGAGATATGTTAATTTTCAGAAATTCTGCAAGTTCTAGCTCATATAGTCATGGTGCAATTTATCTGGGATACAATTCTTCAGGCATACTCGTTTTGGATAGCAACTGGGGCGGAAGCAGTGGTCCTACTTGTGAAATGCAAGAACATACGATGAAATACAGTTCATATAAATGTGTGGATATTTCCCGCGCAACCAACTATACCGAAGAAACTATCCCCGTTTTCGGTGCGGAAATTATCGATCCCGAAGGAAATGTTACCG